>JBDTQJ010000010.1:0-27693 GCA_039932235.1 Chloroflexota bacterium
CGAGGTCCACGAGCGGCCGACCCTGGCGCTCATCCTCCGCCTGCCGCTGGACTAGCGCCGGTCAGTCCCGGGTCGAGCAGCGGGGCCAGCAGCCACGGGTAGGGGACCTCACTGGTGAGCCGGTTCGCGGCCGCCACCAGGCCGTCGCGCGGATAGATGCGGAATGACCCGATGTCGTACGTCAGCCCGGGTGGGGCGGCGCTGACCCGCGTGCCGGGCGGCACCAGCCTGGAGCCACGGATCACCGCCCCGATGCGCGTCGCCGGTGCGGGATCGCCTCCCCAGCTCCAGGTGACGAGTGCCGAGAGGTCCCACGTCACCAGGTCGTGCGGGTTGCCGCGCTGCGCCGCGGCCAGCGCCGCCTCCGAAGCGGCGCGGTCGCCGACCATGCGCGCCGCGACGGCCCGGACGATGGGCGCCTGGTAGTCGTCGGGGTCGATCGGCTCGCCGGCCACGCGGCGCGCGACGAGCAGGTTGAGCTGGGCGGTGGCGGGGTCGATGGCGGCCATCGGCGTGTCGCCGGGGTCGACGGGTCGGGGCCACGGCAGGGCGATGGCGGTCCGCAGGTTGGTCAGCAGCGAGAGGCGGTACAGCTCGTCGGCACGGTCGGTCGCACCGAGTGCCTCGTTGACGAGCGCGGCGTTGGCCAGCTCCACCCCGAATGGGTCGGCGCGTGCCGCCGCCTGGGCCGCCGCCTGCGCGGCGCACGTTCCGTCGCTTCGCTGCAGGCACAGCAGGGCCAGGTTGGTCCACGCCCGGCCGTCGCCGGGGTTGAGCGCCACCGCGCGCTGTGCTGCCCGATGGGCGAGGTCGCCGTCACCCATCGCATCGGCTGCGACCGAGAGCGCCTTTGGCGTCGCCGGGTGCCACGGATCGAGCGCCTCCGCCTGCAGCAGGTCGCGCGTGGCAGCCGCGCTGTCGCCGTCCGCGAAGCGATCGATCCCGCCGCGGTAGGCGATGGCGGCCGCGTCGCCGGCCAGCCACGGCACGGCCAGCGCCACGAGCCCGACCACCAGCACCCCGCCGAGGCGCCGCGGCACGGCAAGGGGTGCCCAGCGCACGGCACCCACATCGGCCAGCACCACCGCGGCCAGCAGGATCAGCAGGAGGTTGTAGTTGGGCAGGAAGGTCAGATCCTCGAACAGGCCGCTGACCGCCAGGCCCAGCAGAGCGGATCCGGCGACGCGCCCGACCACGGTCCGCGCCCGCCACGGGCCCGCGACCCACAGGAAGAACGCCAGCACCGCCAGGCCGGCCGCCAGGCCCAGCAGCCCGGCATCCCCGAGCAGGCCCAGCGGCAGATTGTGGGAGTGCGGCTGGCGGGCGGGGAAGGAGAGCGCCTCGGCCGCGGCCTGGCGTGCATAGGGCATCGTTCCCGGACCGATTCCGAGCACCGGATCCGCGCTCCACGCCGTCAGCGTGTCGCGCCACAGGTCGACGCGATAGGCGAGCGAGCCGAACGCGGTGAGGCGCGGCGCCACGACCACCACCGCGAGAGCGGCGGCCAGCAGTCCGAGCCCGGTCAGCGCGACGCTGCGCGGCGTCGGGCGGTGGGGGAGGCGGAGCGGCACCCGGCGCAGCTCGCCGATGCCGAAGGCGAGCACGGCGACCGCGATGGCGATCCATGCCGACCGCGACCCGGAGAGGATGGCGAGCGGGATGCCGATCACCAGCATCGCCAGCTGCAGCCCGCGTCGCAGCCGCGGATCGCCGATGAGCAGGGTGAGCGGCGCGGCGGCGAGGAGCATGAACGGCGGGGTGGCGACCGATCCGAACGGCGTCCCCTCGGCCCCGATGCGGATCGGCGGCAGGAGCGTGGGCGCGTCGACGAGGAACCAGCCCGCGCGACGCCAGAGCATGACCGCCAGCGTTCCTCCGGCCAGGGCGAGGGTCGGCAGGAGCACGACCAGCGCGACCCACGAGGGGCGGTGTCGGAGTGCGACGAGGGCCACCGGCAGCATGGCGGCGGTGGCCAGCATCGAGGCCAGGGCGCGCGCACCGAGGCCCGGGTTCTCGCCGCCGAGGGTGGCGATGCCGATGACGGCCAGCAATCCGACGATGGGCAGGTCGAGCGGGGTGCGCGGCAGCCATCCGCCACGCAGGGCGATGACAGCCATCCCGACCACGGCCCCGAGCGCGAAGAGGTGAAGGCCGAACTGGAAGCGTGCGTCCCAGAGTGCTCCGTCCCAGCCGAGGTAGCTGAACGTGGCGAACCCGGCAGCCAGCGCCAGCAGCTCGACCGTTCGGCGCGAGATGCTCAGGTGCCCACCGCCGGCTGCGCCGCCGCAAAGGCCAGGGCGTGCTCCAGCTTGGACCGATGGTCGGTCGCCAGGCCCTCGACGCGCTCGAGCGCAGCCGCCAGCTCCGGAAGCCACGCCTCGCCGTCGCCGGCACCCAGCTCGAGCTCCGCCGCGCGCAGCATGCCGAGCTCCTGGCTCCCTCGATGCGCGACCACGTCGTCCAGCGAGAGGGTGCCGATTCGCGCCCCATCGATCGTCACCGCCCGCTCCAGGCGACGCTGGGTGAGGCGCAGGAACTCGACCAGGCCGCCCCCGTCGCGGAGCCGATCCACGAGGTCGCGCGCCGCCGACGGTGGCCAGTGCACCGGGTCCAGGTCATCGGTGGCAGGTCCCTCGAGCTCGGGCCGTCGGTGCAGAGCGCCGGCGACCGCCGCCGCGGGCCCTTTGAGCGATACGAAGGTGCGCGCCTCCCCGGCCACGCGCCGCGTGCGGAGGCGACAGGCCCAGGCGGCCGCGTGGAGCCGCCTGTCGACGGTGTCGAGGTAGCGATCCGTCTCGTCGTTGACCAGGGTCTCGCCCAGCTCGGCGGGTCCCAGCTCGCGAGCCACGCCCAGGGTGTCCAGCGCCGCCTGTGTGGCGGCGTACTTGAGCTCGACCTCCATCTCCAGCTCAGCCATCGGGGGGTGCCGCCCGGTAGCGTGCCGCGGCATGCTCCACCGCCGTGGCGACCGCCTCCCGCAGCGCGGGCGGCTCCAGGACCTCCACCCCGTCGCCCCACGAGAGGATCCACGGCCGGATCTCGACGATCCCGGCCACGGTGACCGTCATCTCGACGCCGCCGCCGCCGAGCTCGGTGAGCTGCTGCGACCGATGCCAGACCGATTCGCGCACCCGGTGCGCGACCGATGGCTCGAAGCGCAGGCGTACCGTCTCGGTCGGCGTCGTATCGCTGGACCAGATGCCCCACGAGTGGGCGAGCCAGCGATCCGGGTCGAAGGAGTCGGGGATGGCATAGCGATCCGTCGTCAGGCTCGCCTGCCGGATGCGCTCCACCTTGAAGGTGCGCATCGCGTCGACGGTCTCGTCGTGGCCGATGAGGTAGATGCTGCGCCCCGCCGCGTCCGGCTCCAGGAAGTAGGGCCGCACGCGGGTCGAGCGCCGCTCCCCGCCGGCCGGGGGCTCGTAGCCCAGCGCCACGACGCGGCCCTCGGCCCAGCCGCGGGCCACCGTGGCGAAGGAGCGGGTGAACGGCTCGTTGGGGCTGCGCTCGCCGACGGCCAGCATGGTCGCCGCCACGTGGCGCGCGATCGGCTGCGGCAACAGGTCGGAGAGCTTGGTGAAGGCGCTCACCACCTCCGCGTCGTACTCGTCGCTCCAGCGCCGGATGAGGCGGGCCGCCAGGAAGAGGACGATCGCCTCCGGCACCGTGAGGCGCAGCGGCGGCAGGAAGAACTTGCGGTCGATCCCGTAGTGGCCGCGCGCGGCCTGGAAGACGGGGACCCCCAGCTCCTCCTCGAGGGCGCGGATGTCGCGGTAGATGGTCCGCGTGGTCATGCCGGTCAGCTTGGCGATCTCGGTCACGGCGACCCCGGCCTCGCCGCTGCCGCGGGAGTAGAGGATCGAGGCCACGCTCAGCAGCCGCGCCAGCCGGTCGCGTTTGGCACCTAGGCGCTCGTTGCCCGTCTCGTCGTCCCAGGTGCCCCACTCGGTCATGCGGCGGCGCCCATGTCGCAGAGGTCGGGCAGGGTCAGCACGGCTCCGATGATAGACCGATGTCTTCCCGCGCTCGATGCACGCGGCGGGGTGTGAGCCGCGCGCTGCAGGGCGGGTGGCCCCCGGCTGCTCCCTCGCGCGTCGATCAGGTGAGGAAGAAGAAGGCGATGCCCAGGATCACGTAGACGCTGATCAGCTGGAGCCCCTCGATCCAGTTCGAGCGGCCGTCGAGGGCGATGAAGGCGGCGATGAAGGTCGCCGCGCCGACCGCCACCACCTCCAGCGGGGTGAAGACCAGGGTCAGCTCGTTGCCGGCGATGAGGCCCAGGAAGACGAGCACCGGAGCGGCGAAGAGGGCGATCTGGGTGGCGCTGCCGATGGAGGTGATGAGGCTGAAGTCCATCTTGTTCTTGTAGGCCAGCGTCACGCCCACCACGTGCTCGGCCAGGTTGCCGATCACCGGGATCAGGATGATGCCGACGAAGAACTTGCTGATCCCCAGCGACTCGACCATCGGGTCGAGGGAATGGACCAGGATCTCCGACACGGCGGTCAGGGCCGCGGCGGAGCCGAGGAGGACGAGCAGGGCGCGGCGCGGCGTCCAGTGCTCTGCCTCCGCGCCCGGTTCCTCCGTGCGCATCCCGGGCACCTCCGGGCTGGTCAGGAAGAACCACGTCTGGGCGCCGTAGGTGAGCAGCAGCACCACGGCCACCCCGATCGACAGCGCCTCGATGCTGAAGAACTGGCTGGCTCCCGAGCCGGTGTCGGGACCGGCGTGGATGAGGAAGGCGAAGGTGGCCGGCACAACGAGGCCGATGGTCGCCAGGATGAGGCTCGCCGCGTTCATGCCGGTCGACTGCGGGTCGTAGCGCTGGATGCCGTTCTTCAGCCCGCCGACGAGGAGGGATGCTCCCAGCACGAGCAGCAGGTTGCCGATGATCGAGCCGGTGATCGAGGCCTTCACCACCTCCAGCTCGTTGGAGAAGATGAGGAAGGCGGCGATGATGATCTCGCCGATGTTGCCGACCGTGGCGTTCATGATGCCGCCGATCCGCGGGCCGAGGGAGGCGCCGAGCTGCTCCGTGGCGTGGCCGAGGGTGTAGGCGAGGCCGAGGATGGCCAGCGAGCTGACCGCGAAGGTCAGCGTCGCGTCCGCGCCCAGGATGCGGAGCGCGATGGCGGCGAGTGAGCCGCCCACCGAGAGGGCGTAGGCAACGCGGGCGAACATGGTGGCCGATGGTAGCGGTGTGCGGCCCGTCGCGTGCGGGGTCCGGCCGGCGGTGGCGGCTAGGAGGGGCTCGCCGAGGTGGCCGAGCTGCCGCTCGGGCTGCTGCTGCTGCTGCCCGGTGAGCGGCTCGGCCGCGGCGACGGTGTCGGCGGCGGCTCGCCGGGGAGGGCCGCCAGGATCGCCCGGTTGACCGCGTCGTCGACGCCGATGAGCAGGAAGACGATGCCGTCCGCCGCCCACGTGTAGATCATCGTGCCGGCCGCGGTGGCGTTGTCCTCGCCCCGGACCCAGGTGCGGTGGTCGCCGATCGTCTCGAGGCTCCACGGATCGGGGTCCAGGCCGGCGATGCCGACCTTGCGCCCCGCGGTGGCCAGGTACGGCTCGAGGTCCTCTGTGGTCGGTGGCTCGCCGTCGACCCGCATCGCGTAGAGCGTCGTGCGCGGATCCCCGACATAGCCGATGGCCAGGCTGGCGAATCGGCTCCCGAGATCCCCGTAGGCCCCTCCCATGTCACCGGGCGTGAGGCCGAACTCGTCGATGGGCGGAACGACGAGCGTGACGCCGCCCGCGCGCGTCGGGATGATGGCCTCGAGCTCCGGATCGGGCTCGTTGGTGAAGCGCGGTGTGGGGAGGGGGGTGGGGCTCGGCGTGGGTACCGGCGTCGGGTCGGGAGTGGCCACCGGCGGGACGCTGGGGCTCGGCATGACCGAGGGTACCGATGGGCCGGCGTTGCAGGCCACCATCGCCAGTGCGAGGAACGAGACGAGGACGAGCAGGGACGCACGCGGGCGTGGTGGGACAGGGCGGGGATGCTGCATGCGAGCGGCGATTCTAGCACCGCCTCCGCCTCCGCTCAGGCAGCTCCCCGGATGGCGGCGCGGTCCGCGCGGCGGCGTCGGGCGGCGCGCTCGGGCGCCCCGATGACGCGCTCGAGGGCATCGATGACCGGTCCCTTCCAGCGGCGGCCCGTCTCGGCGCGAAGGTCCGCGATCGCCTCCTGGCGAGAGCGACGCGGCTGCCGCGCGACGGTGAGCGTGTCGAAGGCGTCGGCCAGGCCGACCACCTGCGCGCCGAGCGGCGCGCGACGGGCAATGGATCCCCGGCGCCGGTTCCAGCGGATGATCTCGGCCACGCCCCGCAGCGAGACGATGGGCGACAGCTCGGCGGTGCCGAGCACCTCGAGACCGTGCAGCCGCGCAGCCAGCTCCACGGTGCGCGCGGTGTCCTCGTCGAGACCCGCTTCGACCGCCACGCGGAAGGCGAGGCGGCCGACGCGGTCCGCGTGACCGCGGGTGGCGGTGTTGCGTGCATCGAGCGAGCGCGCCACGGCGAGCAGCGTGTCGCGCATCGACTCGCCCCCGTGGTCGGTCGCGCCGGAGAGGAGGGCGGCATGCTCGACCAGCTGTCCCACGCTGTCGTCGCCGGGGCTGCGCAGCGCAGCTCGGGCCAGCTCGTCGAGGGTGCCGCGCAGCTGATGCATGTCGCGCGGGACATCGTGGGCAAGCACCAGGCAGTCCTCCCCGGAGCGCTTGCCGAAATAGAGGGCGGTGTCCGCCGCGGAGATGAGGGAGTTCTTGTCGGTGGCGTCGCCGGGCAAGGTGGCGAGGCCGACCGAGATGGTGACGCTGGCTGGTTCGTCGAGGGTCAGGCTGGCCACCGCGCCGCGGATGCGCTCGCCGACGCTCACCGCGGTCGCCTCGTCGACGCCGGGGAGGATGAGCGCGAACTCGTCGCCGCCGTAGCGGTAAACCAGGTCCGTCGACCGCGACGCGCCCGCGATGGCGGTGCTGACCGCATGCAGGAGCGCGTCGCCGGCAGGGTGGCCCAGCGTGTCGTTGTAGGCCTTGAAGTTGTCCAGGTCCATCATCAGCAGCGTGAGCGGTGGCGCGTCCGGGCCGGTGCCCTGGGCCGCGACCAGCTCGTCCAGCTGGCGCTGGAACGCCCCGTGGTTGCCGAGCCCGGTGAGGGCGTCCGTGTCGGCGCGGACCGTCACCTGGTGATGCACTTCCGCATTGCGCAGGGCGATCGATGCCTGCGCCGCGAAGAGCTTCACCAGCTCGAAGTCGATCTGCGTGAAGTAGATGTCCTCCGTACCGATGCGCCCGACGTTGAGCGTTCCGATGACCGCCCCCCCGGCAACGAGCGGCACGATCACGATGGCCTCCGGGTCGGGGGTGGTGCCCGGGATCTGGATGGCTCGTGTGTCGGCGAGGGCGTCGTTGACGAGGACCGCCTCCCCGTGGGCGACCACCCAGCCCATCAGGCCGCGCCCGAAGGCGACGATGTGGTCCATCACCTCGGCGGCGAAGCGGTCACGGGCCAGGACCGGCACCAGCTGTTCGCGTTCGTGGTCGACGCGGTAGATGGAGAGGTTGTCGTAGGCCACCACGCTGCGCAGGCCATCCGCGATCGACTCGAGCACCTGCGACGGGTCGAGCGTCGAGAGCAGCTGCTCGTTGATCGCCAGGAGGCGGCGCTGCGAGTCGAGCTGCCGCGCCAGCTCGGCGGACTGGGTGGTGATGCGCTCATAGGCCGTGGCGTTGGCGATGGCCTGCGCCGCGTAGCCGGCGAAGATGGTCATCGTCTGCAGGTCGTCGGTGCTGAACTGGTTGAGCCCGAGCTTGCTCAGCGCGATGACTCCGACCGCGCGTCCCTCGTAGACCATCGGCACCACGAGCATGGACTCGTCGACGTCGTCGGTGCCCTCGATCGTGAGGCCGCGGTCATCGGCCAGGGCGTCGTTGATGAGGAGCGCCTGGGCGCTCTCCGCGACCATGCCGGTGAAGGATCCGGGACCGATGTCGACCTTCAGGCGCTCGCGGAAGTCGCCCTCCCCGAGCAGCCGATCGGTATAGGCCACCGGCTCGCACACGCGCTCGTCCCAGTTGACGCGGTAGATGCGAATGTCGTGGTACTCCGCAAGCGAGCTCGCCTCCGCGACGATCGCCTCGGCGATGGCCGTCGCATCGGTCAGCCGGTTGAGGCGGGCGGAGAGGTCCTGGATCGATCGCATGCGCGCTGCCTGGTCGGCGACGGATCGGTACAGGCGCGCGTTGCTGATGGCGACCGCGGCCTGGTTGGCGAAGGCCTGGGCGAGCGCAACCTCCTCGCTGGGCCAGGCGTGCTCGCTGCTGTGGTAGAGCCCCAGGACGCCGAGCGCCTCGTCGTTGGCGATGAGTGGAACCAGGCACGCGGTGTCGACCTGCTCGGCGGCATACATCGACTGCAGCGGCCCGGTCTCCGGATCGGTGGTGGCGTGTTGGATCACGAAGGGGCGACGGTCACGCACCGCGCGAGCGCCGACCGCGTTCGACTCCCAGTCGACCGTGCGCACGGCGGCCAGGAACTCGTCGGAGAGGCCGTGCACGGCCGCCTCGACAAACGGCTGGTCACCGGTCCCCATCAGCCACAGGCCGGCCTTGTCGGCCTCGAAGAGGGCGCGCGTGCGAGTCACCACATCCTCGAGCACGGTCGTCAGCTCGAGCTGACCGCTCAGCTCCTGGATGACGCCGCGCAGCGCGCGGGAGCGGGTCAGCTCGCGCCGAGCGCGGGCCAGGATGCGCACGTTGCGGACGTGTGCCGCGAGGGTCGAGGCGACGGCGTCGAGGAAGGTGGCGTCGAGGTCGCGTCCCTCGTCGGGGACGAGGACCATGAGCCCGATGTCGGTGCCGGCGGCGCGCAGGGGAAGGAAGATTTCGTCTTTCGCCGGCGTGGCGGCTATCGCCAGGTGGGCGGGCGGTGCGACCCGGTAGCCGCCATGCGTCTCGAGGGCGAGCTCGCCGTCACGATCGGTCTGCAGGTAGACGGCCGCGCGCTGGATCCCCACGCTGGTGCGCAGTCCCTCGACCACGACTCGGCAGACCGCCGCGGCGGAGGTGACGCCGACGGTGCTCTGGGTGATGCGGGCAAGGACCCCCAGTCGCGGGTCGTTGGGTTCCATCCGCGCCTGCGCCGGCTCGTCGATGACGGCGCCGCCCTCGGTGAGCAGGCGCTCCACGTCACCACGTCGGTAGCGGCGATCACCTCGCGCGTTGATGCGGTAGGCGAGCAGGCGGCCGGCCTCGGTCCACGCCCGAATGGTGTTGGGGTGAACGCCGAGGATGGCAGCCGCCTGGGCGACGCTGATGAGGGCGTCGCCATCGGTTGCTCGGTCGCGGGTGATGCTCGGCAAGAGGTGCTCCGACGGGTGGATTGGAACTTCTGGTAAGTCCCGTGCACCGGATGCTAGAACTGGAACCCTGCTCTGCCGATGCCCCGATCGTACTGGCGAACTCCGGTACAGCCGCCTAGACGGGCGCGGCGGGACCGCCGTCCACCAGGCCGACGATCCATGTGACCAGCCCGATGGCCGCCACCAGCACGCCCGCCACGACCGTCGCGACGCCGCCCAGCAGGCGGCCGCGCCGGCCGCCCAGGAGCCGCAGGCCGGCGTCGAGCTCGAGGGACGAGATGACGTAGCCACCGGGCGGCGGGACGAGGCTGACCCCTCCGTTCTTCCCGTGCTCGACCCTCGCCAGCACGAGCATGCGGTCGACCATGCTCAGCATGCGCGTCGTGGCGCGGGCCGCCGTCGGCGCCCCATGCTCCGCTGTGAGGCGCGCGATGGCCGGTTGGAACGTCGCGTCGAGCTCCGCCGGTTCGCCGCGCCAGACGTGCGGGATGCTGATGAGCGGCTCGGCCGCCGCCGCGGGATCCATGCTGAGCGAACCGTCGTGGTCCCACAGCTCGAAGGTGCGCGTCTCGCGCAGCCGCTCGATCGTCCGCCAGCCGCCACGAGGAAGGCGCACCTCCACGTCCCTGTGGAAGGCGACCAGGCGTTCGTCACGCTCGGTCACGATGGGATCAGGGCAGCGCACGCGGCCGTTCACTCGCACCGGGCGAGGGGGCACGGGACCGCCGCTCAGCAGGTCACCCACCTTCAGCTCCTGCGCCCCGGCGAGACGCCGGCCGAGCCCGAAGCTTGCGCCCGAGCGTCGCAGCCAGGCCATCCCGCCGGCCGCGATCGCGAGGCCGAGCAGCACCGCCGAGAGCGGGAGCAGGGGCCACGGCATCAGGCGGAGACGCCACCGGCGGGACGCTCGGCGACGTCGGCGACGGTGCCGCCGCTCGCCCGCAGGAGATCAGCCGGCGTGATGCCGAACGTCGCATCCGGGAGGCCCGCGGCGGCGTACACGGTCTCGAACGCGACGAGATCGCGGTCGACCAGCACGCGCAGCTCGCTGGCGTGCCCGAACGGCGGGACGCCACCGATCGCGTAGCCGGTGGCGTCCCGCACCTCGTCGGCATCCGCGCGCCGGACCTGGGTGGCCGCGCAGGCCGCTGCGAGGAGGGTCGCATCGAGCCGGTTGCTGCCGGCCACGAGTGCCATCACCGGGGCGCCATCGGCCACGAAGACGAGTGACTTGACGATCTGGGCGACGTCGCACCCGATGGCGCGAGCGGCGTCGTCCGCGGTGCGTGCGCCGGCCGGGTGGCGCCGCACATCGATCTCCAGCGACGCGGCGCGTGCCGCGGCCACGACGCGCGCGATGGCCGGCGGGGTGGAGGTCGGATCCGGATCAGGCATGGTCGACCGATGATACCGGCCGTGCTACGCTCGGGCCTCATCACCGACAGGGGAGCGCGGAAGCGCTGAGAGTGCGGACGGTCCGCAGACCCTCACCCACCTGATCTGGGTCATGCCAGCGAAGGGAGTCATCTCGCCGCATGCGAGCCATCGTCGTGGCCGGCGGATCACCGGATCCAGCCGATGCCACCCACCTGACCGATGCCGACCTGCTGGTCGCCGCCGACGGCGGCGCCGCCTGGCTGATGGCGGCCGGCCGCCAGCCGGACCTGCTGGTGGGCGACATGGACAGCATCGCCCCGACGCTGCTCGGCGAGCTCGAGCGCGCCGGTGTGCGCATCGAGCGTCACCCAGTCGCAAAGGAGGCATCCGACCTTGAGCTGGCGCTGGACGCCGCGGTGCGGGCGGGCGCGTCGGAGCTCACCATCCTGGGCGCGCTCGGCGGGCGCCGGCTCGACCACGAGCTGGCGAATCTGCTCCTGCTGGCGGATGCCGGCTGGGAGGGACGAGGGGTGGAGCTCCGGATCGTGCGCGGCGTGACGGTCGTGCGAGCGCTGCGCGGACCCGGCGCGATGTCGCTCGCCGGAGTTCCGGGCAGCGGCGTGACCTTGCTCCCGCTCGGGGACGACGCCCACGGCGTCTCGACCACGGGATTGCGCTTTCCCCTGTATGGCGAACCACTCCACCTCGGCCGGTCGCGCGGCCTGTCGAACGTCGTCGAGACGTCGCCGGCGCGCGTCGAGCTCGCGGCGGGGACCTTGCTGATCATTGAAGGAGACCACTCATGACGACCAGGACCGATCCCCCCGCCGGGTGGCGCATGCTCGACATCGTCGTGGCGGCGGTGCTGGCCGTCGCCTTCGGCGCGGTGTTCCTGGCGTGGAACAACCTGAACAACCTCGCGACCCCGCTCTTCACTGCCCTCCCCGCCGCGCAGGCCGGCCTCTACGGCGTGTGGCTCCTGCCCGGCGTCCTGGTGGGGCTCATCGTGCGTCGCCCGGGGGCGGCGCTCTTCGGCGGGCTGGTGTCGGCCGCCGTCTCCGTGGTCCTCGGCTCGCAGTACGGTGCGGACGCCCTCCTCTCGGGCCTCATCCAGGGCGGTGGAGCCGAGCTCGGATTCGCCGTCCTGCTGTATCGCGCCTGGAACCTGCCGGCCGCCATGCTGGCCGGCGCACTGGCCGGCGTTGCCGCCGCGGTCCACGACGTGGTCGTGTACTACGCGCTCCTCGGGGCCGGCTACTGGGTGGTCTACATCGTCGCCGCGGCGGCGTCCGGGGTCGTGATCGCCGGCATCGGTTCGTGGCTCCTGGTGCGGGCGCTGGCGGCGACGGGGGTGCTCTCCGGCTTCGCGGCCGGCCGCGACCAGCGGCGCATCTGACGCGGCGGGTCGCGCATCGGTCTGCTTTGATGGACCGATGACCGCCCCGGATCCGGCCGCTCCCGCCGTCGAGGCCCTGGGCTGGGGCTGGCGCCACGCCGGGCGGCGCGCCTGGGCGGTGCGTGGACTCGACCTGCGGATCGAGGCGGGCGAGCGGGTGCTCCTGCTCGGCTCCTCGGGGGCCGGCAAATCGACGATCCTGCTCGGCCTGGCAGGGCTGCTCGATCCGACCGGCGGGGGCGAGATGGAGGGGATGCTCCGGGTCGGAGGCCGCGACCCCCGTGCCGCGCGCGATGGCACGGGCCTGCTGCTCCAGGACCCCGACGCGCAGCTGGTGATGGGCCGCGCCGGTGACGACGTGGCGTTCGGCCTCGAGAACCGCTGCGTGCCCGAGGACCAGATCTGGCCCCGCGTCGACGCGGCGCTCGAGGCGGTCGGCTTTCGGTACGCACGAGACCACCCGACCGATGCCCTGTCCGGAGGGGAGCGGCAGCGCCTCGCCCTGGCCGGCACGCTGGCCCTGCGCCCCTCGCTCCTGCTCCTGGACGAGCCGACCGCCAACCTCGACCCGGAGGGCGCGGCCCAGGTGCGCGACGTCCTGCGCCGGGTGCTGGATCGCATCGGCGCCACGCTGGTGATGGTGGAGCACCGGATCGACGAGGCGCTCGAGCTCGTGGACCGGGTGGTCGTGGTCGAGGCCGGCGGCGGGGTGGTCGCCGACGGCGCCCCGTGGCAGGTGTTCGCCCGCTGGGGCGACGAGCTGGCCGACGCCGGCGTCTGGGTCCCCGGGCGACCGATCCTGGCGCCGCCAGGGCGGCCACGGCCCGCCTCGCAGACCCTGGTGCTGGCCGACGGCGCGGGCTTCACCTACCCGGGTGCGCGCCGCCCGGCACTGGCGCCCACCGACGTCCAGCTCCGTTCGGCGGAGGCGCTGGCGATCACCGGTCCCAACGGGTCGGGCAAGTCGACGCTGGCGCTGCTGCTCGGCGGCTTGCTGCGACCGTCGACAGGCGTCGTGGTCGCCGGTGAGGCGCTCGCCAGCGGCCACGGCCGCGAGCCGCTCTGGCGCTGGCCGGCCGGCCGCCTCGTCGGCGCGATCGGCAGCGTCTTCCAGGACCCCGAGCACCAGTTCCTGGCACGCACCGTCGCCGAGGAGCTGCGCATCGGTCCGCTTCGGCTCGGCCTCGGTGCCGAGGAGGCGCGACGCCGGTCGGAGGAGCTGCTCGAGCGCCTGCACCTCGCCCACCTGGCGGAGGCGAACCCGTTCACCCTTTCCGGCGGCGAGGGGCGCCGCCTCTCGGTCGCCACCGCCCTGGCTGCCGCGCCGTCCGTCCTGGTGCTCGACGAGCCGACCTTTGGACAGGACCGGCGGACCTGGATCGAGCTGCTCGATCTGCTGGCCGGCCTGCGGGACGAGGGGCGCGCGGTGTGCGTCGTCAGCCACGACCCCGACTTCGTGCGCCTGCTGGCCGACCGGGTCGTGCGGCTGGAGCCGGTGCGATGAGGCTGCTGATGCCGATCATCCCGGATCCGAGCTCGCTCCTCGGGCGCGCCAACCCGCTCGCCAAGCTGGTCGCCGCATTCATCCTGCTGCTGGCCCTCTTCGTGTCGCTGGACGGCGTGACCGCCGGGCTCGTGCTCGTCGTCCTGCTGGCCCTGCTGCCGGTCTCGGGGGTCGGAGTCGCCGCGTTGCTGCGCCGCAGCCGGCTGCTCCTCCTTGCCGCGTGCTCGGTCGCCGTGGTCAACACCCTCCTGGCGCCGGAGCAGGCCGGCACGACGCTGCTCGAGCTCGGACCGATGCGGATCGGGACGGAGACGGCGCTCAGCGGCATCGCGCTCGGCCTCCGGCTGCTGGCCATCGCGCTGGCCGGGCTGCTGGCCACCGCCACCAGCGATCCGCTGGAGCTGGCCGATGCCCTCGTCCAGCAATGGCGCGTCTCCCCGCGCTTCGCACTCGGGGCGCTGGCCGCGCTGCGCCTGCTGCCCGCGTTCGCGCGGGAGTGGCAGACGATCGGCCTCGCCCGCCGCGCCCGCGGCGTCGATGCCGGGCGCTCGCCGGTGGCGTGGGTGCGCCTGCTGGGCGGCCGCCTGCTGGCGCTGCTGGTCGGCGGGGTGCGACGCGCGGCCCGCATGGCGGCAGCGATGGAGTCGCGCGGCCTCGGGTCGCGCGACTGCCGGACTGCGGCGCGTCCACAGCGCATGCGGGCCGCCGACTGGGGCTGGATCGCGGGGGCGGTGGTCCTCGGGGCGGGTGCGATCGCCCTCAGCGTGCGGCTGGGGACGTGGCGCTTCCTGCTGGGCTGAGCCGGATCGCGCCCGTCAGCCGGTGAGCTGGCCCTGGAACGGGTCCAGCCAGGTCGGTCGCGCCGGCGCGCCGGCGTAGCGGCGCGGATCGAACGGCTCGAGCGGCAGGGTCGAGGGCGATCCCTCGACGATCAGCTCGGCGAGCAGCTGCCCCAGGATCGGGGCATACGGGAGGCCGTGGCCGGTGAGGCCGCAGGCGAGGTAGGCGCCCGGCACGGCGGTGCCGTCATCGGTGCACAGCGGTCCGGCCAGGGGGATCTCGAGGGTCGCGAAGTCGAGCAGCCCGGCCCAGGCGCGCACGACGCGGACGTCGCGCAGCGCCGGATGCAGATCGCCCAGCAGCCGCGCCAGCAGCGGTGGAACCCGGGGGCGCACCGCCATCGAGTACGAGCCGATGCCCATCTCGTCGTCGGCGACCGCGAAGCCGCCGATCAGCACCTCCCCGGTCCGCATCTGGCGCCAGTACTCGTTGCACTGGTTCGTCTCGAACCCCGGTCCCAGCAGCGGCGGCACGGGCTCCGTGACCAGGACATGCTCGCGGATGGGGGTGATCGCACGCCCCACCCACGGGACGAGGGCGGGGGTCCAGGCGTTGACGGCGAGCAGGACGCAACCGGCTCCGACCTCGCCGTGGCTGGTGCGCACGCCCGCGGTCCGGCCCGAGCGGACGAGGAGCTCCTCCACCCGTACCCCGGTCACCACCTGCGCCCCGTGCGCCTGCGCGGCTTCCAGCAGCCGGTAGACGAGGCGGAACGGGTTCACCTTGCCGTCGCCGGGCGTCCACTTCGCGGCTCGCACGTGCGCCGCGTCGAGTGACGGCTGGCGGGCCACCAGCTCGTCGGGCTCCAGGATCGCCACCTCCAGCCCCTCCGCGGCCTGCAGGAGGGCCATGTCCCGCACGTGCCGCTCCTCCGCCTCGGTCACCGCCAGGTCCAGCGAGCCGACGTCCTCCCACTCGATTCCGCCGGGCAGCGTGGCCTCCAGCTCGCGGAGGATCGCCAGCGAGCGGCTCGTGTACTCGAGGATCGACCGGCCGCCGGATGCCTGGACCAGGCGCGTGACCCGCGGGAAGTGCCCGCCCAGCCCGGCGAGCGCCATGCCGGCCAACCGCCCGGACGCACCGAAGGCCGGCGCATTTGCCTCGATCACCAGCGGCCGCAGGCCTGCCAGCGCCATCCGGTAGGCGGCCGACGCGCCGACCATGCCCGCTCCCACCACCACGACCTCGGCCCCTGCCGGCAGCTGGGCGGCGGGATCCGGCGTGAACGGCACCGGCTCGGGATCCGGATGAAAGCGGGGCGGGGCGGCCGAGGTCGACATGCGCGCGGCGAGTGTACCCTCGGCCCATGTCCCGATCCGTGGCCGTGCCCTTCCAGGCGGGCGACCTGCGCCTGGCCGGCACGCTGCAGCTGCCGGAGGCGGAGGCCGTGCGGCACCCGTGGGTACTGCTGCTGCCGTCGTTCGGCCCGCGCGACCGCGACGGCGGGTTCGATCGCGACGGCCATCCGGGCTGGTTCGCCGACCGGACCGATGGCGACCGTGGCCTCCTGGCGCGCCTTGCCGGCGCGCTGGCCGAGGTGGGGGTCGCGTCGTTCCGCTACGACCCGCGCGGCTGCGGCGCATCGGAGGGCAGCTGGGAGGCCAGCGACCTGTTCAGCCGCATCGATGACGCGCGCGACGCGGTCGCCGCGATGCGCTCGCACGGCGGGCTGGATCTGCGCCGCTCGGGCGTCGTGGCGCACGGGGAGGGGGCGCTGCTCGGCATCAGCCTCACCATCGGCGACCCGGTGCTGTCGGCGATGACCCTCATCGGTGCTCCGGCACGCTCGGTGCGCGACGTGATGCGCCGCGGGGCGGCGGAGCGCGCCCGTACCGGGACGGATTGCCGTCATCCCTTCGTCGCCGCGCTGGATGGCGCGCTGGAGGAGCTTGTCGAGCGGGCGCGGCGGCACGAGGCGGACATGCCGCTCGTCATCGCCGGGCGGCGTCACACCATCGGCCTGGCCGCCTGGCGGCAGGCCTTCGACACGCCGGGCCTCGCCCTGGGCAGCATGCTCCATCGCAGCGTGACCCTCGTTCACGGCGATGACGACGCGTGGGTCGACCCGGAGGAGTCGGAGCTGCTCGCGAGCGTGCTGCGTGCCGGCGGCAACGACCCGGGGCTGCGACGCATGCCGGGCTGCGGCCACGACCTCGCCGAGGCGAGCGGCGCCGATCTGCTGTCCATCGCCGGCGACCTCGCCGATCGCCTCGTCCCGCACGAGCTGCCGCCCGTGCTGCTCGCCATCGAGGGCGAGCCGCCGACCGGCTAGACTCGGGCGCATGAGCCGACCAGTGGTGGGCGACCTGGTTCCCACCTTCGAGTTGACCGCCGACGACGGGTCGACGGTGAGCGATGCCTCGCTGCGCGGCGTGCGCTACGTCCTCTATTTCTACCCAAAGGACGACACACCCGGCTGCACCGCCCAGGCGTGCGGGCTGCGCGACAGCTTCGGCGCGGTCACCACCACCGGCGTGCAGGTGTTCGGGATCTCGCCGAACAGCGTCGGGAGCCACGTCAAGTTCCGCGAGAAGTACCGCCTGCCCTACCGGCTGCTCGCCGACGATGGCCATGCGGTGGCGGAGGCATTCGGGGTGTGGATCGAGAAGTCGTTCCGCGGGCGGACGTACCACGGCAACGAGCGCACCAGCTTCGTCATCGGTCCGGATGGTCGCGTCCAGCACGTCCTGCCCCAGGTCAAGGCCACGGAGCACGTGGGCCTGCTGCTGGAGGCGCTGGCCGCATGAGCGAGCGCAACGAGCCGCCCACCGTGCTGCTCGCCATCGGCGTGACCCTCGCCGGCGTCGCGGTGGTACTGGCCGTGCTGGGCCTGGTGGCCCTGCTGACCGCGTAGAGGAGGCTCGAATCCGATGCTCTGGGTAGCCATCGCCGTGCTGCTGGTCGCCTGGCTGGCCGGGCTCCTGCTTGCCCTGGGGCCACTCGTCAACCTGCTCCTGGTGGCCGCAGCCGTGCTCCTGGTGGCGCAGGTGATCAACGAGCGCGACGCCGCCTGATCGACCTGATCACGAATCGCTTGCTCGCCCGGGGGGTTGGCACGCGTTCTGCTCTCCAGATGTGGCGGCCCTTCGGGGCACCACATACATGCACCACCGACAGGAGCTCGTTTCCATGCTTTGGACCATCCTGGTCATCCTCCTCGTCCTCTGGCTGCTCGGCTTCCTGACGAGCGTCGGGGGCGGCCTGATCCACATCCTCCTGGTGATCGCGCTCATCGTGCTCGTCGTCCAGCTGCTGAGCGGCCGCAGGGTGGCCTGACCAGCACCTGAGGGGGCGAAGACACCGCCCGCCCGCTTCGACCTCGTGTCGGGGCGGGCGTTCGGCTGTGCGGGCCGATTCGCCTCCGGACGGGGGGATCGCGACCGCCGAGCTGTCACGACCATCGGCTAGGCTTGCCGGGCCGTGCCGTCCACCCTGCCCTTCCGGTTCCTGCATACCGGGGATCTCCACCTCGACTCGCCGGTGATCGGCCTCCGCGGTGAGGCGACGCCGGAGATCATGGCCCTCCTGCGCGACGCGACCAGCCGCGCGTGGCGCAACGTCGTCGCCCTGGCCATCGCCGAGCGCGTCGACTTCGTCGTCGTCGCCGGCGATGTCTTCGAGCGCAGCAGTCCCACCCTGCTCGGCCAGACGCGCTTCCGTGACGGGCTGCTGGAGCTGGCCGCGCACGGAATCGGTAGCTTCGTCGTGCACGGCAACCACGACCCGCTGGACGGGATCTCGTGGGCGCCATCGCTGACCTTCCCGCCGCAGGCGCATCGGTTCGGGACGGGCGCGGGGGAGTCGGCGGTCGCCACCCGCGACGGCGCGCCACTGGCCACCGTCCACGGCCGCTCGTACCCGTCCGCCGCGGTGCTGGAGAACTACGCCGTGGGATTCCTGCGCGGTGACGAGCCGTTCGCCATCGGCCTGCTGCACGCCAACGTCGGTGACCGTCCGGGCCACGGGAACTACGCCCCGTGCTCGCTCGACGACCTGCGCGCGGCCGGCATCGACTACTGGGCTCTCGGCCATATCCACCAGCCGGGGATCCTGACCGGTGACGGGACGCTGGCCGTGTACTGCGGCAACCCGCAGGGCCGCGACCCGGGCGAGATGGGGCCCCGGGGCGCCTGGCTGGTGAGCGTCGACGAGGCGGGCCGCGCGACGCCCGAGTTCCGCGCCTGCGACGTGGTCCGCTGGGCGAGCGCCGACCTCGCGATCGAGGACCTTGAGACGGACGAGGCGCTGCTCTCCGCGGTGCGCTCGAGCCTGGCCGATGCGACCGATGCGGCCGATGGGCGCTCGCTCCTGTTCCGGCTGCGCCTGACCGGGCGCGGACCGATGCACGCCTCGCTGCGGCGCACCGGCTACCTCGATGACCTGCGTCGCCTGGCCAACGAGGAGCTGGCCGCGGTGCCGCCCTTCGCGTGGCTGGAGTCGCTGACCGATGCAACGCGCCCGGCGATCGACGTCGCCGCGCGACGCGCGGTGCCCGACTTCGCCGGCGACTTCCTGCGCACCGTGGAGGCGGCGCGGCGCGCCGACCGCGGGACCGACCCCGGCGAGCACGAGTCGTGGCGCGCGATCCTGGAGAGCGCCGTGCACCCGCTGTTCGACGAGTGGCCGCGCGGGCGGCGCATCCTGGCCGACGCGCGGCCCACCGAGGGGGAGCTGTTCGGCGCCATCCTGGATGAGGCGGAGGGCGTGGGGATCGACCTGCTGCTGGCCGCCGAGGAGAGCTGACGATGCGCATCGAACGCATCGAGCTGGACGGGTTCGGGCGATTCAGCGGGGCCGGCTGGGACCTCGGCCCGGGGCTGACGGTCGTGCTGGGTGCCAACGAGGCGGGCAAGACGACCCTCCTCAACGGCATTCGTGCCCTGCTCTTCGGCTTCGAGGCGACGCGCGACGGGCGGACCTGGTATCCCGCCTTCGCCGGCGGCCGGCGTGGCGGGCGCCTCGCACTGGTGACCTCGGCCGGGGAACGCTGGGCGGTCGAGCGGCACGGGGACCGCGGCGGCACCGGTGCGCTGACCGTGCGCGCGCCGAATGGCAACACCGGCGGCCAGGAGACGCTCGACCGCCTCCTGGCCGGCGTGGACAAGGAGCTCTTCACGAATGTCTTCGCCTTCGGCCTGGGGGAGCTGCAGTCGATCCAGTCGCTCTCCGGCGAGGGCGTGCGCAGCCGTATCTACGGGGCCGGCAGCGGCCTCGGCGGGATGAGCGCCGCCGACCTGGAGCGCACCCTCCGCGCCCGCCAGGAGGCCGTCTTCCGCCCACGCGGCCGCGACCAGGAGCTGAACCGGCTGGTGGCCCGCATGGAGGAGCTTCGACAACGGATCGCGGAGCTCGAGCAGCAGCCGGCGCGCTACGAGGAGCTGCATCGCGAGCTTGCGGAGCTGGCGGCCGACCGTCAGCAGGTGGAGGTGGCGCGCCGCGCCGCGGCGGAATCTGCCGCGCGAGCGATGCGGCTCACCGACGCACAGCCACCTGCCGCCGCCCTCCGGGCGCTGGAGGCGGAGCTCGCCGCAGGCGACCGTGCGCTGGACGCCCTGCCGGCCGGCCTGGATGGTGAGCTGACTGCGGCCCTCTCCGCGCACGAGGCGGCCGCGGCCGCCCTGGGCGCCACGGAGCGCGGCCTGGCGGCGCTCGACGCCCGACTGGCGGAGCTGCGCGTCGACGACGCACTGCTCGCCGCCGCCGCGGAGGTCACCGCGCTCGCCGACGAGCGTCCACTGCAGCTCGCGCGCGACGGAGCTCTAGCCGAGCTGCGAGCGACGCGTGCCAGCGCCGCGGAGGAGCTCGCCGACCTGGCCCGTCGTGGTGGCGACAGCGCGACGTGGCTGCTGGCCCTCGACGACTCGATCGCGGCCATCCAGGCGACCCGCGATGCCGAATCTCGCCTGGTCGCGGCGGAGGCGCGGCGGACGAGGGCAGCGACCCTGGCGGCGAGCCTCGCGCCCAGCGACCACGACCCGCTCGAAGAGGCGCTCCTGCTCGACCCCGGGGTGGTCGCCGACCGCCGCGCGGCGCTGCGGGAGCTCGACGAGCTGTGGATCCGCGGCGCAGCCGCGGGTCCCGGACCGCCTCGCCGCTGGCTGGTGGCCGGGGTGGCGGCCGTCGCGAGCGTCGTGGTGGGAGCCATCCTGGTCGCGAGCCAGGTCGCGTCGGCCATCCCGCTCGCCCTTCTGGCAGGCCTCCTCGCCGGTCTCGTCGCGTGGCGTCTTCCCCAGGCCCGCCCGACCGATACGCGGGGGAGCGAACGGCTGCTGGAGCGGGCCGGCCTCCCGCCCGGTGCGGATATCGCCGCCATCCGGCGCGCCGACGACGCACTTGCCGTGGCACAGGCATCGGACGGCCGTCGCGCCGCCAGCGTCGCACGGGCAGCGCAGCACGAGGAGGCGGAGCGGGAGCGAGCCGAGGCCGAGCTGGAGCACGCTCATGCGCGTTCCGCGTGGGACGTCTGGGTCGCCGAGCGTCGTCTCCCGAGGGGCGCCAGCCCGGAGGCCGCGCGCCAGGTGATCGGTCTCGTGACGGCGGCCCGCCGCGCCGACCAGGCACGCAGCGCGGCCGAGGATCGGCTCCAGGCCGCGGAGGTGGCGTCGGCCGCCTTCGCCGATCGCCTCGAGCGTCTGCTGGGCCGCCTCGGCCGCCCCATTCCGGCCCCGGAGCTGCGCGCGGCGACGGTGGTCGGGCTGGCGGACGCGCTGGTGACAGCGCGCGCGGCGGCGGACCGCTGCGCCGACCTGCGCCAGCAGCTGGACGCGGCCGCGCGTGACCAAGCCCCGCTGGCCGAGCATGCGGCGGCGCGCGCGGCCGATCTTGGCCTGCTGCTGGCCACCCACGGGGCGGCCGATGCTGCCGAGCTGCAGGCCCGCGTTGCGGCGGCCGGTGAGCGGGGGACGCTCCACGTTCGCGCCCGCGAGCTGCGCGCACGGCTCACCGGCATTGCCGGCGGCGAGGCGCGTGTCGTCGATCTGCTCGCCGCGGCCGCCGACGCCGACCCGGCGGCACTCGATGTCGAGCGCGACGAGGCGACGCGGCGCGTCGCCGAGCTGGACGCGCGCGGGCATGAGCTCAGCACGCGCGCAGGCGAGCTGCAGGCGGAGCTGTCCACCCTGGAGCAGGGCGTAGAGCTCGGGGAGCGGCGGCAGGAGCTGGCGGTCGCCGAGGGGCGCGCCGCCGAGCTGGCACGCGCCTGGGCGGTGCGCGCCGTCGCGCTGCGCCTGTTGGAGGAGACCCGCCATCGGTACGAGCGAGAGCGCCAGCCGCGTGTCGTGCAGGACGCGACCGCCTATTTCGAGCGCATCACCGGGGGGGCCTACGGGCGCATCGTGGCGGCGCCGGGGGAGGCGAGCGTCCGTGTCGAGCCGGCCAGCGGCGCCCCCCGCGTGACCGACGAGCTGAGCCGCGGGACCGCCGAGCAGCTCTACCTTGCCCTGCGTTTCGGGCTCGTCGAGCAGTTCGCCCGCACGGCCGAGCCGCTCCCCGTCGTGATGGACGACATCCTCGTCAACTTCGACGCCGAGCGCGCCGGCCGCGCCGCGAGCGCAATCCGCAGCCTCGCCGAGCGTCACCAGGTCCTCTACTTCACCTGCCATCCATGGACCGCTGCGCTGCTCGACCCGGGCGGCTCGGGAACGGTCGCTCTCGACTGAACCGGATCGCTGGTAGCATCGGGCGCCAAGACCATGCCCAGCGATCGCCTCCCCACTCCCGAACGTGTTCTCGTCGTGGCTGCCCATCCGGATGACATCGAGTTCGGGGCGGCCGGCACCGTCGCGCGGTGGGTCCACGAGGGCACATCGGTCCGCTACCTGCTGGTCACGCGCGGCGACAAGGGGTCTGACGACCCGCACACCGACTCCACCGAGCTCGCCGTGGTGCGGGAACGGGAGCAGCGCGACGCAGCGGCGGTGATCGGCGTGCAGGGGGTGGAGTTCCTCGACGAGCCGGATGGACAGGTGGAGCCCGGTCTCGCGCTGCGGGAGCGCATCACGCGTGGCATCCGCGCCTTCCGTCCGGAGATCGTGATGACCCACGATCCAACCGTCCTCTTCGTCAACAACGAGTGGGTCAACCACCCCGACCATCGAGCGGTGGGGCTGGTCACCGTCGATGCCGTCTTCCCGACCGCGCGCGACCCGCTCAACTTCCCCGACCACCTGCGCGACGGGCTCGAGGCCTGGAAGGTCGCCGAGCTGTTCCTGTGGAGCACCAACGAGGCGAACCAGCTCGTGGACATCGGCGACTGCATCGACACCAAGATCGCCGCCCTCGCGCGCCATGCCAGCCAGTTCCGCCATTTCGACGAGACCGCGCGCTGGGTGCGCCGCCAGGCGGAGACGCTCGGTGAGCGGGCAGGCTATTCGGCGGCCGAGGGCTTCCGTCGGGTACTGCTGGCCCTATGAGCCGAGCCGGCCGCCGCCTCCTCGCCGCCCTGACCGTCACGGCCGTCCTGCTGGCGGCGTGCGGTCCCGCCGGGCCGGATCCAACTCCGTACCCGACCACCGCGCCGTCCCTCCCGGCGTCCGAGGCGAGCGCCGTCGTGACGCGCTTCGCCGACGCCTGGGCGGCGAGCGACTTCGCGGCCATGCACGCCCTGCTCGCGCCCGCCGATCGAGCGGCCTGGGACGAGGCCACGTTCGCCGCTGCCTACCAGGACCTGGCGGGCGCGGTGCGCCTCACCGAGGTCCGTTCGCGGGCCGGCGACCCGCGGCCCACCGCCCTCCCGCCCGAGCCGCGGCCGCCCGACCTGCCACCGCCCGCCGCCGCGTCACCCGCACCCGATGCGTCCGGCCAGCCCGCGGCTAGTCCCGCCGCACCCAGCGCCGATCCGACGGTCGTCCTCGACGGCCCGGTCCCGGGGCTCGCGGTCCCGCTCGCGATCCAGCTGGTGACCGATCGGTTCGGCACCCTGCGCCTGGAGCGCGACATTCCGCTCACCCAGGGCGCCGATGGCTGGGGCATCCGCTGGGACCCGGCGCTCATCTACCCGGAGCTCGCGAGCGGCGGGACGCTCGCCGTAGCCCGCGAGCTTTCACCGCGCGGCCGGATCGTGGGCGTCGACGGCACCGTGTGGGCCCAGAACCAGGAGGACGGCACGCGCGCCTATCCGCAGGAATGGCTGGCCGGCCAGACGATCGGCTACGTGAGCGAGGTGACCGCCGAGGATCTCGAGCGGCTCGCCGCGCGCGGCTACCTGACCGGCGACGTGGTCGGCCGGAGCGGGCTCGAGTACGGCGCGGAGGAGCTGCTGCGCGGCACGCCTGGCTGGACGCTCACCGCGGAGCGCGAGGGTGCGGAGCCGGTGACCCTCGCCACCAGCGAGGTGGTCGCCGGGGCGGACATCACCATCACCTTGCGACCGGCGCTCCAGGCGCGCGCCGAGCAGGCGCTCGCCGGGCACGGCCTGGGCGCGACCGCGGTGGTCGACCCGCGCAGCGGCGATGTCTGGACGCTTGCCTCCGCGCCGGCCTTCAACCCGAACGCCATGACCATCGGCAGCACCCTGGGCGGCGTGGCGCTGGCCGCCCCCTCGGCCCAGCAGATCTCCAACATCGCGGCGCTCGGCGCCTACCCGGCCGGCTCGTCGTTCAAGCCGTTCACCCTCGCCGCCGCCATCAAGACCGGCGTCGCCGACGCCGGCACACGAATGCCGTGCCCGGGGACCTGGACGTTCTCCGGGTTCACCTTCCACAACTACAAGGATCACTCGCTCCCGGGTAACGTCACCCTGCCGGAGGCCATGGCCTTCAGCTGCAACACGACCTACATGCCCCTCTCGGTGCGCGTCTACGAGGCGAACCCCACCGCCCTGACCGACCTCGTCGCCGAGTTCGGGTTCGGTTCGTTCACCGGCATCCGTTACCTGCCGGAGGAGACCGGGATCCTCCCCGATGCCGCGTACTTCGAGCAGACCGAACGCTGGGACGGGCGGATCGTGCCGTACAACGAGTTCGACCAGATCCAGCTGTCCATCGGCCAGGGCTCGTACACCGGGACGATGCTCCAGCTGGCCGGCGCCTACGCCGCGATCGGCAACGGCGGCACCCTCTGGACGCCGCGCATCGTGACCCAGGCAGTGCAGGCGGACGGGACCGTGGTCGAGCGCATCGATCCGCGCGCGACCCGGCAGATCAGCCTGACCCCGGCCCAGCTCGCGCTGGTGACCGATGCCCTCGAGGCAGTGGTCACGCTGCCGTACGGCACGGCGCACAGCGCCTTCGCCGGCTTCGGGCTCCCGGTGGCCGGCAAGAGCGGGACCGCCGAGACGGGGACGCCGGATCCGCACGCCCTCTTCCCGGCCTTCGCTCCGGCGGCCGACCCTCGCGTGGCAATCGCCACCGTGCTGCTCTACATGCCCCTGGGGACGGGAGGCGAGAACACGGCGCCGCTGGTGCGATCGGTTCTCTCGCAGTTCTTTGCCGACGAATGAGCCGGCCGGCCTGGCGCCCTGTTGCGCAGGAGGAGCGCTGGCGGGTAGCATCGGCCCTGCCGCACTTCATTCCCGACCAGGTCGTTCTCTCCCACGAGGACTCCCGGTGAGAATCCGCACGCGCCACAGCGCACGATCGTCACCATGATCAGCGACAACGCGATCCCGCTCAGGTTCCAGACCGCCGAAGTCGGCGTGGACTGGCTCCAGTGCAACATCGAATGCCAGGAAGGCTGCCCGGTCAACACCAATTGCCGGGGCTACCTGATGCTGGCCGCCGAAGGCCGCTTCGAAGAGGGCTACATCCTGGCCCGCGACCCCAACCCGGTCGCGGCGATCTGCGGCTACGTGTGCAGCGCCCCGTGCGAGAAGGCCTGCCGCCGCGCGGACATCGACAAGCCGCTCGCCATCCGCGCCATGAAGCGCTTCCTCGTGGACTGGCACTACGCCAACAACATGCCCGACACCATCAGCATCGGGCCCTCGACGGGAAAGAGCATCGCGGTCATCGGTGCCGGCCCGGCCGGCCTGGCGGCCGCCAAGGACCTCGCCACCTACGGCCACGAGGTGCACATCTACGAGGCGCTCCCCTCTGGTGGCGGCACGACCCTCATCGGTGTGCCGGCCTTCCGGCTGCCGCGCGACGTCATCGAGCTGGATGTGACCTACGTCGCCCGTCACGGGGTCGAGTTCCACTACAACGTCGAGATCGGCCGCGACATCACCGTCGACCAGCTCCGCGAGCGTCACGACGCGGTGGTGGTCGCGACCGGCTGCATGTTCCCGATGGCGATGAACGTTCCCGGCGAGGAGCAGGACGGGGTGATCTACGGCGTCGACTTCCTGAAGCGCGCCAACCTCGGCCAGGAGCAGTGGGTCGGCCAGCACATCGTCGTCATCGGCGGCGGGTACACCGCCATGGACTCGTCGCGCACCGCGCTGCGGCTCGGCGCCAAGACCAGCACCATCGTCTATCGCCGCGGGCCGGAGGAGATGGTGGTCGACGAGGAGGAGCAGCACGAGACCCGCTTCGAGGGCGTGCGCTTCGAGTACTTCGCCAGCCCGGTCGAAGTCCTGGCCGACGAGAGCGGCAAGGTCACCGGCATGCTCTTCGAGCGCACCCGCCTCGGTCCGCCCGACGCCACCGGACGGCGCAGCGCGGAGCCGGTGCCGGGAAGCCAGTTCCTGGTCCCGTGCGACATGGTCATCCCCTGCACCAGCCAGGCGGCCGACAACAACGTGCTCGGCACGTACGGCGCGAAGCTCAACCGCCATCTCGGGGTGACCGATTCGCGCTCCATCGTCGAGGGCGGCTCGACATCCTCGTGGCGCACCCAGCCGCTCAACGGGACGACCCCCAGGCGCCCCGACGGCACGCCGTACAACAGCGTCGAGTTCGGCTTCGAGAAGGGCAAGATCACCATCAACGCGGACACCTTCGCGACGAGCGCAGACGGGATCTTCGCGGTCGGCGACTTCGTCACCGGCCCTGCCACCATCATCGAGGCCGCCGGACTCGGACGCCGCGCGGCTCGTTCCGTGGACCGCTGGCTGGCCGGCGTGCGCGGCGTGGAGCTGGAGGAGCTGCCGGTCATCAACCGCGCCACCATCACCCAGGCGCTGGAGCACGACATGCCGGAGGGCTACGAGGCGATCCGCCGCCAGGAGATCCCGATGGCCCCGCCGGAGCTGCGGCGCGACTTCACCAGCCTCGTCGAGGTGGGCTACGACACCCGCAGCGCGGTCGCCGAGGGGAGCCGCTGCCTGCAGTGCAACCACAACATCAACATCGACGGCCCGCGCTGTATCCTGTGCGGGCTCTGCGCCGACGTCTGCCCCGAGGGCGTGATCTACATGATCGACAAGGCGCAGGTCGGTGGCGACGATCCGGAGGTGGAGCTCTTCCAGTCGTGGCCGCGCGGAATCGCGATGATCATCGACGAGGAGCGCTGCATCAGGTGCAACCTCTGCGTCGAGCGGTGCCCCACCAACTGCATCACCATGGATCGGCTCGAGCTCGAGCGCTTCACGCCTGACGGAAAGGTGCTCTTGGAAAGCTACAAGGACAACGTGCTGGGACAGATCGGTCAGCAGGCCGGACCCGCGGTGCACCGATGAGCATGGACGATCGCGGCAACCCGATCATTCGGTACATCAAGGGCTCGCAGGCCTGGCGCTCCCTCTTCCGCCAGCCGTACCCGACCACCAGCCGCACCCGCGCCCTGGCGGTGATGAACAACGTGTTCCTGCACCTCCACCCGGTGCGGGTCAAGAAGCACGCCGTGCGCTACACCTACACGTTCTGCCTGGGCGGCATCAGCTTCTTCATGTTCCTGGCGCTTACCGTCACCGGCCTGTACCTGATGTTCTTCTACGTGCCGTCGGTGAGCCGTGCCTTCCAGGACATCCAGGCCATCGAGACGAGCGTCGCCTTCGGCCAGCTCGTGCGCAACATGCACCGCTGGGCGGCGCACCTCATGGTGCTGACGGTCTTCCTGCACATGGTCCGCGTCTTCTACCACGGCGCCTACAAGCCGCCGCGCGAGTTCAACTGGGTCGTCGGGGTGGTGCTGCTCTTCCTGACCCTTGGCCTCAGCTTCACCGGCTACCTGCTGCCGTGGGACCAGATCGCCTTCTGGGCCATCACCGTCGGCACGCAGATGGCGGCCTACGCGCCGGTCATCGGCAGCGAGACCGGCTTCTTCCTGCTCGGCGGGATCGAGGTCGGCTCGAACACGCTGCTGCGCTTCTACGTCTTCCACGTCATCTTCCTGCCGCTCATCGCC
>JBDTQJ010000011.1:0-25797 GCA_039932235.1 Chloroflexota bacterium
CGCCCTCGCCGCCGGTGGTCATCGTCTTTGTGGCGTAGAAGCTGAAGGCGGCCGCGTCGCCGAGGCGCCCGGCGGGTACGCCGCCAACCGTCGCCGGCAACGCGTGCGCCGCGTCCTCCAGGAATCGAGCCTGTGGCGCCACGGGCCGCAGCGCGGCGACATCGACCGCCTGACCGGCGAAGTGGACCGGCATTACAGCCCGTGTGGCATCGGTCACGACCGCCTCAAGCTGGTCACGCCCGAGCAGGTAGTCGTCGCCGACATCGGCCAGCACCACGCGGGCGCCGAGGTAGGCGCAGACTTCGCCGCAGGCGGTGAACGTGTAGGTGGGGACGACCACGTCGTCTCCGGCACCAATACCGAAGCCATCGAGCGCCAGGTGCAGCGCGGCAGTCGCACTGTTGACCGCCAGGGCGTGCTTCACGCCAATGCGCTGCGCGACGGCCGCTTCCAGCGCGTGCGCGCGCGACCCCGTGGTCAGCCAGCCGGAGCGCAGCACCTCGACGGTGGCCGCGATCTCGCGGTCGCCCATGCTCGGGAAATGGAAGGGGATGAGGTCAGGCTGGACCAAGGAGGTCACCAAGCAGGCTAGGCACGTCGGCGCCGGAGGTCAACGGTACCACCGGACGAGCTCTGAATACCTCGGCTAATCCTCGTCGAGGCTTTCGATTGCTGCCGCGCGGCGTACCTGCCTAACCGTCCAATACACGCTGGCTACGGTGACGACCACCGCCGCTGCAACGCGGATTGGTGCCGGGACGGTAGACATCATCGCGACGAGAGCGACGAGGAGCGCGCTTGCCAAGGCGCCGAGCGCTGCATTTGCCCGAGGGAGCTGGATGGCGCCACCGGCGGCGAACAGTGCGAGCCCAACCGTTGCCAGCTGGCCGGCGAACGTGGCCCACCCCAAGCCGGCCAGGCCAATGAATTTGCCAAGCGCGCCCGCAGTGGCCACCTGCACGAGGCCACCACCCACCGCTGCGCCAATCATGAGCCTCGAACGACCCGACAGCCGCAGCGCTAGCAGCGCAATTTGGGCGACACCGGCGATTGCGGCCCCGGCCGCGAGGCCTGGTAGAGCGACTGCCCCTGGCCGATAGGACCTCCCTGCAATCAACTCGATGAGTTCAGCGCCAAAGAGGCCGATAATCAGCGCGCCGGCTATCGCCGCGCCCCCGTATACGTTCATCATGCGACCGATCTCGGCCGGTGACGTACTCGACTTGACGCGTCGTACGGCATACGGGCCCCACGCCAAATAGAAGCCGGCGCTCGCCAACGACAGGACGCTCGCGATCCGGCTTGCTGCGGCGAGATGCCCGACTGCGGCTGGCTCGCCGAACGCCGTCGCGAAGTATCGAAGCCCGTAGTCGGCGATGACGAATGCCATTGCGACGGGTAAGAACCATGCACCACCAACGACGAGAGGCCGGAATGCATTACGAACAACGCCGATTTCGAAGAGATCTCGGCCGAGCACCAGCGATGCAGCCAGACCGACAAGGTTGCCGACCACATACGCCGCGACGACACCCTCTGCGCCCCAGCCGAGGATGACCAGCCACACGGAGAGCGCGAGCTCAATTACGAGCTCAAGCACCGAGATCGCGGCAAAGCGCCAAGCGCGCCCCGCCAGCCGAAAGACGGTGATCATCGACCCCCTTGCGGCCGTCGCGACAATTAGCGCTGCAGTCCAGCGCGCGAGAGACGCCGCTGCGGGCGCATTCCACAGCTGGTTCGCGATCAAGTCGGCAGCGAGGAACACACCCGCGCCGAGCAGCAGCCCGATCCCGACGACCAAGGCAACGTACGTCGAGTAGATGCGTCGTTCGCTCGCGGGATGACGCGCGACCAACTCGGCGGCCGGGATATCGGCCGCGAAGAGGGCGACGATTGTCAACATCGCTGCGAGGCCAACCGCCAAGTCGCTCAGACCGTATCCCTCGGGGGTCAGCAATCGCGTCAAGAGCGGCACCGTAACCAGTGCCAGCACCTTGTTAATGGCTCCCGCCAGCGCGTAAAGTGCCGAACGGCCGAAAAGCGTTCGAGCCGCCGTCCAGAATGGGACGGTCAGCTCACCTTCCGCGTCCATGGGCGCACCTCACCGCTTGAGACATCGCATGGAGATCGAATCTTCCTTGTGGATCACCGCACTGCCAACCTGCCCTCCGTTCTCCTTGTGGGGCACACGACCAGCCCTCACGTGACCCGTCTGGCCGAAGCGTTGGCCGAGCGCGATGTTCGGGTGGCGCTCGCCGGCTTTGACGAGCCAGCGTCCCATTTTCAGTTCTACCGCCTCGGCCGGCCCGGCGTCAGGGGCGATTGGCGCTACGCGTTGGCGGTTCCGCCTCTTGTTCGTGCCATTCGAAGGTTCCGGCCGGATGTCGTTCACGCACATTACATAACGAGCTACGGTGTGGCGTCGGCACTCGCTACCATTTTGGCCGGTCTGGCTGGTCGACGGCCCGCCCTCGTCCAGACGTGCTGGGGCACCGACATACTCGTAACGCCCGCCAAGTCCTCCATTGCACGGATCCTGAGCCGATTCGCTCTGCGGACGGCAAACTTGATCACAGCGGACAGTCATGACGTGCTCGAACAAGCCGAGGCGATGTCTGCTCACCGCATCCCGTCGTGCCGCTTCGTGTTTGGCCCGCCCGCCCGCCTCTTCGAGTATCGGCGCTCGGAGGAGGGCATTGTGTTTGTATCGGCGCGGAACCTGACACACACCATGCGGATCGGCCGCATCATCGGTGCGTTCATCACTGCTCGCGCGAGTCGGGCGCCACTCGAGTGGGCGGAGCTTGTGGTCGCGGGCGCAGGTGCGGCGGAAGCCGAACTCCGCGACAAGTACGAGGGATCGGTTGGCGTGCGGTTCGTCGGCCACCTGGAACCCGGCGAGTTGCACCGACTCCTGGCCGGTGCCACGGCGTACATTTCGATCCCCGAGACCGACGGGACGAGTGCGACCCTGTTGGAGGCCATGGCCATAGGGACTGCGCCGATCGTGAACGACCTGCCCGCAAACCGAGAATGGGTACGGGGCGAAATCGGCATAATCGTCAGCGCAGATCCAGCGCCTCTGGAGCTGATCGACGCCTTCGCCGCCGCCGCCGAGCGCCGAAGCGCCCAGAGCGAGGTACGGCTGGCCGCCCGCCCCGCGGCATGGGAAGGCGAGGTCGATAGGTTGGTGGAACGATACGTCGCCCAGATTCCCACGCGATGATCCGCCAACGTCGGCCTCAGATCGAGCGTGATGAAGCGCGCGTGATTAAGGAATACCGGCGCCGCGAGGACGACGAACACCTGGCGGCATATTACCGTCGAGTCGGTCCTGCTCTCGCCGCGCTCAACGAGCGGCGCAGGCATCGTCTTGCGAGTCTTCTCAATACGATCGGCGTGCCTCGGGAAACGCGCGTGCTCGATGTCGGATGCGGCGATGGGGGAGATCTCCATTACCTGGCCACCAAGGGCTGGGACCCGAACCTCCTCGCCGGCGTAGACGTGTTCCCGGCTTCGATAAGCCGGGCTGCCCGCATGCTCCCGGAAGCACAAATTGAGGTGGCAAACGCGGCCGCGCTTCCTTTCGACGATGGATCATTCGATGCGACCATTCAATGCACAGTCCTGTCGTCGATCGTCGATGCAGCCGTTAGATTCGCGGTGGTTGAAGAGATGTTCCGTGTCACACGTGCCGGTGGCGTTGTTATCTCCTGGGACATGAAAGCAGGCGGGTCCAATCCGCATCTCGTCGGGATCGACCAGATGGAGATCGCGCGACTCTTTGCGCCGTGGTCCAGGAGCCGTGTGGTGAATAGGGCGACACCGACGATGATTCTCGCCAGCCGTCTGCCTTCGTGGATGCTCCCGGTGCTTGAGCGGCTGCCGTTCGCGCTGACGCACTTGGTGGTTGTGGCTCAGAAGGACCGCAGTATTTGAACCCACTCCGCGTGCTCCTTCTCACCCACTATTACGCTCCGGAGATTGGGGCGCCGCAGACTCGGCTCCGTGAGACCGTCCGGCATCTCCGGGACCTGGACTGCGAGGTGCGCGTGGTGACGGGGCACCCGCACTACCCGGGCGGTCGCGCCCACGGGGCGGGCAGCCTCAGCCTTCGACGCGATAAAGTCGACGGAATCGCCGTTACGCGCCTACCAACGCTCGCACGAAAATATCGGAGCGGCCTGGACCGCATCGTCGATCACGCATGGTTCAGCTTCGTGACCTTGGCCGCAATCGCTGAGGCGCGATGGGCCGATGTCGTCCTAGTGGAGTCGCCGCCTCTGTTCCTTGGACTTCCGGCCCTCTGGTATCGGCTCCTTGGTCGACCGTACGTCTTTCACGTCGCGGACCCTTGGCCTGATTATCCAATTGCCCTCGGCGCGCTCACGTCGCCAACCGCGATTTCGCTGGCTCGGTCCTTAGAACGGGCGTCGTACCGGTGGGCTAGTCGGGTGACCACGCCGACAGAGGGTGTGGCCTCGATTGTGCGCCGCAACGTGGATTCTCCGGGCAAGGTCATCGTGCTCCCGAATGCCGTCGACGGCGACCGATTCTCGTCGGAGAGGTCGCTCGAAGAATGCCGCCACCAGCTCGGCTGGCCAGCCAACCGGTTCATCTTCCTATATCTCGGAACCATCGGCCTGGCGCAAGGCATCGGCACCCTTCTGGATGCCGTCGCGAGCTTGGTCGAGGCCGGGCAATCGAAATTCGAAGTCCGCATCGTCGGAGACGGAGCCGATCGCGTTTCGCTCGAGGCCCAAGCTCGCCGGTCAGGCCTGAATCTCGTCAGGTTCAGCCCTCCTGTTCGGTCAGAGTTGGTTCCAATGCTCATGCGGGCCTCAGATGCGTCCATCGTGATGCTGAAGGGCGGGATGGGTTCAATCGCGCTACCGACAAAGCTTGTAGAGACGATGGCCGCTGGCGTGCCAGTGGTCCTCTCGGCAGATGGGGAGGCGGCAGAGATTGTAAGCAGCGCCAAGTGCGGTGTCGTCAGCGCCGCTGAGGACGTTGAAGGCCTCGCCGCTGCGATGCTCGAGATGATGGAGACGACACTTCTCGCCGAAATGAGTGCAAACGGTCGTGCAGTCGCACGAGAGCGATTCGACAGACTTTCTGTTGTCAGTCAGCTGAAATCGGTGCTCGTCGAAGTCGCGGCCCCTTCGCGGCTCAACTCGCAAAGAGCGTCGCGGCCGTAGCGTCGCGGCGCCGCTGTTCCTCCCTCCACCGGTTATTCTGCGCTACGGTTCGTGGCGTGTCCACGCCGATGACGCCCGCCCGGCCCCTAGTGCGCCCGTCTTTGCTGATCGGCGTCTATGCCTTCTTCGCCTACGTAGTGGCGGGCGGGCTACTGAAGAGTTTTCGGTGGGACTTCTTCTTCTTGGCCGAAGCGTTCCTTCACGGTCATCTGGATGTCGCGTACCCATTTCCCGGCGCCGTCGACACCGTGACCATCGATGGGCGGGTGTACCTGCCCTTTGGGCCCTTCCCCGCCGTCCTATTCATGCCGCTCGTCGCACTGGTCGGCGGCGCTCGCTCGCTCATCTCATTCGAACCGCTCATCAACTCCGCCATGGCGGCGTTCGACGTGGCCCTGTGCTGGGCGCTCCTGGCCAGGTACGACGGTGGCTCGGCTCGTCGCCGCATCTGGCTCGTCGTGCTGTTCGCCTTCAGCACGCCGCTGTGGTGGATCACGATCCGCGGCGGCGTCTGGCACACATCACAGATCGTGGCCACCGGCATCACCCTCATAGGACTCCTGGAAGTGTCGGGCCGGCGGCGTGGCTGGGTGCTCGGCGTGGTCGCCGCCGCGGGCTTCCTGACCCGCGCCCCGCTCATCTTTGCAGCCCCGCTCTGGATCTTCGCGGCGTGGCTCGGTCCAGCTCCGAATTCCGGCCGATTGGATCGCGCGCGTGTCGGGCAGGTGGCCACCGTCGTGGCCTGTGTTGTCGGCGCGGTGGCGCTCTCGATGGTGTACAACGCCGCGCGCTTCGGCTCACCGCTCGAATCTGGTTACGGGTTGGCGGTGCTGGCGCCGGAGCTGGCTGGGACGCGCGATCATGGACTCTTCTCGCTCGCCTACCTGCCGCGCAACCTCGACCTGTTCCTTCTGCGCCTGCCCGGGATCGTGCCGCCACCGTTGTTCCTGCAGCCGGACGGCTTCGGCCTATCGATATTGATCACCAGTCCGGGGCTGTTGCTCGCCCTGTTCGCGGACCATCGACGCCGCATCGCTGTGGCGTGCGCCGTCACCGCCGTGGCAGTCCTGTTGCCCAGCCTGCTGTATTACGGCGGAGGGTGGCTTCAGATGGGCTTCCGCTACTTCCTCGACAGCATTCCGTTCGTGATGGTGCTGGTGGCGCTCGGCGCACGGCGGCGGTTCGGGGGTTGGTGGCGTGTGCTCGTCGCAGCTGGTGTGCTGGTCGGTGTGAGCGGCCTCGTATATGCCTACCGAGTCTGACGGAAGCTTGGATTGTTCCGGAGCAGATGGGATTCTTGCTCTAACGTCCGGGACTTCGCCACAAGTGAGGAACAAGCACCTGGAAGAGAGGCGCCAATTCGAGGCGACGACCCGCGCCCGTCGGCAATGGTTCCGGCCTCAGCGCAAATGTCGCCAGACCTCGCAGCGCGGACTCTTTACCGGGCATCGGAAGATTACGGTATACCGGGCCCCACGCAGGTATGAAAGCGCCGCTGCGAGACTCGACTCAGTCTGGAGCATGAATCCTACGCGGTCGGCGTAATAGAGGATCGCGGGTGACCAGCCACGGCCCACAACGGCCACGGGCTCTGCGGCGGGAACATCTGTCCTCAAGAACCTTGCAACTGGTAGCACCTGGTCCGGGTCCGGTACCGGGGAGACATAGGCTCTCCCCCAGTAGTTCACCGTCGACCCAATGGACACCATCCAGGCCGCCAGGAGCGCGACAGCCAGTCCGCGGGCGACGAGCCGATGCCGATGCTGCCAGAGGTGCGAACTGCCCACCCCCACCACCGCAGCGATGACCGGGGCAATTGCGGCGAGGGAGTACTCGTGCGCGAACACATACGAAAGGAGGGCAAAGAACGACCCAATCACCATGAGGAAGAGAAGCGCCCAGACGCGCCGCGCTTCGCTGTGAGTGAGGGCGTGGCCCGCCAAGCCCAGCCAGATGAACAGCCCTTGGCCCGCGAGCAGGAGCTGGACGCGATGCGCGATTTCGAACCACTTCTGCCCGTCGAAATTGGGGACGAAAAGCGCGTACTCCTTCGATATCGCGGAAGTTGTGATGTCAGTTGTAAAGGGAGACCCAGCCTTGATCGCATCGGCATAGGCAGTCCACGTGAATCCGGCAAGAAGTGCGATCGCCGCAACGGCGCCCCCGGCCACCCAGCGCCGAGATGTCGCATGCGGCCACCCCACGACTGGCAGCAACAGATACAAGCCGCCCGTCGTGGGCTTGACCATCATCGCCAGGACGCCCGCAATCCCCGCTGCGGCGAGCCAGAGCGGGCGTCCACTGCTTTGCCACCGCAAGCTGAGAATGACATACCCCAGGCACCCAGCGGTCGCGAGATATTCGATGATCGCGGTCCTCCCCCACAACAGGGCAAACGGGCTGAAGAGAAACGCGGCCAGGGCCATCGCAGCGCCGAGAAAGTCAATACGCATCTCGCGCATGAACACAAAGAGGAGGACGCCTGTCGCGAGAAACGTCATCAATCCAACGAGTCGCACGCTCGTGTCCGGGCCCAATCCCAGTTCCATCGGGATGGTCGCCAGGGCTTCAAAGAGCGGGAACTCGTGCGGCACTTCAAATGGCGGGCCGAGGACGGGGAGCTTCGGATGGAGAAGGTCGATCCCGTCGCGAAAGTACAGCAGGCTCGTATAAGCGGTCTGCGTTTGACGCCAGGGATGGATCTCCACAAGCGGCTGCCACAGGGTAGGAAGGCGCATGAGGAAGCCCATCAACGTGAGGCCGCCGACGACACTCACGTCACGTCGGAGCCTCATGCCCCGCACCCCCTCGCCCACAAGTCATCACTCATCCGGGCGAGGCTCGGCGCGGCTTGTCACCGGGCTGGGCGGCGTACCGCTGCCCACCAATGTGAATGACGGGAAGTAGGGGACCCAGCGCGGGAGCGCAATGATGACCGCAGCGGATGCTGCGACCCACGCTAATGGCCCGTTCCGAAGTCGCCACACGATGTACAGCAGCCCGGCGATGACGAGCCATGACCACGGCGCGGATATGGGCGCGTCGACGAGCGACCCGCTGTCGAGCGGGTACTGCGATAGGTCGAAGAGCAGCAGCGGCAGCACGAGCGCCGCGGTGATCACCAGTGTCCACGCAACTCGGCCCCACTCGCGGCGGGCGACATAGACGGCGACGTACAGCAGCGGCACTGCCTTGAGCGACGCGGCGACGGCGATCCACAGTGGGCCAGTGCGGCGCTCGACGCCGAGCACCAGCCCGGCCAGCATCAACGGTTGCACGTTGCCGCTCGAGGCAGTGCGTATCAGGATGGCGCCGAGGAGCACCGATAGAAGTGTGCCTGCCAGGGTTCGCGTCCGCAGCGCGGGCCAGATGCACAGCGCGACGCCGCCCAGGAGCACCGCGGCCCAGACGACGCGCACCAGATCCTGCGGCAGGAAGGTGAGCGGCACCCAAAGGAAGGCGAACCACGGACTGTACCGATAGATCTCAGGGTCCTCGACACTCGCCAGCGGTGGGTACAGCGGCTCGCCGGCACGCAGCCGCAACGCGGCATTCCAGTAGGCGTCGGCGTCCTTCAGCCACCAGTTGGTCCCCGGTCCGGTGAGCGCGGCCAGCGCGAATCCCACCACGAGGCCGATGGCGACCGCCTGCGCCCCGCGGATGAGCATGCGTCGCTTCATCATGACGGCACCCAGATGGTGGCCACATCGTCGTGGTACGCACGCTCCCATGACCCACTCGCGTCCAGCCACCCGCCGAGCGGCGTGTCGGCCGGGAACAGAACGTGGTCGATGCCGTATCGGTCGAAGGTCGTCTGCGGATCCACGGTCAGGCCGATGGTTCGGACGTACTCGGCGATGACCCCGTCACCGTAGACGTCCGCCCGCCCGTCAATGTAGATCGGCGTCGCTGGACGCCGCAGGCCCAGGTACCCGCCCCATTCGTAGCGGTTGAAGACGCGCTTGCCCGGATCGTGATCGAGGATCCAGTCGAGGGCCGCCGCCGGCTGCTCGACCGCAACTTCGGCGGCCTGCGACACAGGGCTGGCGCGGAGGGCCGCCAGGCCCAGCCCCAATGCGAGCAAGAGAGCCGCCACGACCGGATACGCGAGCCCCGTTCGGGGGCGGCCGAGGCGTCCAAGGTGGGGGGCCATGGCCCGCCCAAGGCCCGTCGCCCCGATGGCCGGAGCCAGATGGATGGCGACGATCGCGCCGCCGATCGGTCCGAGCACCAGCAGGAATCGGACGGCCATGCCCGCCATCGCGGTCAGGCCCAGCAGGATGAGGGCATCGGCGAGCGGGATGCTCCGCCAACGCCAGGCGATGGTTGGAATGACCGCGCCCAGCACGAAGCCGAGCCACAGCCATCCGAACAGCGAATCGAAGCGGGCGGGCTGCCACTCCCCCACGGCAGCCTTCAGCGTGCCGAGCGCCAGCGTATCGAAGGGGTATCGGTAGATCTGGAGCGTGTTCGGGTTGACCACGAGGGCGCCAACTGAGACCAGCAGTGCCCCGCCCAGCCAGGCCAGCTCGCGCGGCTCCAGCGCCGCCGCGCGTCGTCGTGACACTCGATCCGTGGCCTCGCCGATGAGGACGGCGCCGCCAAGAAGGAGCAGGAGCGGCCAACCGGCGTGCAGGTTGACCCACGCGACCGCAATGACCGGCAGGCCCACCAACCACGTCCGTCGCCGATCTGCGAGGAAGGACCACAGCACCAGGATCACAAGAGCCGCCAGCAGGAGGTCGAAGACCTGGACGCGCACCCCCAAGGTTGGGCCGGCGAGCACAAGGCCCACGGACAGCCACGTCACGCGGCTCAGCCATCCGATCTGGGGAGAGCGGATCCGCATTGCCCGCCACAGCAGCCAGAATGCGGCGACCGCGACGAGCGCAAAGAGGGCCGAGAGGGTCGTGTCACCCCACGTCCCCAGGCCGTGTCCCATGGCGAGCACCACGTTCGCGAGCCAATCCTGGCTGGTCCATGGGTTTCCGGCGGCAGTGAGGCTCCAGGTGTCAACATCTGGCACGCGGCCCGTGCCGAGCGTCGTCTGCCCTGCCCGGATGTGCCACCACACGTCGGGATCCACGAGCGGCCAGGTGGCTCTCGGGAGCAACGCCGCCACGAAGAACGCGAGGATCGCAAGGCTGGATCCGGAGAGCCGCATCATGCCTGCGGCTCGACCGCCGGGGCGGTGGCGGCGATCGCGCAGCACATGGCGCCAATCACGAAGTAGTAGTAGTTCACGAACGCCTGCTTGTTGAACGCGACAAAGCACAGGTAGACGAGGGCGGTCGCCGCAGCAAACCCGGCCGGCGTACGGGCGCCACGCCAGGCGACGAGCACACCCGCGGGAACCAGCGCCGCGAAGCCGATGAGCGCGAGGCGTGGGTCGTCCATTCCCAGCCAGGCAAGATAGCTCAGCGCATCGGTGCGGAAGGGCTGCCGGAACTGGGCCTCCACGACGCTGTGCCAGAACGCAGTGGGATCGGCGAGGACGAACGGCAGGGTGACCGCCACGGCCAATCCCATGGCAACGCCGCCGGCGAGGGCTACGCGTCGCCAGTGGATCGGTCGGGGAATCAGCAAGAGCGTCAGCGGAAGCAACAGCGCCATGTGCTGCTTGACGGCCACCGCCAAGCCCAGGGCGATCGGAAGCGGGTTGAGCCTCCGCAGCGCGACCCAGACAATGACCGCCACTCCCAGGACCGTCTGCGGATCCGTCCAGCCCTGCTCGATGACGAAGAAGCTACGCGGCGTGAACAGAAAGACGAGGGCCGCGCCCCGCGCGATTGGCCCCGGACGCATGGTCGCGATCAGCAGGGCCGCAACCAGCACTACGACGATGTGCGCGAACCGCACGTCACCGGCCACCAGGAGGCCGGGCAGCGCGAGGAGCAGGCTCAGTGGCGGGTACAGGAACCCGACCGTCAAGCGATCGCCGTCTACCAGCTCTGGGGCGTACAGCGAGGTGTCGGGCGCGTAGACGTTCGGCATTTGCATGGCGTACGGATTGATGCCATCCAGGAGTGCCTGCCCGCCCAGCTGCTGGAACCACCACACGTCGTTACGCGGAAATGGCTCCATGACCACGACCCACGCAGCGGCAACGCCCCAGAGCGCGAGGAGGGCGACGAGGCGTGTGCGCCGCAGCGCCGGCCGATCGGCGAGATCCAGCAGGGCGACGATGCCAGCTGCTGCCAGGCCGAGCCGGTACGGGAGGAGCGCGCCGTCATCCTGGACGGCACTCGAGCTGCCGGGGGGCCACGCGAGCAGCAAGCCGAACTGAGCGATCAGGACCAGCCCGAGAGCGAAGCGCACGTTGGATGCCTGCAGTGCGTCCCATCGAGGTCCGATCACCGCGACAAGAGTCAGCGGCAGGGCGAGTGAGAGAAGCAGGATCGCGCCCGGATCGAGCGTGCCGAAATCGAGCTGCACCGCGAAGCCGAGCAGGAAGGCGGCAAGGGTGAGCGCCCATGCAGCCGACCACCGGTCCGTGGCAGTCGTTCGGCGGCTCGGCATCTCGGATCGCAGTATCCTCCATCCGCCCGCGTGGGCCACGGCACGATCGTTCATCGTATCGGGATACAAGAACGCTGCTTATCGTCCTCACGTTCGCGCTCGCCGTCGGCGCCGCGGCGGCCCTGATGGCGCCCGGCCTGCTGGCCGGCCCGTCGCTGGACGCGGCGGTGTTCACGCTCGCGGCCGAACGCCTTGTCGGCGGCGTGCTGCCCTACGTCGGCACATGGGACCACAAGCCGCCGGGCATCTACGCGGTCCATGCCGTCGCGATCGCGCTCGTGGGGTGGCTCGGCGCCTGGCCAGCCGTGTGGCTGGCAACGGTGACGTGCGTCGGGGGCGCCGCTGCATTCGTGGCTGCGGCGGCCCGCTCGGTCGTCGGACCCCGGATTGCTGCGATCGCCGGCCTGGCCGTGGCCGCCGCGATGTCCCAGTTCATCGTCTCGCTCGGCGGCGGCCTCACCGAGCCAATCGCGGTCCTGCCGCTCGCCGCTTCCTTCTGGCGGGCGGCGACTGCCGGCGGCGCTCCGCTTCGATGGCTGGCGGCGGGCGGCCTCGCGGCGTTGGCGCTGGTGATCTCCCTTCCCGCGCTGGCCGTCGTCGCGGCGCTCATCGTCCTCGCCCTGCGCTCACCGACACCGCTGCGGGCGGTGGCGCTCGGCCTTACCGGGGCTGCCATCGTGGCGTTGGCGGTCCTCGGGGCGCTTGCGGCGGGTGGCATCCTCGACGACGCGGTTCGGAATGTGATCGGTTACAACGCCGCTTACCGGGCGGCGAGCGCCCCGGCGGCCAGCACGGGTGCCGCGCCGCAGATCGCCGGTGTCGTGCTCAGCTTCCTGTTCCTTATCTTCCCGGCCGCACTTGGACTCTTGGCAGCGCGCCGTCGTCGGCCGGCACGGACGGCGGCCCTGGCAAGCCTTGCCTGGCTCGGGACGAGCGTCGTGCTCTTCGCCGCCCAGGGTAGATTCGAGACGCATTACGCCATACCGCTCGCCATTCCCCTCGCGTGGCTCGCGGCCGTGGGCCTCGACGAGGCAGCTGGCGCATGGCGACGCGGCGGTCCTGCACGCCTGCTGGGTGCGGTGCCCATCGGCCTGGCGGTCGTCCTCTCGGCGGCCGTCATCTCGGCCACCGCGCCGGCGATGGTCGCCTCGGTAACGGCGGAAAACCGCCGGGTGGACCTCATAGGCGCCTACATCCGCGATCGTTCGTCCGCGGCTGCCACTGTGTTCGTGTGGGGCAACGAGCCGCAGATTTATCTCGCGGCGGACCGCGCCCCCGCCAGCCCCTACGTCTACCTCTACCCGCTCACGACGCCTGGATACTCGTCGCCGCAGCAGGTGGCCGAGATTCTGGCCGCGTGGACCGTGTCGCCGCCGGCGATCATCATCGATGCCGGATCCTTCACGCCCGGCACGCCCGGCGACCCGCCTCTGCTGCTCGACCGGCCAGTGGCGTCCGACGGCCGCGACTACGACGCGCTGGATCCTCTTCGTGCGTTTGTGCGGGACCGGTACGCACTCGAGGTGACCCTTGACGGATGGCCCCTTTACCGCCGGGTCGGGTCGTGAGTGGGTTTCATGACTGATTCGCGAGGACGGAATGTCGTCATTGCCGCCTTTATCCTCTCCGGCGCGGCTGGTCTCATGTACGAGGTGGTGTGGGCTAGGCAACTCGTCCTAGTCTTCGGGAACACCACGCAGGCGACGGCGGCCATTCTCACGGGATTCTTTGGCGGCATGGCGCTCGGGGCGTTCTTCGGAGGGCGCCTTGCAGACCGGGTGCCCTCCCCGCTCCTGCTTTACGCGGCTGTCGAAATCGCGGTAGCGGCCGTCGCCGTGTGCACCCCGGTCCTCTTCGGCAGCATTCGAGAAGGGTACCGCTCGGTATATCCCGCGCTCAGCGAGGCCCCCGTGCTTCTCGGGCTCGTGCGGTTCGGGCTATCGCTTCTCGCACTCGCTCCAGCGACAATCCTGTTGGGCTCTACGTTGCCTTTCCTGACGCGCCACTTGCTGAAGTCCGATACCGGCGTGGCGATCCAGTTCGGTCGGCTCTATGCGGTCAACACGATGGGCGCGCTGGCCGGCGCCGCTATCGCCGGATACGTGCTCATTGAACTCGTTGGGCTGCAGACGACGGTGTGGATTGCTGCATCATTCTCGCTCGCCGCCGGGCTCGCTGCGGTCTCCCTCTGGAGGCGGCTGCCAGCAGCCGTACCGGTAGTGCGAGCCGGTTCGGGCTCGCCCAAGCCGGGCGCGTCACGCCAACTTAGTCGACCGCACCCGCTCGTATTGGTCGTGGCATTCGTCTCGGGCTTGACGTCGCTTGGGTACCAGGTCCTGTGGACGCGACTGATGTCGTCCGGCACGGCAGCATCCAGCTACGTCTTCACCACCATCCTGGTCATGTTCCTGACGGGCATCGCCACCGGTGCCTATCTGTATGGTCGCGGAACACGGTCCGAGCGCCGGTATGGATTCGGCGCCTTGGGTATCGCACAGTTGCTCATCGCCGCCATCGCCTGCGCCGGCCTGCAACTGCTTGGCGACTCGGGGTCAGCGGCCCTAGCATGGATCGTAGTCATCCTCCCGGCCACCATGGTGATGGGCTTTGCGCTGCCGATTGCACTCGGCCTCCTTGGCGACGACGAGCAGCGGGCGGGGGCCTCCAGTGGTCTCCTTATCGCTGTCAACACGGCGGGAACGGTGATGGGGACATTCGTGGTTCCCTTCCTGCTGATCCCGAGCTTGGGCTCAGGTCACGCGGTACTCGTTCTCGCCACCCTGAATGCGTTGCTGGCAGCCGCTCTGTTCTCCCGCGCGCCGTCCGGGAACTGGCGCCTTGCTCCCACGGCTGGTGTCGCTCTCCTTGCCGCGATCTCCCTTGCAGCCCTACCGATCGTGAACCCCGGCTTCACGCGGAGCCCAGTAGATCGGTCAGTGGAACAGCTGGGCACCCTCTACGCCTCCGCGGAGGATGAGATTGCAGCCGTCCAGGCAGGCCGTGTCGACAGTGTCGACCATCTATGGGTGGCGGGCGTTTCGATGACAGGACTCACGGTTGACACGAAGCTGATGCCCTTGCTGCCACTGATGGCTGAGCCGGAAGCGGATTCAGCCCTGATCATCGCCTTCGGCATGGGCACCTCTCATCGCGCGGCCCTCACAGCCGGTCTCACGGTGGAGTCGGTCGAACTCGTCCCGTCGGTGGTGCGCATGTTTCCCGAGTTCTATGCGGATGCCGAAGCGGTACTTGCCAACCCTCGGGGCCGCCTTGTCGTTGCTGACGGACGCAATCACGTGGCGTTGACCACTCGCCAGTACGACATTGTGATGTCCGACCCGCCGCCTCCCATCCGGAGCGCCGGAACCGGGGTGCTCTACGCTCGGGAATTCTATGCGGCCTGTGCGTCGCGCCTCACGCCGGGGGGCGTGATGATGCAGTGGATGCCGCACGATCAGACACTGGATGAGCTGAAGGCGCACATGCGGACGTTTCAAGATGTCTTTCCAGTCGTCACGTACATCCTTGCACCCACAGGGAAGGGCGTCTTCATGCTGGGCTCGTCCGACCCCATCTCCCTCGGTGCCGAGGGCGTGCGCAGCGTCCTCGCCCGGCCCGGCGTCATCGAGGACCTGACTTCCGCTCCGGATTCGCCACCTATAGATTCGGTGGACGATTGGACGGCCCTGATTGCCAGCCTCGCGTGGCTTGACAACGACGCCGCTCGCGAATTTGCCGGTGACGGACCGATGATTACCGACGACCGGCCACGAACTGAGTATTTCCTCCTCAGGTCGTCTTTCGGCCCATCATCGCCCTTGGTCGATCATGACGTGCTGTTGGCGGAAACGGGTAGACATCGCCCGTAACCGGCCAATTGAACCAGAGTCCCATTGTTTGCTTGCTGGCGCGTCGTAGGCTGTGTGGGTGACTACCCAACGCCCGCGCGTCGTGGTGGTGATGCCGGCCTACAACGCCGCACGCACCCTCGAGCGCACGTATGCCGACATCCCCCACGAGGTCGTGGACCACGTAATCCTGGTCGACGACCTGTCGCACGACGAGACTGTTGACGTCGCACGGCAGCTGGGCCTGGACGTGGTCATTCATCGCCAGAATCGTGGCTACGGTGGCAACCAGAAGACGTGCTATGACCACGCGCTTGCCGCAGGGGCAGACATCGTCGTCATGCTGCATCCCGACTACCAATACGACGCCACTCGAATTCCTGAGCTGATCGAACCGATCACGGTCGGTCGCGCGGACATGGTGCTGGGCAGTCGCTTCCTGGGCGATCCGCTGGCCGGCGGCATGCCAAGCTGGAAGTTCGTCGCCAATCGGTTTCTCACTGGGCTTGAGAATCTCGCGTTCGGACTGCGTCTGTCCGAATATCACACCGGGTTCCGCGCCTACAGCCGCCGGCTGCTCGAGACGCTGCCCTACCACCGCAATAGCGACGACTTCGTCTTCGACCAGGAGGTCGTGGCCCAGGTGGTTGCGTGCGGACTCACGATTGCGGAGATCGCCGTCCCCACCCGCTACTTCGAGGAGGCGTCGTCGGTGGGCTTCCGGCGCAGCGTCGTGTACGGCCTATCCACCCTGCGCGTGGTCGGGCGCTTCCTGCTGCACCGATTCCGCCTTCGGCGGTCCCCAAAGCTGAGCCCGCGGCAGACCGCCAGCTAGGTCGCTTCGTCCAACGTGCCCCAGCGGCCCAAGCCCAAGCAGCGGGACGATTGCCAGGAGCAGGGTGACGCTGTTCTCCCATAGGACCGGGAGCGCCAATGTGCTCGCCAGCGGCACCGTCCAGCGCCAGCCGCGCCACCCACCAATGAGCACCACGGCAGCCGCGACGGGAAGGCGCAGGGCCAACGGCCAGCCAAACAGGCGAGGCGGTTCGACGGTGTTGGCAGTCAACACTCGCCCCCAGTCGAACCACAGACGCGATGCGAACGCGAAGGACACCATGGCCAGAACGACCGTCACGCCCAACGCCACCGCAAGCGATCTCCATTCCCGGCGAGCGGCGAACCACAGGATGCCCACGGCCGGCGTGATCTTCGTCAGGAGCACTACCGCCCAGGCTGCAGGCCAGCGCAGGCCAAGGACGATGGCGACGGCCAGGAAGAGGTGAATGTTCCCGGTTGTGATGTCCGCCCAGATGGGAGGAACGAAGATGAGGACGGCAGCGGGCACTGGCCCGACCAGCAGCACCAGGCAGGCGAACAGCGCCGCGAGCCAGGCCGCGTAGAAGACGGGCCACGGCAGGAGTCCCATGGGATCGAGGAGCTGCCCGATCACCGGCGAATAGAGAAACGCGTCAAGCTCCCCGATCGTCGCGCCATCGTAGAGCGCACCGGTGTCGACCGCCCAATAGGCATGCGCGTCGATTGCAAACCGATCGATCCCCCCGTCAGCAACGGTGCGTACGGCGAATTGCCAGGCCCAGAGCAGGAAGATCACAGCGGCGACCTGTAAACCAAGGCTTGCGAACCGCCATCGGCCACTCATCGGCGGAATGCGCGGGCGCCGGGCAGCAGGAGGGTCACGTCGTACAGGAAGAGGCGCGGCAAGGCCAGCAGGGCGGCGGTCCCGGTGGCGAGCCAGGTATAGGCTGAGCCCGAGCGCGCGAGCACCCCCAGCAGGCCCGTGGCCGCCACGGCCGCAAGTGCCCACAGCGCCGGTTGGATCGCGAACAACGAAGCAGAAAGGCCACCGTAGTCGGCGCTCACCATGGTGGACGGCAGTTCAAAGGCCAGAGCCGGAGCCCACAGCAGCGCAGCCACACCGAGCCCCGCAGCGACGGACCACCACTGGCGTCGGGCGATGTAGGGAATCAGGAACAGCAGCGGAACGACCTTGAGAGACCCGGCCACGCCGATCCACAGCGGGCCGCTGCGCCGCTCCAGGAACCAGGACAGCGACGCAATCATCAGCGGCTGAACGTTCCCCGACGCCGACATGCCGAACAGCAGACCGCCCATCAGGGCGGCCAGCGGGAGCGCCCGACGACCGTGTTCACGGAGCAGCGGCACCACTGCCACGAGGCTGGCCATCACCAGGACAAGGGACCACATGATCGCCACCAGGCCGCGCGGAAAGAAGGTGAGGAGCGCCCAGAGACCGGCGAACCACGGCGCGTATCGGTACACGGAGTGCTCAGTCGTCGTGGGGGTCGGCAGATAGGGATTGCCCGCTGTCCGCCACTGCTCACCCGCCGACCAATACACGTCCATGTCGAGCAGGCGCCAGCCACCCCCCAGCGCCCAGCCCCAGACGATGGCAAGCACAAATGCCGCGATGACGGCAATGGCCACCAACCGGGCAGCACGCATCATCACTGGCGCGGAACGTCCTGCTGGTCCACCCCGACAACGCCGAGTGACAGGAACGTGAGGTCGTAGAGGAGGAACCGCGGGATTGTCACCACCATCGCAGTCGCGGCGGCGAGCCAGCCAAAGCGGGACCTCCCCAACAGCACGGTGACGGCCGCCGCCGCTATGGCTATCGGAACGTAGGCGACCGTTCCGTAGAGCAAAGAAAAGGAGCCGGGCGACGTCGTGTAGTTCGTGAGGTCGAAGGCAAGCATCGGCGCGACCAAGAGCGCCGTTATCGCGAGGGTCGCGGCCACCCGCCTCCACTCACCCCGACCCACATACACGAGGATCAGCAGCAGAGGGACTGCCTTCAGCGACGCTGCCGCAGCGATGCAGAGCGGTCCCCAGCGCCCAGCGGCGGTGCGCAGCAATCCGGCGAGCAGGAGAACATGGACGTTCCCGTCACTGACGCTGTCGAGCATGATCGGTCCGACGAGGGCGAGGAGGAGATGCGCGTTCAGCCTGATGAGCCGCCAAGCTACGTACATTGCGGCTGCGGCCAGAACGATCTCCCAGACGACTGTCACCATCGGCGCCGGCAGCAGGGTAAACGGGATCCAGGCAACGGCGAACCATGGTGAATAGCGATAGACCTCACCCCCATCGATGTCACCCGTGGCCGGGTAGAGCGGCTGCCCATTTAGGAGCCGATGTGCCGCCCCGAGGTACGCGCCCACGTCGTCTACCGACCACATCTGAATTGTGAAGATGACAATGCTGATGCCCACCCCAACGATGAGCGCCGTGGAAATCAATCGTGCGCCCCGAACGAGCGGATCGCTGGCGATCACCGAGGCCCGTCCGGCGTGCTGGCGGCGGCCCCCGCGGGCCATACCACTCGGCATCTCCGTTGCCGCGCAACGCGGGCATACACGCGCCGCCCCACGGAGCTGATGGGCGGAATGCGCATGATCGGGGCAACCAGGAAGGTGAGCGGAAGCAGCTCGAAGATCCCCGCCATCGCCGCGTAACCCGACGATCGGCCCCGATGGCCAACCAGCTGGATCGCCTCGTCCGCCTCGTGCCGCGAGATGCCGTACCGGCGGAGTACGGCGTCGTCTGAGCCCGGTGCGAATGTCATGGCGTGGAGCCAGTCCAGGCGCCGTACCCAACGGATGGTGCTCGTGCAGAACGTGCACGCGTCGTCCCACACCACCACGTGCGATGCGGGGCGTGCGTCGACGAAGAGGATGTAGATGGGAAGCATCATCATGCCGAACACGATGAGCTGGTCGGTGGGCAGCAGCCAGATGGCGATGGCACCGTGCAGGGCCACCCCAAGCACGAACGCGCTGGGTCGCCACCGCGGGATCCACAACCCGATGGCCAGGCCGATCTCGGCGAGGATCGATATCACCGCCAGGGCCATCATCCACTCCTGGGCTCTCCATGCCTCGGGGATCGCAAGGGCCCCGTCACGCCGAAGGGTGCTGGCGACCACGGTGCCCGACAGGTAGACCGCGTTGACCTTCGACAGGCCCGCAAAGGCGTACACGATGCTGACTTGTGCCCGTAACAGCAGGACCGGCCATCCCGGCACCATGGCAGGCGCACCGTGGCGGTGTGCGTCGATCGAGAGGGCTGTGCCCGCCCTGCCAGCCGTGAGCACTCCTACCAGGATCGCGAGCAGATAGAGATGGTTGCTGTAGAGCTGTTGATCGGACGCCAACAGGGCCCCCAACAGCACGGTCAGTAGCAGCCCGCTGAACGAGGTGAAGGCGCCGGCGCTGAACAGCACGGCCAGTGCCACCCACACACCGACCACGACCGCGGCGGGGAGATCGGATACACGTGGAACCCAGTCCGCGTACGGCAGCCGGACCACCGCCGGGTCGTTCAGGCGTGCGAGAACGGGTGCGACTTCCAGCGCCTGCAGCGCGGCGACCGCGCCAATGGCGATCCGTGCGATCGCCAGGGGCCGCGGCGAAGTAGGACGCTCGATCGCAGCCAGTAGCGCCCTCATCGGCATTCCTGCCGCGTGATACCGGCGGGCAACGTTGCCACGACGGCGACGGCATCCGGGCCATGGCAGATCGCGGCGATCACTCCGGGGAGGTAGTCGGCTTCGGCCCGAGGACGCGCCAGACGTGCTGCAAGGTCGATCGGCTCCAGCGATCCGTCGGCGTGCTCGACGGCGACCGATGGCAGCTCGACCACCGTGCTGTACATCTGCCACGCGAACGGCGCCGGTCGCTCGCTCAACAGCCCCACCACCGACAGACCGAGCTGCAGCGCCACGAATGCGGACGTACCCAGCAGCCGCAACGCCCTGCGCGCCTTGGGCGACATGTGGATCACGTTTGGCTCTCGTCTGGCTCGGCAGGTAGGCCAATCAGCACAAAGGTGACGTCGTAGACGAAGAGACGCGGCAACGCCACCACCGCCGTCGCCGCGGCCGCCAGCCACGCCCCTCGCGATTTGGCTGCCAGGAGACTGGTTGCCGCGAGAACGAGCACAACCGCGACGTACAGCGGTGGTTCCTGGAATAGCCCAGCAGCTCGGCCAGCGTCGCTGGGATATCCGGACAGGTCGTAGAGAAACGCGGGGGCCACGAGAACGATGGTGATTGCGAAGGCGGCAGCCGCCCGGCCCCACTCCCGTCGACCGAGGTACACGAGGGTGAAGAGGATCGGAACGACCTTGAGCGAGGCTGCCGCGGCGATCCACAATGGTCCCGACCGCCGCTCCACGCCCAGCACAAGGGCGGCGACGAGGAGCGGTTGGACATTGCCGATGGCACTGATGCCGATGAGGATGGGCCAGAAGAAGGCGGCGGCGAGCCAAGCGCCGCGGTGCACGAGGGGCAGGATCGCGAAGCAGCTGGCAAGCACGAGAACTGTCGACCAGAGAGCCCCCGCCACTGCCACAGGCAAGAACGTCAACGGCACCGCGAGCCATGCAAACCATGGCGCATAGCGATAGACGTCCGACGCCTCCACGTTCGACAAGGGTGGATAGAGCGGCAGCCCATCGCGAAGCCGCATCGCCGCATTCCAGTACGCTTCGGCATCCGTGAGGCGCCAGTCGGAGACCGCGAACCATAGGTAGCTGATGCCCAACCCGAGCACAATCGCCGTGACCACCAGGCGGGGCAGCTGTGCCACCAATGGTCGGCGGCGGGGAGCCATGTGCATCACGCGACGATCGCCACCTAAGACTGCGTTGGCGATGGGATGAAGGTCCTCTGTCCAGCGTCACCGTAATGCCTCGCGGCATTGCGCGTACCGACGCTGCGGTAGGCTCCGTTCCATGACGCCTCGGCGCCTCGGCTGGGTGATTGCGGCCGCGATCCTCATCGGCCTGGGGATCAACCATATCTATTGGGCAGTCGTGCAGTGGCCGATGGGCGATCTGCAGGTCTACCTCGAGGCTGCCCGTCACCTGCAGGCCGGCCTGCCTCTCTACTCCTCCGACGTTCCCAGCTACGCGGCCTATTGGTACGCGCCATGGTTCGCCGCGGCATTCGTCCCATTCACCTGGGTCCCCCTTTCGGTTGCGGCAGTCGCTTGGGCCAGTCTCTTGGTCACGGCGTCAGCACTGGTCACCTGGCCGCTCATCCGCCGGCCCAGCCGATCCCGAATCGCGCTGGCGGCCTTCGTGTTTCCGCTTCTCTTCGCCGTTTCGGCGGGCGGGAACGTCCAGCCGCTCCTGGTGCTCGCCCTCACGAGAGGCTTCCACGGTCGCGCTGGACCGGTATGGGTGGGGGTAGCTGCATCGTTGAAAGTCACTCCGATCGTGCTCGCCGTGGCGTACCTTGCGCGGGGCGAGTGGCGACGCGGCCTCCTGAGTTTCGCGATATTCGCCTTCCTGCTCATTCCCGGGATCCTGATGGGTCTGTTCACCGCAAGGCCAGCGGAGCTACTGGGGCTTGGCCTGTTTGGCGTGTCGCTGCCCCTCTACCTCGCATCGGTCGCCATCGCCGTCGCGGCCATCGCAGTCGTGCCACGCCGTTATGCCCTCCTCACCTCTGCCCTCGCCGCCGTGCTCGCGCTGCCGCGCCTGTTCGCCTATGACGCGACCCTCCTCGTCGTGGGCACGGCTGAGCCTCCGGCACCAGCTCGGACGGGGGCTGGTCCGGGCGCCTAGCGCCCCGACAGCTGCGACGCGCGGCGGCGGAGCTCTGACATTCCGACACTCATGCTCAGGAGTGATACGAGGCCGCCGACGGTCACGGTGGCGAGCACCATCACGTGCGCGACGATCGCGAGCGCGAGCGCGGAGGCGCCGCTAACCCCAATGGCGGTCGCCATGGCCGCGGCAGCGAGCTCAAACGTTCCAACATAGCCTGGAGCACTCGGGATGGCCGTCCCGAGCACGGCGAATCCGCTCACCACCAGCGCAGCGGGATAGTCGATGTGCACGCCAAGGGCGATTCCGGCAAGCCAGAACGACATCCCGTCCACGAGCCATGCAACGAGGCTCACGGCCACCGCGACCACGATCGCCCGTCGCCTGGAGGATCCCCCCAGCGCCTTGGCGAAGTCCGTAGCCACTGCGCGGAGGCGCGGGCGGCCGCGTAGCCCTAGGCGATCCGCGATCCGCAGCACCGGCCGGACGCCGATCGCTGTCAGGAGGACCAGCCCGCCACCCGACACCACGGTCACGACGAGCAGGACCTGGACCGCCCAGACCGGCGCAGCAATGACGTTCGCCGCGACCAGCGCGACGAGGGCCAGCGTCGCCACGTCGATCAGCCGCTCGAGCAGCACGACTCCCACGGACTCGGCGATGCCGATTCCCTCACGACGTTGGACGAGGACCGCGCGCATGGCCTCCCCCAGGCGGGCCGGAAGCACCGCATTGCCCAGGTATCCGATGAAGAGCGGCGGAGCCAGCCGGCGCGCCGGGATGCCTTCCCGATCCGGTGCGGCGAGCAGGATCGACCAGCGCAGGGCCTTCATGGCAATGCCCAGGCACACCACTCCGGCAACGCCGAGGAGCGGCAGCGGATTAGCCGTGCGGATGATCACCAGCGCCTGCTCGACGTCAATGGTGCGGACGACGAGCGCCACGGCGACAGCGCTGATCAGGAAGCCAGCAGCAATCGCGACGCGCCGCCGCACGTCACCCACGACGGGAGGACCTGGCCAGCGGGATGGTCGCCAGCAGGAGGGGCAGGCTGTTGTACCAGATCACCGGGAGTGCCAGCCATACCGCGACGGGCAGCGCCCACCGCGCATTCATGCGGCCCGCCACGCCCGCTACAACGAATGCCGCGCCGAACCGAACTGGGAGCGGCGCCCAGGCGAGCAACTGGTTCGGCGTCGCCGGTGTGTCGGGGATGGTGACCAGCCACGCCGCCCACTCGCGCCAGGCCGAGGGCGCAAGCAGGAAGGAAACGAGAGAAATGCCGGCTGTCCAGGCCATGGCCACGCCTACCGCACGCCACTCCTCGCGTGCCGCGAACCAGGCAAGCCCGATCCCGGGAGTGACCTTCGTCAGCATCGGGAAGGCCCAGACGCCGGCCCAGCGAAAGCCCGCCACGACGCACGCTCCGATGAGGATATGAACGTTTCCCAGGACGAGCTCCGCCCCAAGGTTCGTGAAGGGAAGCAGGAGTGCGAGGGCACTCAACACCGGCCCGACCATCCAGACGAGGACTGCCATCTGCAGGACCAGCAACGTGGTCTGGAAGACCGGGAAGGGCAGGCCGGTAGCCGGAGCGATCACCTGCGCGAACGCAGGGGAGTAGTGGTAATGCTGCTGGCCCATGAGGCTATCCGGCTCATACAGACCTTGAAGGCTGGTGGACCAGTAAATGTGAGCGTCCACCGCCTCGGACGAGCCTGCCTTGGAGATCACGAAGACGACCAATGTCGCGACGGACGCGGCCTGAACCACACGCCACGTCGCGGTGAGCAACCGATGACGGCGGGACGTAGGAAGGGCGGAGACGACCTCGCGGTCGGCAGCGCCCTCGGCTACCCCCGGGACAGTCCTACTCCTTGTCGATTGGCGCACCGGCGGCGTCATCCACCTCGCTGATCGGGGGATGGTCGCGGCGCTCCGCCTTCTTGAAGTAGAAGTAGCCGAACATGACAGCCACCGTCAACAGCAAGATCAGGCCAATGAACTCTGTGTCAGGCATCGGGGCGAACCCTCCTTGGACACCGCCTGGGCAGCGGCGTGTGGGGCAGCATTGTCGCGCGAGGGGCAATCACGCCATGGCTCGGATTGGCCATAGGCATGGGACCTACTGTCATTGGCCCAGCGGCAGGTCATAGCCGGGCGGCTCGATCTGGATGTTCGGGCCGCCCACGGTGCCACCGAACGAACCGACCTCGTAGTCGATGAACGGCAGCCGCTGCCCGGCCAGCTTCATGCCGGCCCCGATCAGGACCACGACCAGCACCACGATCAACAGGAAGCGCATCTCGCGCAGCAGCGTACGACGTCCGCGCAAGACCCTCTACCCTGAAGCGCGATGCCCAGCTCTCCCCCCTCGACCGCGTCGCGCACTGCCATCCTGGGTGCCGGCGCCCTCGGCCTGACCACCGCCCTGCGCCTCGCGCAGCGCGGGGAACGGGTGACGGTCATCGAGAAGGAGCCACTCCCCGGCGGGCTCGCCGCGGGGTTCGAGATCGAGCCGGGGATGTGGCTCGAGAAGTTCTACCACCACCTCTTCCGGTCGGACCGCCGCGCCATCGGTCTGATCGAGGAGCTCGGGCTCGGCGACCGCCTGGAGTGGAACGCACCCATCACCGCCACGCTCCGCGACGGCCGCATGCACCAGCTCGACTCGCCGGCCTCGCTGCTGCGCTTCTCGCCGCTCCCGTTCCCGGCCCGCCTGCGGATGGGCGCAGCGCTCGCCGCTCTCAAGGCGATGCCCAACCCGCGCCTCCTGGAGGGCCACACCGCCGCCACCTGGCTGCGCCGCGTGATGGGCGCGGAGGCATACGCGACGGTGTGGGAGCCCCTCCTGCGCGGCAAGTTCGGCGCGACCGCGGAGGAGATCGCGATGCCCTGGTTCTGGGCGCGCGTCCACGACCGCACCCAGCAGCTCGGCTACCTGCGCGGTGGCTTCCAGGCCCTGTACGACCGCCTCGCCGAGCGGATCCGCGAGCTCGGCGGCGAGGTCCGGCTGGGCGAGTCGGTCACCGTGGTGCGCGCTGGACAGCCACTCACCGTGGAGACCGATGCGGGATCCGAGACCTTCGACCGCGTCGTCTCCACGCTCGCCACCCGCCTCACCGCGCGCCTCGTGCCCGCCCTCCCCGATGCCTGGCGTCAGCGCCACGAATGGGGGCGTGCCTACGGCGCGCACTGCGTGATCCTCGCCTTGGACCGGCCGCTGCTCGCCGAACCATCGGTCTACTGGCTCAACGTCAACGACCCCGGGTTCCCGTTCATGGCCCTCGTCGAGCACACCAACTACGCCCCGGCCGCCGACTACGGTGGCCGCCACCTCATCTACCTGGGCAACTATCGACCGATGGACGACACCCTCCTCGCCCAGCCCCTGCCCGCGACCCTCGACGAGTTCCTCCCCCACCTGGCCCGCCTCAACCCTTCCTTCGACCGATCCTGGTTGACCGATGCCTGGTCGTTCGCCGCGCCCTTCGCCCAGCCGATCGTCACCGTCGCCTACCGCGGCCACATCCCGCCCTTCCGCACCCCGGTTCGCAACCTGTGGGTCGCCTCCATGTTCCAGGTCTATCCCCACGACCGCGGCCAGAACTACTCCATCGCCCTGGCCGAGCGCCTCG
>JBDTQJ010000012.1:0-25731 GCA_039932235.1 Chloroflexota bacterium
TCATCGTCTGGGACCTGATGGAGTTCGCGCGGCGCGGCAAGATCATCGGCCAGGGGCGGGGGAGCGCCGGCGACTCGATCGTGGCCTACTGCCTGGGCATCACCAAGGTCGACCCGATCGCCCACAAGCTCCTCTTCGAGCGCTTCATCAACGAGGCCCGCGCGCTCCCCGACATCGACATCGACTTCGACGTCAACCGCCGCGAGGAGGTCATCCAGTACCTCTACACCCGCTACGGCGAGGACCACGCGGCGATGGTCTGCACGGTGATCACCTACCGCGCCCGGAGCGCGGTGCGCGAGGTGGCCAAGGCGCTCGGCTTTCCGACCGATGCCGTCGACCGGCTGGCCAAGGCGCTCGATACCCGCGACGCGACCGATGTCGCCCGCGACCTGGCCCTCGACGGCTCGTTCGCGTGGCTCTTCGACGAGCTGGGGGTGGAGATGGGGGAGGCGGCCATCCCGCCGGGCCGCGACGGCCGGGCAGACCCGGGACTGGTGGGCCGCAGCTCCGACTCGTCGTGGAACCACCGGCCGCGGCCGGTGCTCGAGCCGGGCGCCGGTACCGCCGTCCCGCGGCCGGTCAGCGAGAGCGGCTGGTACCCACCAAAGCGGCAGCGCGTGCTGGACGCATCGGTCACCTCGGTGAAGCACGAGTCGGAGACGACGAAGCGCTACGCCCGTTCCGGGGAGCTCAGCGGGACGGAGCTGGTGCTTCCGACGCCGCGCGACAACGGCACGCCGGGTCCGTCGAGCGGCCGTCCGACGGTCGTGCGCGTGGACCCGGAGAGCGGCATGCCGGTCGAGGAGCGACGACGCCCTCGCGTGGTGCCCGAGCCGGACAACGCAGATACATCGCACATTCGACAGGAAAGCGGCACCCCCGCCGCGCTCAACCGATGGCAGTGGCTCCTCACCCTGTGCGCCGAGATCGACGGCTTCCCGCGCCACCTGGGGATCCACGTCGGCGGGATGCTGGTCACCCGGACCCCGCTCATCGACCTCGTCCCGATCGAGCGGGCCACCATGCCGAAACGGGTCGTCACCCAGTTCGACAAGGAGGACATCGAGGCGCTGGGGCTGGTGAAGATCGACCTGCTCTCCCTCCGCACGCTGGGCGTGGTGAGCGACGCGCTCGACCGGATCGAGCGCGACACCGGAAGGAGGATCGACCTCGACAGCCTTCCGCACGACGACCCGGAGGTGTATCGGTCCATCCAGTCGGCCGACACGGTGGGCATGTTCCAGATCGAGTCGCGCGCCCAGATGCAGTCACTGCCCAAGGCGCGCCCCGAACGCTTCGAGGATCTTGTGGTCCAGGTCGCGATCATCCGTCCGGGTCCTGTGCAGGGCAATGCGGTCCATCCGTACCTCAGGCGAAGGGCCGGGCAGGAGCCGGTGACCTACGCACATCCCAGCCTGAAACCGATCCTCGAGGACACGCTCGGCGTGATCCTGTACCAGGAGCAGGTGATGCAGGTCGCCATCGACGTGTGCGGCTACTCGGCGGTCGAGGCCGATATCTTCCGCAAAGCGATGGGCAGCCACCGCTCCCACGCCAAGATGCAGGCCGAGCGCGGCCGCTTCGTGGGCGGTGCCATGCGCACCGGGCTCACGGAGACCGACGCGGAGGAGCTCTTCCAGAAGTGCTCCGCCTTCGCCGAGTTCGGCTTCGCACGCGCCCACGCGGCGGCCTTCGCCAAGATCACCTACGACACCGCCTGGCTGAAGCACTACTACCCGGCGCACTACACGGCCGGCGTGCTGAACAACCAGCCGATGGGCTTCTACTCGCCGGCGGTCGTCATCAACGACGCCAAGCGCCACGGCATCCGCGTCCTGCCGATCGACGTCAACGCATCGGCCTGGGAGCACGACACGCGCCTGGTGGCCTCCTCGGTTGCACCCGAAGCAACGTCCGGACGACGAGTCGCCCAAAGCGCGTCTTCAGCGACCTCCCGTTGCTCCACCTGCAACACGGAGCCATCGGGAGTGGGTTCGAGCTCCGGACGTTGCAGTTGCGGCAACACCAGCTGGGCCATCCGGCTCGGGCTGCGCCAGGTGAAGGGCATCGACGAGCGCGCCCGCGAGACGCTCGAGCGCGAGCGGGCCATCGGTCCGTACGGCGGCGTGCGCGACTTCGTGGCCCGCACCGGGCTGGGCGAGCAGGTGGTCGAGCGGCTCATCAGCATCGGTGCCTTCGACTGGACCGATGTGCCGCGTCGCGAGCTCCTCTGGCAGCTGCGCACCACCCTCCCCGACGCGGATCCGGCGCGTCCCGCGCTGGGCCTGACCGATGACGCCCAGCGTGCGCTGGGCGCCTCCCTGCCACCCATGAGCATTGCCGAGCGAGTCGCCGCCGATTACCGCGAGACCGGCGTCAGCCCGCACCTGCATGCGGTGGAGCTGTTCCGCGAGCGGCTCGGCGAGCGCGGGGTGATCACCGTCGCCGATGCCGCCGGGCTGCGCGACGGGGCGCGCATCCGGATCGCGGGGCTGGGGGTCAGCGTCCAGCACCCGATGACCGCCAAGAACTTCGTCTTCATCGCCCTGGAGGACGAGAGCGGGATGATCAACGTCACCCTGCGGCCGCAGGTCTACACCGCGCACCGAGGCCTGCTGCACCGCTCGCCCCTGCTCGTGATCGACGGGAAGCTGCAGGTCGAGGGAGCGGTGCTCAACGTCATCGCCCGCCGGCTGCACACCGTCGACGAGCTGCTCGAGCAGGAGCCCGGGCGCCTCGACCTGGCGAAGCAGCAACGCATGTTCCGCTAGCCAGCCCACCCTTGAGGTGCGGCGCGAATCCGAGCGTTCGTCGTGCCGGACCTGCGGGCGATGGTTGACGCGCCAGGGCAGCTACGCGCAGACGGGCTATGACTACGAGCCGTGGCACTACCGCTACGTCGGCCGCGACCTGGCGGCGACCTTCGTCGCCAGCGGCCTGACCCCGCGCGGCTACCTGTGGGCCACCCGCTGACCGGAACCGATTCCGGGGGAGTGGCGTCATTCACCTTGCTGCGCAGCATCCGATCCGACTCAGCCCAAATGGAGACCGATCCGATGCGACGAATCCTGGCACCGCTGCTTGCAGCGGGCGCCTCAATCCTGATCCTGGCCGCGCCCGCGGCCGCCTGCGGCGGGCTCATCGGCCCGAACGGCGCCGTGAACCTGCTGCGCACCACGACCTTCGCCGGCTACCACGACGGCGTCGAGCACTACGTGACCGCCTTCGCCTTCGCCGGCGGTGGCGGCGCCTTCGGCAGCATCACCCCCCTGCCAGGCATTCCGACCGATGTCGTGCGTGGCGGCGACTGGACCCTCCAGCGCCTCGTCCGCGAGACGGACCCGGCGCCCGAGGCCGCCTTCGACCTCGCCGGCGGAGCCCGCGCCGCGAGCGCCGAGGTCCTGCTTGAGACGCGCATCGACGCGCTCGACATCACCATCCTGCGCGGCGGTGGCGACGAGGTCGGCCAGTGGGCAAAGGACCACGGCTTCCGCCTTCCGCCCGATGCGCCCGAGGTGCTCGACTTCTACGCCGAGCGCTCACCGATCTTCATGGCCGCCGCCTTCGACGCCGATGCCGCCGCCCAGCGCGGCCAGGCGGTCGGGGACGGGACGCCCGTGCACCTCACCATCCCGACCGACAACCCGTGGGTGCCGCTGCGCATCCTGGGCCTCGGCAAGCAGTCCGCCGAGCGCGTCGAGGCGGACGTCTACCTCCTCACCGACGACCGGCCGGCCCTCCTCCCGAACCCGGGCCTGCTCATCCCGAACAGCGGCCTGAAGCTCGATCACAGCGCCGCCGCCAGCGACGGCCTGCTGACCGACCTGCGCTCCGACAAGGGGATGGAGTGGATCCCCGGCGAAGGGTGGCTGACCAAGGTGGCCATCGACGCATCGGCGACCGAGCTGACCTTCGACCTGGCGGTCGACGCGTCGGGAGCCGGTCATCCGTCGGAGGCCGATGCCGGCTTCGCGCCCATCGGTCCGACCCCCGCGCCGGCCTCGCCGGTGCCGTACCTGCTCCTGCTGGCCGCCATCCTGGTGGTGGCGCTGCCGGTGGGACTGACCCGATTCGCCGGTGGCTCCGGCGGCGGTCCGCTGCGGCCGGCCTGAGCCGTCATGCATCGGTCTCGCGTGCTCGTCGCGGCGTCGCTGCTCCTGCTGGCCATCGCGGCCGGCGGCTGCAGCGGCGTTGCGGCCGCCCAGCCGGTCACCATCACCATTGCCTACTCGGCGTTCACGCCGACCCGGGTGACCGTCCCGGCCGGAGTGCCGGTGACGTTCGTGATCGTCAACGACGATCCCATCGACCACGAGTGGATCGTGGGCGACGCGGCCGTGCACGCGGCGCATCGGACCGGGACCGAGATGGTCCACGACGCGCGGCCGACGGAGGTGTCGGTGGCGGCGTTGACCTCGGTCGAGACGACCGTCACCTTCGATACGCCGGGCCTCTACCCGTTCATCTGCCACCTTCCCGGCCACGAGGCGTACGGGATGGTAGGCCTTGTGATCGTGGAGTAGCCTGGCACGCCATCGGTCACACGACCGCGGGGGCACCCAGCAGCGACGGCAGGATCGAGCCGAAGAAGTAGCCGGCCACCCCGGCCACGGCGCCGATGACGAGGATCTCAACGCCTGACGACCACCACGACCGATGCGTCCAGCGGCTCTTCGCCACGCCGATCCCGAACAGCACGGTGAGGGTGGCGAGGGTCGACACCACCACCGCCGACCCGCTTGCCAGGAAGAGGTGCGGGATGATCGGAACGGCCGCCCCGAAGCCGAAGGCGCCACCCATCACCAGGGCGCCCTGGAGTGGCGATCCCTCGTCCGGATCGATCGCGAGGCCCAGCTCCTTCTCGACCATCGTCTTGAGGAGCACTTCCGGATGCAGGGCCATGGCCCGCGCCACCGACGCCGCCTCGTCGCGTGGGAACCCGTCGGCGGCCAGCATGAAGGCCATCTCCGCCTCCGCCTCGCCCGGCCGCTCGTGCACCTCGCGCCGCTCCTCGACGATCTGCGCCTCGAAGATCTCACGCTGGCTCTTGGAGCTCAGGTACTCCCCGGCGGCCATGCTGAAGATGCCGGCCAGGCCGGCGGCGATGCCCGCCACCAGGACGCCGAAGCGACCCGTTCCCGCGCCGGCCACGGCGCTGACGACCGCGAGCGTGCTGACCAGTCCGTCCTGCGCACCGAACACCGCCTCGCGGACCTCGCCGAGCAGGCTCGCCCTGCGTCGCTCATCGGCCAGATGGCGCTCCAGGAACTCATCGGGGAATTCGTGGGCGGCCATGCCGGCTCGCGAATCCTCGTCATCGAGCATCTGAACCGCTCGTCGTGCCATAGGCTAGTGATGCTAGCCGAGCCGGGGCGCGTCGTGGGCCCAACCACGCTCCGCCGACCTCCGGCCGCCGGCACACGGGAGGGACTCGCGATGACACGTCGAACGGCCTGGGGCCTGGCCATCCTGGTGCTGCTGCTGGCTGCCTGTGCCAGCGGCGCGTCGTTTCAGAACGTCGGCACCGATCTCCGGGGGGATGGAGAAGCAGCCGGAGCGACCTCGCCTCCCGACCCGGCGGCGTCGGCCGCCAGCGGCGGGGGAGCCGGCGACAGCGAGGGGCTCGCGGCACCGGCACAGCAGCGGATCATCAAGACCGGTGACATCAGTGTCGAGGTCGACGACGTCGCAGCCGCCCTGGCGGCGGTTCGGACGCTCGCCCAGCAGGTCGGTGGCTACGTCGGCGGATCGCAGGCGGGGACCCTGGAGCAGTCGGCGACGCTCACCCTGCGCGTCCCAGCGGATCGGTTCGAGGAGACCCTCGTCAGGGTTCGGGAGATGGGCGGCACCGTGGTCGGCGAGTCGACCCAGGAGCAGGACGTGACGAGCCAGGTGGTGGATCTCGAGGCGCGCATCGACAACCTCGCCGCCTCCGAGGCCTCGTACCGGGTTCTGGCGGAACGGGCCGAGGCAGTCGACGACGTCCTCGCGGTGCAGTCGCGGCTGGACCAGGTGCGGGGCGAGATCGAGCAGCTGCAGGCACAGCTGGACAACGTCAGTGGCCAGGCAGCGCTGTCGACGCTTGTCGTGCGGCTCGTGCCACGAGCAGCCGCCGTCGAGGCGCAGACGTCGGGATGGGATCCCGGTGGCCAGCTCGACCGCGCGACGGCGGCCCTGGTGGGCGTCGGGCAGGCCGTGGTCAGCGCGGCCATCTGGATCGGCGTGGTGATCCTGCCGATCGGCCTCGTCCTGGCGCTGCTGGCCTGGGTCGCGACGCGCGTCGTTCCGGCGCTGCGGCGACGGCCCGCGGAAGTCCTGCCCCCGCCCGGGGATGGCGCCTAGGCCCCGCGCGAGCTCCGTCCGGCCAGCGACCAGGCGAGCGGGAGGAGGCCGGCGGCGATCGCGATCTTGAGGGCGTCGGAGGCCACGAACGCAAGCGCGCCGTGCTGGATCGCGTCGGCGGCGGACATCGGGGCGGCGAGGGCCAGCACCGGGACGCCGATCGCGTAGATCACAAGGTTGCCGAGGATCATCAGCAGCGCGGCGCGCGGCAGGGTACGGTCCCAGCCGCGTTCCGCCAGCCATCCGACGATGGCCGCCGCGACCGCGAAGCCGATGAGGTAGCCACCGGTCACCCCAAGGAGCTGGCCGACACCGGCGTGGCCGCCGCTGTAGATCGGCAACCCGATGGCGCCCAGCGCTACATACGTCACCATGCTGAGCAGCCCGAGCCGGCTGCCGAGGGCGGCGCCGGTGAGCAGCACCGCGGCCGTCTGACCGGTGAATGGCACGGGGTTGCCCGGCACCTTGAACTGCAGCTGCGCGGCGAGCGCGGTGAGTGCCACGCCGGCGGCGACCAGGATGACGGCGCGCACGGCAGGCGAGAGCCCGGCGGCGAGGACCCCGCCCAGGGTTGCCGGGCGAGCGGGAAGCGACGTCACGGACACGCGTGTACGACCTCTTGACTGCGGTCCCGCGATTCTAGCGGGCGTCGTCGAGGTACGGTGGGGGGCGGTCCGCCGGCACGGGGGTGCGCTATCCTGCGGGCGACCTTTAAGCCGGTACCGTGATGCCGGCAAGGAGCGCCATCTTGCGTATTGCCCCGACCCAACCTGCGGCCCCGCACTCGACCTCCGACGATCGCCTCGCCGCCGCCGCCCCATTCCTGACGCCGGGCATCGTGCGCAGCCCGGGCCTGCTGGCGCACGAGGACGGCACGGTCCAGGCCGGCGCGATGGGCGGAGCCCCCGTGGCGGTGACCGGTGACCTCGTCTTCACCACCGCTGCCACGGGATGGGGCGAGATCCTCACGGATCCCTCGTATGCCGGCCAGATCGTCGTGCTCACCCACCCGATGGCGGGCAACTATCGCATTGCCGCCGAGGACCTGGAGTCGTCGCGGGTGCACGCGCGCGGCCTGGTCGTCACGCGCCTCGTCGAGCCGCCCGCGGGACCCGGCATCTCGCTCGAGGAGCTGCTGTTGGAGGCGGGCGTGCCGGTCATCACCGGCATCGATACGCGTGCCCTGACCCTGGCCCTGCGCCGTGGCGCCAGCCGTCGTGCCGCCCTCACCCCGGGGAGCGGCCTGATCGACACCGAGCGCGCCGTCCGCCGGGCCGAGGAGGCGCCTGCCTGGGAGTCGGTCGATTTCGTGGCCGCGGTCGCCACTCGGCAGCCATTCCACCTCGCCCCCGACGGCCACCGCCGAGCACGCGCGGTGCTCGTCGACTACGGCGTCAAGCGCTCCCTGCTGCGCGCGCTGACCGGCCGCGGCATGGAGGTCATCGGCCTGCCGCCGGACGCCACCGCGGAAACGATCCTGGGCTCCGCGCCGGACCTCGTGGTCCTCTCACCCGGTCCGGGTGACCCGGCGCGGATGGGCCGGCAGATCGCCACAGTGCGTCGTCTCGCGGCCGCGGCGACGGCCGGCGGGCCGCCGATCCTGGGGATCTGCCTGGGCCACCAGCTGCTTGCCCTCGCCGCCGGTGCGAGGACACGGCGCCTGGCGGTGGGACATCACGGCGGCAACCACGCGGTGCGCGACCTCATCACCGGCCGCGTCGACATCGGGGCGCACAACCACGAGGTCGAGGTCATCGACGGGCCTGGGCTCGTCGCCGCCGGCTACCGGGTCAGCCATCGCGACCTCAACGACGGCACCGTCGAGGGCCTGGTCCACGCCAGCGGACGCATCGCATCGGTCCAGTTCCATCCCGAGGGGGCGCCGGGACCCATCGACGCGGCGCGCGTCTTCGACATCGCCGTTGACGGGGCGGCCTCATGACGGCGCCGCGCAAGGTCCTGGTGATCGGCTCCGGACCGATCCTCATCGGTCAGGCCGCCGAGTTCGACTATGCCGGGGTGCAGGCCTGCCTGGCGCTGCGGGGGGCCGGGGTCGAGACGATCCTGGTCAACTCCAACCCGGCGACGGTGATGACCGATCCGGATGTCGGCGGGACGGTAATCATCGGTCCGTTGACCCTCGCCAACCTGACTCGGGTCATCGAGGAGCACCGGCCGGACGCGCTGCTGCCCACCCTCGGCGGGCAGACCGGGCTGAACCTGGCGGTGGCGCTCGACGACGCGGGCGTGCTGGAGCGCTGCGGGGTGCGGGTCCTCGGCACGCCGCTGGCCGCGGTGCGCGCGGCGGAGGATCGCGGGGGCTTCCGCGACCTCGTGATGGGGATCGGGGAGCCGGTGCCCGAGAGCGCGGTGGTCGAAACCGTTGAGGACGGAATGCGCTTCGTGGAGGCGCTCGGTGCACCCATCGTGGTGCGTCCAGCCTTCACCCTCGGTGGTGGCGGTGGCGGCTTCGCCCACACGCCCGCGGAGGCTCGGGAGCGCATCGCACACGGCATCGCGGCCAGCCCCATCGGCCAGGTGCTGGTGGAGCGCTCGCTGCTCGGCTGGTACGAGATCGAGTTCGAGGTGCTGCGCGACGCGAACGACACGACCATCGCCATCTGCGGCATGGAGAACCTCGACCCGATGGGGGTGCACACCGGCGACAGCATCGTGGTGGCGCCGATCCAGACTCTGCCCGACCCGGTCGTGCAGCGGCTGCGGCGGTGCGCGCTGAAGATCGTGCGCGCCCTCAAGCTGGAGGGTGGCTGCAACGTGCAGCTGTCGGTTGCCCCCGATGGATCCGACTACCGCGTCATCGAGGTCAATCCGCGGGTCAGCCGGTCATCGGCCCTGGCCTCGAAGGCGACCGGCTACCCCATCGCGCGGGTCGCGGCGCTGATCGCGCTGGGCAAGCAGCTCCACGAGCTGCCGAACCCCGCGACCGGCGGCAACTCGGCGGCCTTCGAGCCGGCGGTCGACTACGTTGTCGTCAAGCTGCCGCGCTGGCCGTTCGACAAGTTTCCCGATGCCGATCGCTCGCTGGGTGTCCAGATGAAGGCCACCGGCGAGGCGATGGCCATCGACCGCGAGTTCGGCCCGGCGCTGCTCAAGGCGCTCCGCTCGCTCGAGCCGCGCGGGCGGGGCTGGCTCTGGGAGGACGCCGCCTGGGGCCTTGACGGGGGCGCACCCGCGGATCTCGCCGACTTTCTCACGCCGACCGACTCGCGACTGTGGCGGATGGTCGCCCTGCTCCGCCACGGCTGGGCCGATGCGGCGGCGATCTCGGCGGCGACGGGCATCGCGCCGTGGTTCACGGAGCGGCTCGCCGAGCTGGTGGATGCCGAGCGGCGCCTGGAGGGCGCGTCGCTGCTGGACGCCAAGCGCGCCGGCTTCGGGGATGCCGAGATCGCCTCGATCACCGGGGTGCCACCGGTGGCCGTGCGGCGTGCGAGGGTGCGCGCCGGGATCACGCCGTCGTACCGGCGCGTCGACACCTGCGCCGGGGAGTTCCCGGCCGAGACGCCGTACTTCTACTCCTCCTACGCTCTGCCCGAGGTGGCACCGCCCTCGGACCGGCGAAGCGTGATCGTGGTCGGCTCCGGACCGATCCGCATCGGCCAGGGCATCGAGTTCGACTACTGCTCGGTGCGCGCCGCGTGGGCGATCCGGGAGCTCGGCTACGACGCGGTGGTCATCAACAACAACCCCGAGACGGTCTCGACCGATTACGACGCATGCTCGCGCCTCTACTTCGAGCCGCTCGACACCGAGAGCGTGCTCGACGTGATCGACCACGAGCGGGCGCTCACCGGGGAGCCGCCGATCGTGCTGCTCACCTTCGGCGGGCAGACGGCGATCGACCTGGCCAGGGATCTGGCCTATGCCGGGGTGCCGATCGCGGGCCTGAACGCAGAGGCGATCGAGGTGACCGAAGATCGCGAGCGCTTCGCGGCGCTGCTCGACGAGCTCGGGGTGGCAGGACCGCGCGGGCAGCTCGCCGAGGACGCCGGGCAGCTGCGTGCTGCCGCCGCGGCGCTCGGCCTGCCGGTCATCGTGCGGCCGTCCTGGGTGATCGGTGGACGGGGGATCGCCGTCCTGCACGATGAGGACGAGATCGCGGCCTATCTCGCCACCGACGTCGGGTGGCCGTTGCGGGTCGACGAGCTGGTGGAGGGTGTCGAGCTGGACGTCGACGTGATCAGCGACGGACGCGACTGGTGCGTGCCGGGCATCCTGGAACAGCTGGATCCGCCCGGGATCCACTCCGGCGACAGCGTGGCGGTGCTGCCGCCGCAGTCGCTCTCGCGTGGCGTCCAGGAGAAGGTCGCCGCCGCGGCGGGCCGCCTCGCGGCCGCGCTCGGCCTGCGTGGCGTGCTGAATGTCCAGATGATCGCGGCGACAGACCGGATCGTGGTGATCGAGGCGAACCCGCGGGCCAGCCGCACGATCCCGATCGTGGCCAAGGCGACAGGTCGCGACATCGTGGCGGCGGCGGTGCGCTGTGCGCTGGGCGGCACGTTGGCCGAGGCCGGGCTGTTGCCCGGATTGGCACCGGACGGACCGATGGTGGCGGTCAAGGCACCCATCGGCTCGCTGTGGCGGCTCCCCGGGGTGGACGCCACCCTTGGGCCCGAGATGCGGTCGACCGGCGAGGTGCTGGGACTGGCGACGACCTACGCGGCGGCTCGCGAGGCGGCCGACGACGCCCTCGCCGCGCACCACTGAACGAACGGGACACAGAGGGAGGCCGTCGCCGCTTCAGTACGGAGGGTCCTGAAACGACGACGGCCTCTACAGACGGCTCGGCCGGACCGAGTCACGCGCCGCATGAACGCGAAATGCCACCGCAGGCCCGAGCTTCCGTTGGTGGCGGCTCATACGATTCGATTCTCGAGGTGTCCGACGTCTGCACGTCTACGCGGCCGCGAGTTTGCAAGCCGCGTGCCAATTTCCGACCGCTCGGTCAGCGGCGCCGGGCCCGCGTTGCGCCCGCCCGCGGCTCCGCCAGGCGGCGTCGCAGATAGCCACCGTAGAAGCCGGCCAGCGCACCGATGGCCATCATGAAGATGCCGCTCGTGATGAGCGATGTGACGGCCTGGCCGACGGGGATCGACCGGTCCGGCCCGTCGATATCGGTCCCGCTTGCCGCGGCGATACCCAGGAACGCGCCGTACAGGAGCTGTCCAGTGGCGCCGGCTGCGGCGCCGTAGGCCCACGGCCGTCGCCAGCCCAGCCAGCCGGCGGCGACGAGGCTACCGAAGGTGAGGAGCGAAGCGATCGTACCCAGGAACGTGCCGCCGAGCGCGTTGGTGGCGAGGTAGGCGGCGGCCCACAGGACGCCGAACGCGAGCCAGACCAGGGGCGCTCGGCCCAGCAGCCACAGCGTGGTGACGAGCGTCCGGAACGGGCCGTGGTAGTCGAAGCCCGCGAGCGGGTCGGGCTTGCCGGGAAGCGGCGAAGCCGGCGGGAACATGCGCGCCAGGATTCCTCCGCTCGGCGCCTGACGGTCAGGTGGAGCGCTGTCGTCCGCTCCATCGTCGTCAGCGGGCTGCTGGCCCTGCGCGGCCATGCGCGCGCGGCGGCGCGCCTCGGTGCGGGAGGAGGCGGTGGAGCGGGAACGCTGGCTCTCGGTCGACATGGGCGGCCGATTGTACGCGACCCGACGAGACGGCGGTGGGGCGTGAGATAAGCCGTCGCTAACCGTCCGATAACTGGCACCCGGCCATCCTTGCCGCGGCCTGCCGCCTCCGCTGGAGGTCCACCCGTGCTCACCCGTCTCGTCATCGTCGGCCGGCGCGCCGCGCCCCTCGCCGCATCGCTCGCCGTGCTCGTCGCTGCCCTGCCCGCGCTCGGCGCGATCCAGGCGGAGGAGCCTGCCGCGCTCGCCGCGGCCGACGGGCATCTCGTCATCTCCGAGCTGCAGACCGGCGGCACGGGCGCCTCCGACGAGTTCGTGGAGCTGTACAACCCGACGGACGCGGCCCTGCCACTCGAGGGGCTGGAGCTGGTCTACGTGACGGCCAGCGGTGGCACCCTGACGCGCAAGGCGAGCTGGGCGCTGGGCGCCCCCTCGGTGGTGGCGGGCGCACACGTGCTGGTCAGCAACGAGGCGGGCATCTATGCGGCGGTCGGCGACCTGACGTATGCGAGCGGGGTTGCCGCCACCGGCGGCGCCTGGGCGCTGCGCATCCAGGGCGCGTCGACGGCGCTCGATTCGGTGGGGTGGGGAACCGCGGTGGCATGGCTGGAAGGCCGCGCCACCCCGGCCCCCGCCGCCGGGTCCAGCCTCGAGCGGCTCCCGGGTGGCTCGGCCGGGTCGACGCAGGATGCGGACGACAACCTCGTCGACTTCGCGGTCCGCAGCATTCCGGAACCGCAGAACCAGGGCAGTCCGGTTGTGCCCGGGGCCGGCTCATCCCCGCCGGTCACCACCTCGCCCACGCCGACGTTGGCCCCTACCGCGACCCCGCTCGCCTCCGCCACTCCGACCGCGACGGGCACACCGACCGCAACACCGTCATCCAGCCCGACTCCCACGCTGGCACCCACGCCCGAGCCCAGCGCCGCACCGATCACCATCGCTGCGGCTCGTGCCCTTCCGGATGGGAGCGAGGCTCGCATCCGTGGCATCGCGCTGACCGGCAGCGACTTCGGCGACGGGGGAGGCTACGTCGCTGACGCCACGGGTGGGATCGCGGTCCTCGTGACGGGCGCTACGTTCGAGCGCGGCCAGGTCGTCGAGGTGGCGGGTGAGCTCGACGATCGGTACGCGCAGCGGACGCTCCGCGCGGACGGCGTCGATGTCGCGGTGGTGGGCTCCGGCGCCGAGCCCGCGGCGCAACCGGTCGCCAGCGGCGCCGTCGACGAATCGGTCGAGGGCCAGCTCGTCGAGCTCGACGGCACCGTTGCGGGCGGCCCCTCGCCGCTCTCCGGGGGACAGGCCTTCGACGTCGACGACGGCAGCGGTCGCATCCGAGTCTTCGTCGCCGACGCGACGGCGATCGACGTGACCGCGTGGGGGGACGGTGTACGGCTGCGCCTGCGCGGCGTGGTCGGCCAGCGCGATTCCAGCGGGTCGGGGACGGCCGGCTATCGCGTGCAGCCGCGGGACGCGGGCGACATCCTCGCCGTCGACACGCCGGTTCCCGGCACCCCGAGCCCGTCCGCGACACCACTGGCAAGCCCGACCCCGAGCGGACCGCCGAGCCCGGTGGCGTCACCGAGCCCGTCCGTCGACTCGCTGCCGCTCGTACCGATCTCTGATGCGCGGGCGGCGGCCGCCGGGACGCGCCTGCGCCTGCGCGGCGTGGTCACCCTGCCATCAGACCTGGTGGAGCCGGGAAGCGCCATCGTCCAGGACGCGTCGGGGGCGATTCTCCTCCGTCTCGACGACGAGGCGGGATCGGTCGTGCTGGGTGAGCTGATCGAGGTGGCCGGCACCCGATCCACCAAGGCGGGCATGCTGACGCTGCGCATCACGGACCCGGTGCGCCGTCTCGGGTCGCAGGCAGAGCCGACCGGGGTGCGCCTCGCTACCGGCGCCGCGAGCGACGCCCACGAGGCGGAGCTGGTGATCGTGCGGGGCGCTGTCACCGGCCATCTGAGCCGATCGAGCGCGGGCGGACTGTCGTTCGAGATCGACGACGGATCCGGTCCGTTACGCGTGGCGTTCTCGGGCCGAGCCGCACTTGGCGACGCGCCGGCCACCGGATCCTGGATCGAGGTGCGCGGGCCGCTCGGGCAGGAAACGACCGGGGCCCAGCCGCAGCGTGGCTACCGGGTGTGGCCCCGCCGCGCGAGCGACGTGATCCTCGTGGCCTCGGCCGGGGTGTCGACGACCGCAACCACCGACGCCGGAGAGTCCGGCGATCCGGGCGGCGGATTCCCCGCAGGCGGTGGCTCATCGGCCAGTGCCGCCCGCCCGCCGCGTCTGGGCGAGCCGGCCGCGTCGCCGACCACCAACGGTTCCGCGCCGGGGTTCGGCCCCCGCTCGCGCGGCGACACGGGAGCGGCGGGAGCTGCCATCAGCCCGACGTCGACATCCCTGGCACCACGCCAACCCACCAGCCTCGCCGCGGGCCTCCTGCTGGTCGGCCTCGGCGGACTGCTGGCGAGTGCCACGGCCGCATGGCGCGGCGGGGCTATCAACCGCCTCTGGCCACGCTCGGGGAGCCGCCCGGACGGCGACGACGGCCCAGACGAACGCCCGGATCCGGACGAAGAGGCGCCACTCACCCGGCTGTCGCTCGTCGGAGGCGCCGGCCCGGAGCCCGGCTGAGCACGGCCGGAGCGTGACGGAGCACGCAGCATTCACGCTCAGGCTGAGCGTGGCGCGCGTATACTCCCGCCGTTCCGGCCGCCGGCCGGCATGTCGTACCCAGAAGAGCACCGTGTGAACCATCGCTCCAGCGCGGACGCGCCGCTGACGGGCAACCGCCAGTACCACATCGCCCTCGAACGGGGAGAGCTTGCCGAGTATGTCCTGCTCGTCGGCGACCCCGGACGGGTGGCGGAAGTGGCGGCCCATTGGGACGAGGTGCGGCTCGAACGGAGCAATCGGGAGATCACCACCGCCACCGGAACCTACCGCGGCATGCCCATCAGCTGCATGTCGACGGGGATGGGAACGGACAACGTGGAGATCGTCCTCGCCGAGGTGATGGAGATCACCGATGCGCCCACCTTCGTCCGTGTGGGGTCGTCGGGAGCGCTGCAGCCGCAGATCGCGCTCGGTGACCTGATCGTCTCGATCGGGGCCGTTCGACTGGAGAACACGACCGACTTTTACGTCCATCCCGGGTACCCGGCCATCGCGCACCGTGACGTGGTGTGGGCACTCGAGGCCGCCTGTCGCGACCTCGGGCATCGGTTCCACCTGGGCATCACCGCCACCGCGAGTGGCTTCTACGCTCCGCAGGGTCGTGCCATGCGCACGCTCCCGGTTCGCTATCCTGAGCTCGCAGAGGAGCTGCGGCGCCAAGGCGTCGTGAACCTCGAGATGGAGTCGTCGGCACTGTTCGTGCTGGCGGGCCTGGCAGGGCTCCGGTCGGGAACCATCTGCGCCGCCTACGCTCAACGCGTCGACGGCACCTTCCTGGAGGGAGCCGAGAAGGAAGCCGCGGAGGCACGCTGTATCGAGGCCGGACTATCCGGCATTCACCTGCTCTGGGAGATCGACACCCAAACGGATGGCGATTTCCACTCCCGCTGGTCATCCATGGTTGGCCGGCAGGGCAGGGCCACAACCCGAACCCCGGCGGCGTCAATCGACCGCACGGGACCTTAGGAGGCAGACTGACCGATGGCGACCAATGCCTACTGCGTCAAGTGCAAGGCGAAGCGTGATATGTCTGACGAGCAGAAGATCACGATGAAGAACGGCAAGCCAGCCACCCAGGGCAAGTGCCCGGTGTGCGGCACCAAGATGTTCAAGATCGGCGGCTGATCGCAGCCGGCTGAACGTGAGGCCGCCCGGCCCGCGCCACGTGCGCACCGGGCGGCCTTTTCCATGCCCGTCGCCTGGCGGCGGGGGGCGGGGCTGAGCGCCGGCGGGTAGAATTGTGGGCGTGGAGGAGGAAGCCGACTCGTCGATCCTGGCGATCGACCTTGGCGGAACCCAGATCCGCGCCGCTCATGTTCGCCCCGACCTGACCGTCTCGCATCGCGCCGCCGTGGCGACCGATGACGAAGCCGGCGTCGCCGCGGTCGTGCGCCGGATCTGTGAGCTCGTTGCCGAGGTGCGTGCTGACGCCCGGGCGGCGGGAGCGCCCGATCCGATCGGCATCGGGATCAGCGCGCCGGGCCCCCTCGATCCGTGGCGCGGCATCGTGGTCGCGCCGCCCAACCTCACCGCGTGGCGCAACGTGCCGCTGGCGCGCATCGTCGAGGAGCGCATCGGACTGCCGACCTTCCTCGAGCGCGATACCAATGTTGCCGTCCAGTGCGAATGGCGCTACGGCGCCGCGCGCGGCGCGAACACGGCGATCTACTTCACGATCTCGACCGGCATCGGTGGCGGGATCATCCTGGACGGCCGTCCGCTGCTCGGACGGGACGGTACCGCCGGCGAGGTCGGCCACCTGACCGTCGAGCTCGACGGTCCGATCTGCGGCGACGGCCAGCGCGGCCATGTCGAGGCGATCGCTTCCGGCACCGCGATCGCGCGCAGCGCTCGCGAGGCACTCGACGATGGCCGAGCGCCCGGGCTCGCCGCGCTCGTCCGAGACGGCGCGGCGCCGGACGCGGCGACGGTGGCACGCGCCGCTGACGAGGGCGACACCACGTGCGCGGCGATCCTGGATCGCGCCTGGGAGGCGCTCGGGGCGATGGCGGCCTCCGTGGTGAACGCCCTGAACCCCGATGTCATCGTCCTGGGCGGTGGGATCGCCGCCAACCGTCCGGAGGTGCTCGAGCGCGTCCGGCGCGGGATTGAACAACGCGCCTTCCCCGCCCCGGCGGCCCGCGTGCGGGTTGCCCTGGCGGAGCACGGCGACGATGTGTCCCTGATCGGCAGCCTGCCGATCGTCCACGACCGCATCCACGACCCCGCCTTCCGGCGGGCCACCCCCGTGCGCGCCACCGCGACCGGTGCCGCCACCTCGCAGAGGAGTTCCATGCCATGACGACCCGTATCGGGATCAATGGCTTCGGCCGCATCGGTCGACAGACCCTGAAGGCCATGCTCGAGCGACAGCCCGATGCGCTGCAGGTGGTCGCCGTCAACGACCTCGCCGACACCGAGACCAACGCCCACCTGTTCCGCTATGACTCGACGTACGGCCGCTTCGACGGCGAGGTGACGGCGGGTGAGCACTCGATCACCGTGAACGGCGAGGAGATCCGCACCTTCAGCGAGCGTGACCCCGCGGCTCTGCCGTGGGGCGAGCTCGGCGTCGATATCGTGATCGAGTCCACCGGCATCTTCACCGACGCCACGAAGGCGCAGGCCCATCGCGACGCGGGCGCCAAGAAGGTGATCATCAGCGCCCCCGCCAAGAACGAGGACATCACGCTCGTGCTCGGCGTCAACGAGGACCGCTACGACCCGGCGCAGCACCACATCGTGAGCAACGCGAGCTGCACAACCAACGGGCTGGCGCTGCCGGCGAAGGTCATCTTCGACAGCTTCGGCATCGAGCGCGGGCTGATGACGACCATCCACAGCTACACCAACGACCAGAACGTGCTCGACGTGTTCCACAAGGACCTCCGCCGCGCCCGCAGCGCCGGACAGAACATCATCCCCACCTCGACGGGCGCCGCCAAGGCGCTGGCCCTCGTCATTCCCGAGCTGAAGGGCAAGTTCGACGGGTTCTCGCTGCGGGTGCCCACCCCCACGGTGAGCGTCATCGACTTCGTGGCCATCACCGAGCGCCCGGTGAGCGCGGAAGCCGCCAATGCCGCGCTCAAGGCGGCGGCGGATGGACCGATGCAGGGGCTCCTCGGCTACACCGAGGAGAAGCTGGTGAGCATGGACTTCAAGGGTGACGAGCGCAGCTCGATCATCGACGCCGACTCGACGATGGTCACCGGCGACCGGCTGCTCAAGGTGATCGCCTGGTACGACAACGAGTGGGGCTACAGCTGCCGCGTGGCCGACCTTGCCGCCTTCATGGCGAAGGCGGGCCTGTGAAGGCAGCGACCACCTTCGACAAGAAGTCGGTCCGCGACGTCGAGGTCGGCGGCAAACGGGTCTTCCTGCGCGCCGATCTCAACGTCCCGATCGACGATGGGCGCATCACCGACGACACGCGCATCCGGGCCAGCCTGCCGACGATCGTCAACCTGCTCGAGCGCGGCGCCATCGTGATCCTCGCCAGCCACCTCGGCCGGCCCAAGGGCAAGGTCAGCGACGCGCTGCGCCTGAAGCCGGTGGCGGATCGGCTGAGCCAGCTGCTGGGACGCCCGGTGCGCATGACGGGCGACGCGCTCGGGCCCGGCGTCCAGGTCGCGGTCGACAAGCTGCGCCCCGGCGACATGCTGATGCTCGAGAACCTGCGCTTCCACGCCGCCGAGGAGGCCAACGACCCGGCGTTCGCCGCGTCCCTGGCGGGGTTCGCCGACCTGTACGTCAACGACGCGTTCGGCAGCGCGCACCGCGCGCATGCCAGCACGGAGGGGATCACCCACCACCTGCCGGCGGTCGCGGGCCTGCTCCTCGAGCGCGAGGTGACGGCGCTCACCAAGCTGCTGCACAAGCCGCCACGGCCGTTCCACGCCGTGATCGGGGGTGCCAAGGTGACCGGCAAGCTGGAGGTCCTCGAGGCGCTCCTCTCGCGCTGCCAGGCGATCCTGGTGGGCGGCGGGATGGCCAACACGTTCCTCGCCGCCAAGGGGCTGGAGCTCGGCAAGAGCCTGGTCGAGGAGGAGCAGCTCGCCAACGCGGAACGGATCATGGCCGAGGCACGGCGCAAGCGGGTGCGGTTCATGCTGCCGACCGATGCGGTGATCGCCCCGCAGATCCATCTCCGCGCGCAGAGGCAGGTCGTATCGGTCAACGCGGTGCCGAAGGACCAGATGGTGGTGGATATCGGCCCCGCCACCACGAAGGCCTACACCGCGCACCTGGAGAAGGCGCGGACGATATTCTGGAACGGACCGATGGGGGTCTTCGAGATCCCCGCGTTCGCCGAGGGGACCAACGCCATGGCGCGCTGCATCGCCGCTCGCACCGGCGCCGGGGCAATCACGATCGTCGGCGGGGGTGACTCGGTGGCGGCGGTCGAGAAGCTCCACCTGGCGCGCAAGATGACCCACGTCTCCACTGGCGGCGGCGCGTCGCTGGAGTTCGTCGAGGGCAAGAAGCTGCCCGGCGTCGAAGCCCTCATGGCGGCCGACGCTCCCATGCCAGAGGCCGAGGAGGCACCGTGAGCGGACGCATCGAGGACCTGATCGCGCGCGAGGTACTGGACTCGCGCGGCAACCCGACCGTCGAGGTCGACGTGTTCTGCGAGGGAGGGGCCATGGGCACCGCGCTCGTGCCGTCCGGGGCCTCGACCGGTGCCCACGAGGCAGTCGAGCTGCGCGACGGTGACGCCGACCGGTATGGCGGCAAGGGCGTGCTGAACGCGGTCCGCAACGTCAACGAGACGATCCGCCCGCAGCTGATCGGGGCCGACGCCATCGACCAGGTGGGCATCGATCGCCTGCTCATCGAGCTCGATGGGACCGAGAACAAGTCGAAGCTCGGCGCCAACGCGACACTCGGGGTGAGCCTCGCCGTCGCCAACGCCGCCGCCGAGACCGTGGACCTGCCGCTCTATCGGTACCTGGGCGGACCCGGCGCCCGGACGCTGCCGGTGCCGCAGGTGAACATCCTCAACGGCGGCAAGCACGCAATCAACTCGAGCGACTTTCAGGAGTTCATGATCGTGCCACTCGGGGCGCCGACCTTCCGGGAGGCGATCCGCTGGGCGGCGGAGACCTTCCACGCGCTGGGAGATCTGCTCCACGAGGGCGGGTTCGCCACGACCGTCGGTGATGAGGGCGGCTACGCGCCGAGCCTGGGAACGAACGAGGCCGCGATTGCCGCGGTGCTGGAGGCCATCGAGCGTGCCGGCTACGCCCCCGGCGAGCAGATCGCCATCGCTCTCGACCCGGCGACCACCGAGCTGTATGGCGACGGCACCTACATGCTGGCCCGCGAGGACCGCAGCCTGACCTCCGACGAGATGATCGCCTTCTGGGCGGACTGGGCTGCTCGGTACCCGATCGTGAGCCTGGAGGACGGCCTCGCCGAGGACGATTGGGAGGGCTGGGCGGCCCTGACGGCGCGCCTCGGCGATGAGGTCCAGCTGGTCGGCGACGACCTGCTGGTCACCAACACTCGCCGCTTGGAGCGCGGCATTCGCGAGCGCAGCGCGAACAGCATCCTGGTCAAGCTCAACCAGATCGGCACACTCACCGAGACGATCGAGGCGGTGGAGATGGCGCACCGCGCAGGGTGGACCTCGGTCATCAGCCACCGCTCCGGCGAGACCGAGGACACGACCATCGCGGACCTGGTGGTGGCGCTCAACTGCGGCCAGATCAAGACCGGCTCGATGAGCCGCTCGGAGCGCATCGCCAAGTACAACCGTCTCCTGCGCATCGAGGAGGAGCTGGACGCCTCCGCGCGCTATGCCGGTCGCGCCGCCTTCGTCGCCGCACGGCGCTAGACCGATGGGCGACGTCCTGGACCTGGTCACCGCCATGGCCGCCCTGGCGCGCGAGCGCCACGACTTCGCGGAGGTGTTCCGCTCGCCCGATGGGTCGCTGAGCCTGACGGTGGCGCGCTGGCCAGCCGGCTCGACCGATGACCAGGCACCGCACACCGAAGACGAGGTCTACCACGTGACCGGGGGTCGCGCGGTGCTCGTCGTGGCGGGGGAGCGACGTCCGGTAGCCGCTGGCTCGGTCGCCTTCGTGGCGGCCGGCGTCGAGCATCGGTTCGCGGAGATCGAGGAGGACCTCGAGACGCTCGTCTTCTGGTCGCCGGCGCGGCACACCAACGCGACCCGGTGAAGCTGAGCGCCCACGCCCGTCGCAACCGGGCGTTCTGGAATGAGCTGGCCGACAGCTACCAGGCCGAGCAGGGACCGCAGCTGGCGATTCACGGAGCTGCGTGGGGCGTGTGGCAGATCCCCGAGAGCGAGCTGAACGTGCTCGGCGAGGTCGACGGTCGCGACGTGCTCGAGCTCGGCTGCGGGGCGGCGCAATGGTCGATCACCCTTGCTCAACGCGGTGCGCGCGCCGTCGCCCTCGACGTGTCGGATCGACAGCTGGAGCACGCCCGGCGAGCGATCGAGGCCACAGGGTCCACGGTGGAGCTGCTCCACGCGAGCGCCGAATCCGTGCCGCTGCCCGATGCTTCGTTCGACACCATCTTCTGCGACCACGGGGCGATGGTCTTTACCGATCCGTATCGGTCCGTGCCGGAGGTGGCCCGCCTGCTCCGCGACGGCGGCACCTTTGCCTTCAGCATGCACACCCCTCTCGCCGACGTGTGCTGGCCGCCGGACGAGGACGAGCCGCTCGAGCGCCTGGCCAACGATTACTTCGGGATGCACCGGGTCGACGTGGGCGCCTCGGCGCACATCGAGTTCCAGCTCACCTACGGGGACTGGATCCGCCTGTTCGTGGCCAATGGCCTGGAGGTCGTCGACCTCGTGGAGCTGCGCCCCGCGGAGGACGCCACGAGCACCTATCGGTCCGACGTGGCGCGAGCCTGGGCGCTTCGCTGGCCGCTCGAGCACATCTGGAAGCTGCGCCGCGCGGCGCGTGCGGCCTAGGAGATCCGCGCCACCACGTCGCCGGTGCGGACGGGCCCTTCGCTGAGGACACGCGCGTACCAGCGCGCATCCTCGGGATGCGTCTTGCCGCTGATGCGCGCGATATGGCGACCCTCGAACCAGTGGCCCAGCGTCTGGCACGGCTGCGCGTGCTCGACGAGCTCGATCTGCAGCCCGCGCTCACCGATTCCCAGCCGATCTCCGACCGCGAGGCCGCCCATCTCGATCCCCTCGAGCGTCAGGTTTTCACCGAAGGCGCCGGGAAACGCCGTGTGGCCGTCGGCCACGACGCGCGCGATCGACTCGACCGAGTAGAGGCTCACCGCCTTGTCCGGCCCGCCGTGCGACGGCTCCGGCTCGTTGTGGCCGTCGCCGGCCAGCCCGCGGACCCCGACCCACGCCTCGTCGACCGGCAGCTTGGGGACGCCGCCGGGGGAGATGTTGACCGAGGCGACCCGCCCCGCTGGCTCGTTGCTCATGGCCTGCGGCCGTGCCTCCTGGTGGAACGGATGACCCCGGCCGAGCGGGCCGGGGTCAGCGGTGCGTTGCTGGGTGGCGCCCCGTCAGCTCTCGCTGCTCTCGCCGTCGGACTGCTTGCGACGTCGCGCGGCTGCCGACTCGCGCTGCGCACGGGTGACCGCGACCTTGGCCTTGCCGGCCGCGGTCCGCGGCCGATCGGTGGCTTTGGCGGCGGCGGCCTTGGATGCCTTGGCGGCCTGCACCTTCTTGCGCTGTGCGGTCTTGCTGGCAGTCGTCTTGCGCTTCGCGGCGGCAGGCGTGTCGGCGGCCACGCCGTCGAGCAGGTGCGCCGCGTTGACCTTCGCCATCAGCCGGCTCTTGCGCCGCGCGGCGTTGTTCGGATGGATCATCCCCTTCTCGGCGGCCTTGTCGAGCGCGCTGATGGCGGCAGTGACGGCCACGGGGGCATCGCCTTCGGCGCGGCCCAGGGCGATGTTCGTGGCGCGCTGCACGAGCGTCTTGGCCTCGCTGCGGCTGCGTCGATTCACGACGCTGCGCCGAAGCTCCTGACGGACGCGCTTGAGGGCCTGCGGTGTGCGCGCGCCCTTCCAGGTACGAGACTTTCTAGCCACGGAACTCCTCGGTGGGGAATCGAAATTGAGCGGCTCGCAGGGCGAGCGCAGTGACGCCACATGAACGTGGCGGGACGGTGGAGGAGTATAGCACCGGCAGTGGGGACGGCCAATCGGGAGTCACTCGACAGACCGCGCCGCATGGCCGATACTCCGCGCACGCGATCGGCGGCGCATGCCCGTGCCCTGCCGCGCAACATCGACGCCAGCCGCGGCGTCTCTACCAGGGAGGAGCTCCGACGCTCGTACCCGGCCAACGGAGCAGCAGATCCGCATGACGACCACCGCCCTTCACTCCCCTCGCGCCATCTTCCGCCGCGCAACCGGTCCGCGCGGCGCGCTGCTCGGCTTCCTGGTGACCCTGGCGCTCGGCCTCCTGCTCCTGGTGGGGGCTGCCACCGCGGTCGGTCTGGCGACTGTCGGCCAGGTCCTTCCGGGGGTCAACGTGGCGGGCGTCCACCTGGGCGGCCTCGACGGGACCGCCGCGGCCGCGAAGCTGCGTGACGCGCTGCCATCGCTCACCGCGGGACACGCCAGCCTGAGCGTGGACGGTGAGCCGGTGACCGTGAGCTACGCGGATGTTGGCCGCGGGTATGAGATCGAGCAGATGGTCGCGGCCGCGCTCGCGCTCGGGCGCGAGGGGAACCCGCTCACCAGCACCGGCGCGCGGCTGCGCTCCGTGATCACCTCGACGGCCTTGCCGGTCATCGTGCATTCCTTCGACGAAGCCGCGATGGACGCGCTGACGATCGACGTCGCACTGCGCTTCACCCACGCGTCGAGCGACGCCAGCGTGGCCACAGACGACGCAGACTTCGTCGTCACTCCCGCCGTCGACGGCATGCGGCTCGATCCACGGGCCGTGCGGGCTGTGCTCGCCCCAATGCTGGCCACCGCGGATCCCGGCGACGTCAGCCTCAGCCTCTCCACCGAGCGCCGGCCGGCCGCGGTGAGCACCGAAGCCGCCCAGGCGGCCGCCGACGCGGCCACCGCCATGGCGGCCTCCGCCCTGTCGCTGACCCTTCCCGACGACGAGGAGCCGCTCACCTTCTCGCCGGTGCAGCTCGCCGCGCTCGTGCGTTTCGGCCCGGTCGGTGGGACCTATGCGGCGACCGTGGACCAGGTCGGTGCGAAGGCGCTGGTGGCGTCGCTGGCGGAGCAGGTCGACCGTGAGGCGAAGAGCGCGGGCTTCACGTATGCGGGCGCGGGGCCGACCGGCGTCGTCGCCGGCGTGACCGGCCGCGAGCTGGACGCCGACGCCTCACTGGCCGCCTTCACCGCGGCGCTGGCCGAGCGTGCCAGCGGCGCGAGCGTGCCGTCCATGGCAATCGCCACGGCGATCACCGAGCCGCCGCTGACAACCGCCGCCGCCCAGGCCGCTGTCGGGAAGATGCAGCGTCTCAGCACGTGGACCACCTACTACGCGCCGGGGATCAGCAACTACTGGGGCGCCAACATCAGCATTCCCGCCTGGGACATCGACGGCCGCATCCTTGCCCCCGGGGAGTGGTTCAGCTTCTGGAACGGCATCGGTCCGGTCACCACGGCGCGCGGCTACGGTTCAGGCGGCGTCATCATCAATGGGCGCAGCTACCCCACCGGTGCGCTCGCCGGCGGCATCTGCTCCACCTCGACCACGATCTTCAACGCCGCCCTTCGCGCGGGCCTGAACATCGGCGATCGCACCAACCACTCCTACTACATCTCGCGCTACCCGCTCGGGCTGGACGCGACCGTCCTGCGCACCGATACGTCCGTCACCGACATGACGTTCCAGAACGACACGTCCGATCCCATCCTCATCCGCGCCTACGCGGCGGATGGCTTCGTGCGCTTCGACATGTGGGGCGTTCCCACCGGCCGTACCATCAGCTTCAGCACGCCGTACGTGACGAACCAGCGTGCCGCTCGCGACCTCACCGTCACCGACGCCAGCCTCGCGCCCGGCAGCTCCGTGCGCGATGAGTCGCCGCACGACGGAATGAACGTCAGCGTCACCCGCAGGGTCTTCCAGGCGGACGGCACGCTGCTCCACGAGAACACCTTCTTCAGCCCATATCGGACCGTCGACGGCATCGTCCGAGTCGGCCCACAGCCGGCGCCCGCCGACCCGCCGGAACCCGCCTAGCTCCTCCTAGCCGAGGACTATCCGACAGATAGAGCACCTGTGCCGACAGGTACGTGGTTGCACTTGCGTCGATGGCGGATACGAACCATCGTGTGGCCAGTTAGGGCCGGAGGGAGGCGATGTTGCGATCAGAGAGCTGGCCGAGCTGGGGTGTCGGACTCGTGTTCGGTACCGCCGCCGGCTTCATGATCATCGGGGGTGGCGCACCTTTCCTCGCACTGAGCCTGGCGGTTCTGGCCCTCGCCTTCGTCGCTGCCCGCAGCTTGGCCTTCCTGTCGGGCGCTTTCCTTGGCCTCGGTGGCCTGTGGTTCGGGCTGACCGTCCGGGCGCAGCTCGCGTGCGAAGCCGACCGAACGTGCCTGGGGAGCGAGGGCGTGGGCCAGTTCCTGGCGCTGAGCGCTGTCGTCTTCGGGATCGGACTGTTGCTGAGCGTGATCGCCTGGCGACGGCGCGCCGGTCAACTCAGGACCCATGCTGGGTCGTAGAACTGCCGGTCAATTGAGCGCCGCGCCGCCACACGCGTCCGGCTGACCTCGTGCCGGAGCACGCCCTCCAGCGTGTCCTGGCGATCCTGGCGGTCCCATCGCAGCGCCATACACGCCGGCCGGATCAGTCGGATAGTCCGCAGCTAGCTCCGGCTAGCGGCGCCGCCCCCGCAGAGCGATGGCGGCCGCCGCAAGGAGGGCGAGGCCGCCGAGGCCGAGCGCAGCCGCGATCGGCACCTGGACGCCCAGCCACTCGTCGGGATGCGCGGCGGGCGCCGGCTCGGCAGTTGGCGAGGCCGGCGGCGGACTCGGAGTGGGGGTGGCCGTGGCCGTGGCCGTGGGGGTCGGGCTCGGTGTCGGCGTGGCTGTCGCGATCGGCAGACCCGTCTCGGCGTCGACCATCGTGAAGT
>JBDTQJ010000013.1:0-24760 GCA_039932235.1 Chloroflexota bacterium
AGAAGCTGAGCCCGCCGGACCCGGTCGAGGAGAACCTCTACCACTTCGACGCCGCGAAGCTCGAGAGCCGCAACATCAAGCAGCTGCCCGGCACGCTGCGCGAGGCGCTCGACGAGCTGCGCAACGACGAGGTCGTCGCGGAGGCCCTCGGCGAGCACGTCTTCGAGCGTTTCGTTGAGGCCAAGACGGAGGAGTGGGACGAGTACCGGATGCAGGTCAGCGCCTGGGAGCTGGACCGCTACCTGGAGGCGTTCTGACCCTCACCTGAACCGAAATGTGCATCGCGGGCATCGAGCCCGCGATGCACGGGTGAGCCTGCGGCGCGTGGCATACTACCGGCCGTTCACCGAACCCCTGCGGAGGTCGCTCCCTGTCCGGATTCGTGGCCGTCACTGGAGCCGAGGGCTTCATCGGCTCGCACCTCGTCGAGACGCTCGTGGCGTCCGGCCAGCGCGTGCGCGCCATGGTCCAGTACAACTCGTTCGGCTTCCATGGCTGGCTCGAATCACTGCCGGATGAGGCGCTTGCATCGGTCGACATCGTCATGGGCGACGTGCGCGATGCCGGATCGGTCCTTGCCTTCATGCAGGACGCCGAGGTCGTCTACCACCTCGCTGCGCTGATCGCGATTCCATACTCGTACCTCGCCCCGCGCAGCTACCTCGACACCAACGCCGGCGGGACGCTGAACGTCCTCGAGGCGGCCCGTACGCTTGGCACGCCGCGGGTCGTCCACACGTCGACCAGCGAGGTCTACGGGACCGCCCGCAGCGTACCGATCACCGAGGAGCATCCGCTGCAGGGCCAATCGCCGTACTCGGCCTCCAAGATCGCGGCCGACAAGCTGGCGGAGAGCTACCACCTCAGCTTCGGCCTGCCGGTGGTGACGCTGCGGCCGTTCAACACGTTCGGTCCGCGGCAGTCGGCGCGGGCGGTCATCCCGACCATCATCAGCCAGGCGGCGGCGGGCGAGGAGGAGATCCATCTTGGTCTACTCACCCCGACCCGCGACTTCACCTTCGTCCGTGACACGGCCGCGGCCTTCGTCGCTGCCGGCACCGCGCCGACCGACCGTGTCACGGGCCGCGTGCTCAATGCCGGCACGGGGCGCGAGATCAGCATCGGCGACCTGGTGGCGACCATCGGCGCGATCATGGACCGCCCGATCCGGGCGGTGGAGGACGAGCGCCGCCTGCGCCCGGAGGGGTCCGAGGTGATGCGTCTGCTGTCGGACGCATCGGCCCTGCAGGAGGCGACCGGCTGGACCTCGGCGCATACCCTGGAGGAAGGGCTGCGCGAGACGGTGGCCTGGTTCGGGGACCCGGAGAACCTGGCGCGCTACCGCTGGCAGGACTACAACGTCTGAGCTGCTGCCCCGCTGATCGGGGGCGTGGTGGCCGCCTGCCCGCGCGCCTCGGCCTGTCGGCGGCGCTCGCCCATGACCAGCGTCGCCCCAATGCCCAGGAACAGCCACATGCTGAACGAGGTGGTGTTGCCCTCCAGCAGCATCTCGGTGGCGGAGTCGAGGACCAGGATCATCCCGGCCGTGGCGAACGCGGCGAGCAGGACGCGCGTCAGCGGCTCGGCGCGCCGCGCGACCCAGATGAGCTGCGCGATCACGAAGGCCAGGATGCCGCCGAAGAGCAGCGTGCCGAGCACGCCGAATTCGACGACGAGGTGCAGCCAGAAGTTGTCGACCGTGCGTCCCGCCGGCACGGCGCATTCGGTGTACTGGTCGTAGAGCGGCGAGTTGTTGAACCGCGCCGAGACCGCGCCTCCGTACCGGCCCGGACCGGCACCGACGACCGGGTGGTCACGGATGATCGGCAGCGCGTTGCAGATGAAGAGGACGCGCAGGTCGCGACCCTGACCGATGGTGCCGAGTCGATCGCCGAGCGCGCCGCCAAGGTCGAAGCTGACCTCCGGAACCTCCTCCCCGGAACCCCCGGACAACACGCCGGTCAGGAGGTTGCGCGGCATGATGTGGGCCGCCCCGTAGGCGAGGAGGCCGGCGACCATCACGAGCGCCAGGGCCCGCCAATCGAGGATCAGGCCGACCGCCACCATGCTCACCGCCAGGCCGAGCCATGCGCCGCGTGAGAACGTGTAGAAGAGGGCCAGGGCCATCATCACGACCAGGAGCCAGGCCGCGATGCGCCACTTCCCGTGGAGGTACCGGGCGGCGAAGGCGGGGAACGGCACGCCCATGGCGAGCACCGCGCCGAGCATGTTCGGGTTGCCGTCAAAGAAGGCCGTCACACGGTGGCCCTCCGAAAAGCGGCCCTGCGAGACCTCCATCCCCAGGATCGTGGGGGCGAGCGTGATCTGGGCGATGGCGAGCACGGCGGCAGCGCCCGCGATCACGACGAAGGCACCGGCGGCGATGGCGGCGTGGCGCGGCGAAAATCCGACCATCCGCGGCAGGAAGAAGAGCGCCACGGCGTCGACGGTGAAGAGAATGCCCGCGAGACCGATGATCGGCGGCACGCCGTTGAGCACCAGGCTCACGAGACCCACCCCCACGAACCCGATGAGCAACGGGAGGGCCGGATGCCGCAGCGCCGCGATCAGCGTCCCGTCGCGCCACGCCCGGGCCGAGATCACCAGCGCAACCAGCAGCAGCAGGCCCTCGCTGAAGAAGTTGGTGATGTTGGCCAGGGAGCGGGGCACCAGCAGGCTGATGAAGTAGCGATCGAAGATCGGCATGAGCGCCATGCCGATGAGCACGAGGCGCGGCGAGCGCCACGAGATGATCGCCAGCACGGCCAGCAGCGCGATCCCGATGCCGATAAAGACGGCCGTTGAGAAGCGCGAGACGACCACGCAGGCCACCAGCAGGACGACCAGGATGCCGAGGAGCCGCACCGTGGCGGGCGCGATCGAGATGCCACCGGGACGGAATCGGGGGAGGGCTCGACCTCTGACGCCGGGGGTCATGGAGAACCTCGGTGCCGCCAAGCGCATGGGACGAGCGTCGAATGCGTCATCACCGTCGGCATTATAGGCAGGCCACCGGCCGGCGCGGTCGCAGAGGTCGCGGCGCGCCAGCCATTACCCGGCTCATCGCCAGGTGCCGGCCCCGTTGGGGGCGCCTTCGCCGACCGCCTGGCGCACCCCCCGCTCGACCGCCGCCTCGATGATTCGCCACGCGTCCTCGACCCCCAGCCAGCCGCGCACATCGGTCTCGCGCTTCTCCAGGGCCTTGTACGTCTGAAAGAAGTTCTCGATCTCGCGCATGCGGTGCGGGGAGAGGTCGATCAGCGTGCGCGTCTCCTCCCAGCGCGGATCGTCGTTGGCGACCGCCAGGATCTTGTGGTCGTGACCCTTCTCGTCGGCCATGTCCAGCACGCCCACCGGGCGTGCGCGGACCACGCAGCCGGGGAAGGTCGGCTCGCTGATGACCACCAGCACGTCGAGCGGATCGCCGTCCTCGGCCATCGTGTCCTCGATGAACCCGTAGTCGCACGGGTAATGGACGCTGGAATAAAGGACGCGGTCGAGCACGAACCGATGCCGAAGGTGGTCGTATTCGTACTTGTTGCGGCTGCCCGATGGGATCTCGACCACGACCTCGATCAGGTCGCCCTTCGCGGCGTGCTCGGTCGCCTCCATCATGACCACAGTATGCGCCGTGCAGATACACTGCAGCCGCTGTGAGCGGCTCGAGGATCGTGATCATCGGTGCCGGCGACCACGGTCGGGTGCTCGCCGAGCTGGCGCGCACCGCCGGCTGGAGCGTCGCCGGATTCGTCGAGCCGGTGGGGGCGGCCGAGGACGCCACGCGAACCGTGGCCGGCCTCGCGATCCTCGGCAGCCTCGACCTCCCGGACGCTTGGTACGCGACAGGCACTGCCTTCGCCACCGCGCTCGGCGACAACCGGAAGCGCGCGGTGGCATTCGCGCGCGGCCTGGAGCTCGATATGCGGCCGGCGGCGCTCGTCCATCCCACCGCCGCGCTGCTCGGAGGCGCCGTGGTCGAGGACGGCGGACAGGTCTGCGCCGGAGCAATCGTGGGCGTCGACGCACGCGTCGGAGCCGATGCCATCCTCAACACCGCCGCGACCCTCGACCATGACGGTCGGCTCGAGGCCCACGCCCATGTCGGCCCGGGTGCGCACCTCGCCGGACGGGTCACGGTCGAGCAGGGTGCGTTCGTGGGCACGGGCGCGACCATCATCCCGGGCCGGCGCATCGGTGCGTGGGCGGTGGTGGCGGCCGGCGCGGTGGTCATCGACGACGTCGAGCCCGAGGGGCGCGTTGGCGGGGTGCCCGCTCGGCCGCTTACGAGCGGCTGAGGTCGCTCCAGCGGGGCGGGGAGCACGGATCGCCTATCATGCGAGCGGCCCACGGCGCCCGGTCCCCGTAGGGCGCCCCAAGCGCGGAGGAGCCGTGAACCCAACATCCGATCGCAGCGCGGCCGCCGCGGCCGCGCTCACGCCCGTCCGCGCAGATCCGCAGCGCATCGTGGAGGCGATCCGCAGCGTGGCCGGTGATCGCGCCGGGCTCCACGAGCCCGAGTTCGCCGGCAGGGAGCGCGAGTACGTCCTCGAGACGATCGATTCGGGATGGGTGTCATCGGTCGGCAGCTACGTCGACCGGTTCGAGCAGCTGCTGGCCGAGATCGTCGGCGCGGAGCGGGCGGTCGCCACCGGCAACGGCACGGCAGCCCTGCACATCGCCCTCCTGCTCGGCGGGGTGCAGCCCGGCGACGAGGTGCTGACACCGGCGCTGACGTTCATCGCCACCGCCAACGCGGTCACGTACTGCGGCGCCATCCCGCACTTCGTCGACGTCACCGACGAGACGCTGGGGCTCGGGCCGGCGGCACTGGACGCCTACCTGGACGAGATCGGCGAGCGACGCGGTGACATGCTGCTCAACCGTCGGACGGGACGCCCGATCCGGGCCGTGCTGCCGATGCACACCTTCGGCCACCCGGTCGACCTCGACGCGTTGCTGGCCGTGTGTGAGCGGCATGGCGTCGTGCTCGTCGAAGACGCCGCGGAGAGCATCGGCTCGTCGTACAAGGGCCGCCACACCGGCACCTTCGGACGGGTCGGCGCGATCAGCTTCAACGGCAACAAGACGGTGACCACCGGCGGCGGTGGAGCGGTGATCTGCACCGACCCGGAGATCGGGCGCCGCGCCAAGCACCTCACCACCCAGGCCAAGGTGCCGAACCGCTGGGAGTACATCCACGACGAGATTGGCTACAACTACCGGCTGCCGAACCTCAACGCCGCGCTGGGCTGCGCGCAGCTCGAGCAGCTCGACGGCTTCATTGCCGACAAGCGCCGCCTGGCGGATCGGTATGCGGCGGCGTTCGCCAACGTGCCCGGGGTGCGCCTCTTCCGCGAGCCTTCGTTTGCGAGGAGCAACTACTGGCTCAACGTCCTGCTCCTCGACGAGCCCGACCTGGCGCTGCGCGACGAGATCCTGGCGGCGACCAATGACGCCGGCCTCATGACCCGACCGGTGTGGCGGCTCATGCATCGCCTGCCGATGTACTCCGACAACCCGCGCATGCCGCTCCCGGTCGCCGAGGCGCTCGAGGCGCGGATCGTGAACATCCCCAGCAGCGCGCGCCTGGGGCGCTGAAACGCCTGCCCGGACCGATGCGCGTCGCGATCGTCACCGGCACCCGGGCCGACTACGGCCTCATACGGCCGGTCGCGCGCGCCATCCAGGCCGAGGCGGGCTGGCAGCTCGGGATGCTGGTGACCGCCGCGCACCTGGCGCCCGAGTTCGGGATGACTGTCGACCAGATCGCGGCCGACGGGCTGCCGATCGCCGCCCGCATCCCGACCCTGGAGGCCAACGACACCGGGCTAGGCACGGCGCGAGCCACTGGTCGCGGCACCATCGGGATGGCCGAGGCGCTGGACGCGTGGCGGCCGGACCTGCTGATGGTCGTCGGTGATCGCTTCGAGCAGCTCGCCGCAGCGCAGGCCGGCCTCTTCCTGGGCATCCCGATCGCGCACTTCTACGGCGGCGACGTGACCGAGGGCGCCTTCGACGATGCGATCCGCCACGCCATCACCAAGCTCGCCCACCTCCATTTCGTCTCGAACGGGGAGGCCCGTCGGCGGGTCATCCAGCTGGGGGAGGCGCGAGAGCGTGTGCATGCCGTGGGCAGCCCGGCCCTCGACGAGATGCTCGGCGCCGAGCCCCCCGAACGCGAGGCGCTGTCCCGTGATCTCGGCATGCCGCTCGACGGCCGTACTGCGGTCGTGACCTTTCACCCCGCGACGCTGGACGTGCAGCCGGCGCCCGAGCAGCTCGACGCAGTGCTCGGCGCGGTGGCCGACGTGACGCCGCCGCTGGCCGTGGTCATCACCCGCGCCAACGCCGACCCGCAGGGTCGGGCGGTCAATGCGCGCATCGACACGTGGCTCGCCGAGCAGCCCGCCTGGCGTGCCTTCGACGCGCTCGGTTCGACGCGCTACCACGGCCTGCTGCGGCACGCTGCGGTCGTGATCGGCAACTCGTCGAGTGGCCTCTACGAGGCCCCATCGTTCGGTGTCCCGACGGTCAACGTCGGCGACCGGCAGCGGGGCCGCCTGCGCGCCAGCTCGGTGATCGACGTGCCGGTCGAGCGCGCAGCCATCCGCGCGGGGATCGAGGCGGCCCTCGCCGGCGACTGGCACGATGCCGTCAATCCGTACGGTGACGGCCACGCGACACCGCGGATCATGGACGCGCTGCGCGCCATCGACGACCCGCGGGCGCTGCTGCGCAAGCGGTTCCACGACCTGCCGGTGGCGGACGGATGAGCGTCTTCGTCATCGCCGAGGCCGGGGTCAACCACAACGGATCGCTCGAGCTCGCCCTGGAGCTTGTCGACGTTGCCGCCGCGGCGGGCGCCGACGCGGTCAAGTTCCAGACCTTCCGCGCCGGCGCGCTGGCCACCGGAAACGCCGCGAAGGCCGCCTACCAGGAGCGCACCACCGGCGACGGGTCGCAGCTGGCGATGCTGAAGCGGCTCGAGCTGGACGAGGACGCCCATCGGTCGTTGGCGGACCGCGCCGCGGAACGGGGGATCGAGTTCATGTCCGCGCCCTTCGATCACGAGAGTCTCGATCTGCTGGTGCGGCTCGGCGTCCATCGGCTCAAGCTCGGCTCCGGTGAGCTCACCAACGCTCCGCTGTTGGAGGCCGCGGCGCGGACCGGTCTGCCGCTGATCCTTTCGACGGGCATGGCGACGCTCGACGAGGTGACCGATGCCGTGCGCCTCGTCCGCGCGGCCGGTGCGGATGATGTCACGGTGCTCCACTGCACCACCGAGTACCCGGCGCCGCCTGACGAGGTGAACCTGCGCGCCATGGGTACCATGGCCGACGCTCTCGCGGTGCCAGTGGGCTATAGCGACCACACCATCGGTCAGACGATCACGCTCGCCGCGGTCGCCCTGGGGGCCACAATGATCGAGAAGCATTTCACCACCGATCGCACGCTCCCCGGACCGGATCATCCCGCGTCACTCGAGCCGGCAGAGCTTGCCGAGCTGGTGGCCACGGTGCGGACCGTCGAGGCGGCCCTCGGCGACGGCGTCAAGCGCCCCAGCCCATCCGAGCTGCCCAACCTGGCGGTCGCGCGCAAGAGCCTTGTGGCCGCCACGCCGATCACAGCCGGCGAGCCCTTCAGCGCGGCCAACGTGGCGGTCAAGCGCCCCGGTACCGGCATATCGCCGATGCGGCTGACGCAGCTGCTCTCCCGCACCGCGTCGCGGGCGTACGCGGCGGATGAGCTCGTCGACACCGGCGAGCTCCCGGAGGCTGACCGATGACCGACCGCTGGCGCGACGCCGTCGTGCCGGCAGACACGCCGCTTCTCGAGGCGATTGCGGCGCTCGACGCCACGGGCCTCCAGATCCTGCTCGTGGTGGACGGCGCGGGCCGGCTGGTCGGGACGGTCACCGACGGCGACGTGCGGCGCGGGATCCTGGCCCAGCGACCGCTCGACGGGCCGGTTGCGGCGGCGATGCATGGCACTCCGACGACGCGACCCGCCGGGGTCGCACGGAACGAGGCGCATCGCGCGATGCGTGACGCCCGGGTGCGCCAGCTGCCGCTCATCGACGGTGACGGACGCCCGGCGGGGCTCGAGCTGCTCGACGACGGCACGACGCCGGACCGCCCGAACGCGGTGGTCATCATGGCCGGCGGGCTCGGCAAGCGGCTCCGACCGCTTACCGAGGAGCTCCCGAAGCCCCTGCTGCGCGTCGGCGGCCGGGCGCTACTGGAGACGATCATCGAGGCCTTCGCCGATCACGGGTTCCGCCGCTTCTTCCTGTCGGTCAACTACCGCGCCGCGCAGGTGGAGGAGCATTTCGGCAACGGGGCGCGGCTGGGCGTCGTCGTCGAGTACCTGCGCGAGGATGCGTTCCTGGGTACCGCCGGCGCACTGAGCCTGCTCCCCGACGCACCAGCCGACCCCGTGGTGGTCATGAACGGGGACATCCTCACCAAGGTGGACTTCGGGCAGCTGGTCGAGTTCCACGTCCGCACCGGCGCCGAGATGACGATGTGTGTGCGGGAGTACGACGTCGAGGTGCCGTACGGGGTGGTCGAGGTGGACGGCGAGCGGGTCACCTCGCTGGTCGAGAAGCCGACCACGCATCACTTCATCAACGCCGGCATCTACGTCCTGGCGCCGGAGCTGCTGGCGACCATCACCCCTGGACAGCGGCTCGACATGACCGACCTCGCCGACCGCATCCTGCAGCGCGGTGGCATGCTCAGGGCCTTCCCGATCCGCGAGTACTGGCTCGACATCGGTCACCTCGAGGACTTCGAGCGCGCGCAGGCCGATTTCGCCGAGCACTTCCGCTAGATGGCCCGCATTCTCGTCCTCGAGCCGGTCACCCAGCCCGGGATCGACCTCCTCACCCGGGCGCACGATACGAGCGTGCAACTCGGTCTCGCGCGCCCGGCGGTGCTCGACCTGTTGGGCGAGAGAGGCGGCTGGGATGCTCTGGTCGTCCGCTCGCAGACGCGCGTCGACGCCGAGCTGCTCGGCGCCGCCGCGCCACGCCTCTCGGTGGTCGGCGTTGCCAGCGTGGGGATCGACCGAATCGACGTCGAGGCCTCCACCCGTGCCGGTGTGATGGTCATCAACGCACCCACCGGCAACACCATCGCCGCCGCCGAGCACACGATGGCGCTGATGCTGTCATTGGTGCGCCACGTCCCGGACGCCAATGCGTCGATCCGGGCAGGCGAGTGGGAGCGCGGCCGCTACACCGGCCACGAGCTGCGGGGCAAGACGCTCGGGATCATCGGCCTCGGCAAGATCGGACGCGCGGTGGCACGTCGCGCCACCGGCTTCGAGATGCGCGTCCTCACCAACGACCCGTACGTGACCGAGGACCAGGCCGCCGAGTTCGGCGCCAAGCTGGTCGGCTTCCCGGAGCTGCTCCACCGCTCAGACATCATCACCGTCCATACTCCGCTTACCCCGCAGACGCGCGGCCTCATCGGTCAGGCGCAGCTGGAGGCGACCAAGCCGGGCACGGTCGTGCTCAACGTGGCCCGCGGTGGAATCGTGGACGAGCAGGCGCTGGCCGACGCGCTCCACTCCGGTCACCTCGGTGGCGCGGCGGTGGACGTCTTCACCGCCGAGCCGATGGCTGCCGACAACCCGCTCCGCGCTGCGCCAAACCTAGTGCTCACCCCGCACCTCGGCGCGTCTACCAGCGAGGCTCAAGACCGGGTGGGCGTGGAGATGGCGGAACAGGTGGTGCTGGCGCTGAGCGGCGTCACGCCTCCTTACGCGGTCAACGCGCCGTCCATCGCCCCGGACACAGCGCCACGCCTCCGGCCGTACGTCGAGCTCGGACGGCGGCTCGCCATCCTTGCCCGCCAGCTCGCGCCCGACGCCTTCGACGGGCTGTCGCTGACCTACGCAGGGGAGATCGCCGCGGCCGAGACCGCGCCGATCCGAACGGCGGCGCTGGCCGGTATCCTGGAGGCGATCACAGACCAGCGGGTGAACGCGGTCAACGCCGATCTAGTCGCCCGCGAGCGCGGGCTGACGGTACGCGAGACGCGGACGCCGACGACGGAGCCGTGGGCCTCGCTGGTGGAGCTCGGCGTCGGGCCCGCCGGCGGTTCGCCGGCCGTGGTGCTGGCCGGATCGACCGCTCATGGCCGCCCGCACCTGGCGCGAGTCAACGGATTCGCGATCGACGCCGAGCTGAGCGGGCTGATCCTCGTGACGCGGCATGATGACCGGCCGGGCATCGTGGGCGCTGTCGGGACGCTCCTCGCCGGTGCCGGTGTCAATATCTCATCGTTGGAGCTGTCGCGGCTGTCGGAGCGCGGGGAGGCGATGATGTTCGTTTCCGTCGACGACCCGATCGACGATGCGGTGCTGGCGGCTATCCGCGCGTCGGGGGGAATCGGTGATGCCCGCGTCGTTCGGCTCCCCCTCGTCTGACGAGACGGCAGTGACGACCACGGGCGAGACAGGGCGGAACCCGGATGCGGCGGCTCGGCTTGTCGCTGCGGGCCACGTGGCGCAGCTGCGCCTCCACTCGCCGGGTGCACTCGCGATTCGCGGCGCCGATCTCGGCTCCGCCCTGGAGCAGCAACTGTTCTTCCGTTTGCGCGACGACGAACTGTCCCCATCGAGGGTGGGAATCGTCGACGAGGTACGCGCATGGGGACGCATCGCGGCGATCGGCGGCGCCGGCCTGGCGGCGCTGGCGCGCGGGGGTGCCCCGCGCGGCGCGGTCGTGGCACTCGTACGCCAGCAGGTGCACCTCGACGCGCTCGCGCGCATCGAGACGGAGCTGCGCGCACTGGGCGGTCCTCCGCTGCTGGCGGTTCGGATCGGACCGGCGGCGAGCGCGGCCCAACCTGCCGGCCCGATGGGGGCCCCGGCGATCTTCGAGGTGATGGATCCGCGCCTCGTGGCTGCGCTCGCCGGGCATCAGCTCACCGTGCGCGCCATCCGTCCGTCGTCGAACGTCCCGGCGGGCGTGGCGGCGTTTGCCCGACGCGAGCTGCCGCGCATCGCGGCCGGCGCCGTGGGCGTCGAGTCCGTCGTCCGCCGATACCGGCCTTGCCTCCTCGTCTCGTTCGACGAGGTGGGGACCTGGGCACGCATCATTCCGGCGGTCGCACGGCGCGCCGGGATCCCCACGCTCGACCTGCCGCACGCGGAGGCGGCCGACGCGGTTGCCATCACGGGGGCGGGCTACGACGCATTCGCCGTCTACGGACCGCGAGCGCGGGCGGTGATGGAACGCGCCGGCATCGCGGCGGAACGGATCCATGAGATCGGCGCACCTCGATTCGACCCCTTGGTCGGCAACGCGCCCGCGCCGCCGCTCCCGGGAACGCGGCGCGCCGTCGTCTTCGCTGCCCAGTACGTCACCGGTCGCATGACCGCTGAGGTGCTCGCCGCCACGTACCGCGCCGCGCAGGCCGCCGCCCGCGCGACCGGCAGCGCGCTGCTCGTCGTCCCGCATCCCGCGGAGCCGCCCGGGACGATGGAGCGGCTCATGGCCGAGAACCCGAACCCCCCGGCGCTGGACGTCACGATGGCGCGTACCGGTCTTCACGCGGCGCTCGCCGAGGCGTGGGTCGTGCTGACGGGATGGTCGAACTCCGTGATGGAGGCGGCGATCGCCGGCATACCGTCGATCACCGTGAACCCCGGCGGCGTGGCGCCGGTCGACTTCGCCGCCGAGGGTCTCTCCACGGGTGTCGCGGACGAGCAGGCCGCCGCCGCCGCCGCAACTGGCCTCAGGGACGCGGGCCACGCGCGGCAGGCCGTGGATCGCGCCCGGAGCACGCTCGCCGATCGGCTCGGCCCGCTCGACGGGCGTGCATCCGAACGAGCGGCGAGGCTGATCCGCTCACTTGCGCTCGGCGAAGACGGCGCAGCGGGCGCGCGGGGCTAGACTGCTCCGATGCCAGCGACCACCGTTATCGTCCGCGGCGCCGGCTCAATGGGACGCCAGCACCTCGACGCCCTGCGCGGCATGCCCGGGGTCGACAAGTTGGCGGCGTGGCCCGCCCGTGAGCCCGCGCCCGAAGCCGTGACCGCCGCCGGCTCGCCGCTCGCGGTGATCGTGGCAACCGACACGAAGCGCCACGTCGCCGACACCCTCGATGCCCTCGCGCGCGGCGCGTCGGTGCTGGTCGAAAAGCCACTGGCCGTGGACGCGAACGCGGCGCGTGCGCTGCTCGCCGTCGACGGGGCGGAGCGACGGGTCTTCGTCGGCTGTGTGCTGCGCTTCCAGCGAGCGCTCGCCGCCTTCATCGAGTGGCTGCCGGACATCGGCGCCGTGCACGCCGTGCGCATCGAGTGTCAGACCCACCTTCCGGACTGGCGGCCGGGGAGAGACCACCGGAGCGGCTACAGCGCACGCGCCGACGAGGGCGGGGTGCTGCGCGACCTGATCCACGAGGTGGACTATGCGACTTGGATCTTCGGCGCACCCGCACGCGTGCGCGGGCAGCTGGCCACCACCGGCCGCCTAGGCATCCAGGCCGAGGAGAGCGCCGATCTCGCATGGACCGCGCCCTCCGGTCCCCAGGTGAGCATGCGGCTCGACTACCTCACGCAGCCGAGGCGCCGGACGATGGTCGCGGACGGTGCGCTCGGCAGCCTGCGCTGGGACGGGATCGCGCAGCGCGTGGAACTCGCGCTCGCCGACGGGTCGAGCCGCAGCCGCCGATTCCGGCAAGCCCGCGAGCGCATGGTCACGGAGCAGGACCGTGCCTTCCTTCGCGCGGTGGCGGGGCGCGATCCCGGGCCGCTGGCCAGCCTCCGAGACGGCATCATGGCCCTGGCGGTATGCGACGCCGCCCGGCGCTCGAGCGACCGCGGCGCGTGGGAGGCGGTGCAGGCAGGTGACTGATGCGAACCCGGTGACGACTCTGCGGCCGATGCTGGCGGTCATTCCAGCCCGCGGCGGGTCGCGCGGGCTGCCCGGCAAGAACATCCGTCCGCTGGCCGGCCTGCCACTCCTCGTCCACTCGCTGCGCTGCGCGTCAATGACCGAGCTCATCGACCGAACGGTGGTGTCCACCGACAGCCGGGAGATCGCGCAGGTCGCCCGCGACCACGGCGCGGACGTCCCCGAGCTGCGGCCGGCAGTGCTGGCCACCGACGACACGCCGATGATGCCGGTTCTCCAGCACACCCTCCGCGAGGTCGAGAAAGCCGAAGGGCGTGCCTACGCATCGGTCCTGCTGCTGGATCCGACCAGTCCATGCCGACTTCCCGCGGACCTGGAGACCGCCGCCGAGCGTCTAGCGGCCGACCCGTCGGCGGTCGGCGCGGTGGCGGTCTCCGAGCCGTACTTCAACCCGCTCTGGGTGGGCGTGGTTCAGCTGGACGGGCACCTTGCGCGCGCGCCGGGTGCGGAGCACCGCGACCGGCGCCAGGATGTCCCGCGGTTCCTCCGGGTCAACGGCGCGTTCTACCTGTGGCGCACGTCCTTCTTGCGCTCGGCGCCGGGCGCGTGGCTCGACGCCGGTCCGCACCTGGGCGTCGAGATCCCCGAGGCACGCGGATATTCGATCGACGATGCGCACGAGTTTGCGCAGCTCGACGCGCTGGTCAGCGCCGGCCTGGTGCGGCTGCCGTGGCTCGGCTCGGGTGACGCTGCCTGATGCGGTCGCTCGCCGAGCTGCAGCGGCTGGATGGCCGGGTGGCGCTTATCACCGGCGCCGGCGGCCACCTGGGCCGCGCGATCGCCGCCGGGCTGACCGAGATGGGAGCCTCTCTGGTGCTGGTGGACCGCGATCCCGCGGCCGTCGAGGCGGCGGCGTCCGAGGTGGCGGCAGCGGGCGGCGCCGCGCCCGTGGCGATCGACCTCGACCTGACCGACGAAGGTGCGGCCGCGACGCTGGTGCGCGCCGCGCGCGAGGCATTTGGCCGGCTCGACATCCTCGTCAACAACGCGGCCCTCACGGGCACCAGCGGGGGATCGGGCTACGCCGTGCCCTTCGCCGAGCAGAGCATCGAGGCGTGGCACGCCGCGATGGACGTCAACTTGACGGCCGCGTTCAGCCTCGTCCACGCCGCGCGCGATGCGCTGGCCGAGCACCGGGTCGGGTCAGTGGTGAACGTGTCGTCCATCTATGGGCTGGTCGGCCCGAATCTCAACCTCTACGCCGGCACCACCATGGGCAACCCCGCTGCCTACGCCGCGACGAAGGGCGGTCTGATCCAGCTGACGCGCTACCTCGCCACCGTGCTGGCTCCCGACGTCCGCGTTAATGCCATCGCGCCCGGCGGTGTCGCTCGCGGCCAGGATGCCGCGTTCGTGGAGCGCTACGAGCGGCTAACGCCAATGGGCCGCATGGCGACCGAGGAGGACGTCAAAGGTGCGGTCGCCTTCCTGGCGTCGGACGCATCGGCCTACGTCACGGGTCAGGTGCTGGCGATCGACGGCGGCTGGACCGCGTGGTAGGCGGCCCCTAGGCTTCTTTGCGGAGTTGGCGCTCCGCCTGGGCCACGACAGCATCCCTGGCGGCGTCGGCCGGCAGGTCGGTGATCGCCCCGGCGCGTCGGGCGTGGCCGCCGCCACCCATCGCGGCGACCAGGCGCGTGGCGTCGACGGAGTCTCCCGTGCGCACGCTGACGCGGGTGCGGCCGTCGGCCATCTCGCGCAGCAGGATCGTGACGTCAACACCCGGGCTGCGTGCGACATGCTCTACCACCCCGTCCGCCTGGTGGTCCTCCGCGCCGGTCAGCTCCAGCATTCGCCGACGCAGGATCGTCGACACGACACGGCCGTCGGCGGCCGCCTGCAGCTGTTCCAGCAGCATGCCCCACAGGCGCAGCGCACGCGGTGGAAGACCCGAAAGCACCTGTTGGTGGACTTCTTGGAGCACGGCACCCGCCTCCACCAGCGAAGCGGCGAGGCGCAGGGTGGTTGGCGAGGTCTGGCTGGTGCTGAAGCCGTCGCTATCGCGAACGATGCCAGCCAGGAGGGCGCTCGCCGTGGCCGCGTCCAGGTCCACCCCCGCCGAGGTCAGCGCCAGCGCCAGCACCTCGCAGGTCGCCGCCGCGGAGGTATCCACAAGGCGCAGATCGCCGTAGCCGTCATTGGTGACGTGGTGATCGATGTTGACAATCCGCGCGCCGCTGAGCCATGGCGCTCGGGCCCCGTCGTCACCGATCCGATCGAGGTTCGCGGCGTCGCACACGACCACCACATCAGGGTTCGCGGAAGGGCGGCGCCTCACCGGGACGCCTGCGGTGAGGAAATCGAATGGTCGCGGTATCGCGTCGAGCGCCACCAGCTCCGCCGATGTGCCCATCGCCCGCGCAACGCGCACCACGGCGACCGCAGCGCCGATCGTGTCCGCGTCCGGGTTGCGATGGCAGACGGCGGCGACGTGGCTGGCGCGGCGGAGCAAATCGATGAGCGCCGCGGCCGGAGTGGCGGGGGACAACGCGGGAGCGTCCGGCTCCTGAGCTGGGTGCATGGCAGAGCATCTCGGTGGGTTGGCAGAGGGAGAGCCCGTGGGGCCGCACGGGAGGAATGGATCGCCCATGGTAGGGCCAGCAGGCTCGATACGCCACACGGGCCCGGCGAGGCGGGTCATTGGGTAGCATGGCGCGCGTGACGGCCATCACCTCGAGCCAATCGACACGCAGCGCCGGCTTTACGATCTGGTTGACCGGCATGTCGGGCGCCGGCAAGAGCACGATCGCGACGGTGCTTGCCGACGAGCTGCGTGCGTCTGGCCATCTCGTCGAGGTGCTCGACGGCGACGTGGTGAGAACAAATCTCTCATCCGAGCTCGGCTTTAGCCGCGCGGACCGCGACACAAACGTGCGCCGCATCGGTTGGGTATGCGAACTACTGGCGCGCAATGGGGTCATCGCCGTCGTGGCGGCCATAAGCCCCTACCGGGCGACGCGGGACGAGGTGCGGGAGCGGCTGGGCCGGATGGTAGAGGTATACGTCACCGCGCCACTTGCCGTCCTCGAGGCGCGCGACGTCAAGGGCCTTTACCGGCGTGCACGGGCCGGCGAAATCCAGCAGTTCACCGGCCTCGACGATGCCTACGAGCCGCCGCTCGACCCGGACGCGGAAGTCCGCAGCGATGGTGCTGAGACGCCACGGGACGGTGCCGCCCGTATCCTCGATCGTGCCCGGCATAAGGGCTACCTCGCGTGAGCGCCGCCTGATGTTCGAATGGCCGATGCTGGCCACCAGCATCGTGATCGTCGCCCTCATCGTTACGCTCGCCCGCGAGCTCTGGCCACCCGCCCTCGCGGTCCTCGGCGCCGACATCGTGCTGTTCCTCCTCGGCGTGATCAATGGCGACCAGGCGTTCTCCGGCTTCAGCAACGAGGCGCCCATCGTGGTGACCGGCCTGCTGATCTTTGCGCGCGCGGTCGACGTCTCGGGGGCGTTTCAGCCGGTCGTGCAGCAGCTGTTCGGCACGGTCAAGTCTACGCGCGGGATCATTTCCCGGATCGTCTTCCCACTGGCGGCCCTCTCAGCGGTCATCAACAACACGACGCTCGTCGCGATGACCGTTCCGGCGGTGATGGATGTCTCCCAACGGAGGCGGCTGGACCCGTCGCGCTTCCTCCTGCCGGTCAGCTACATCGCCATCCTGGGGGGGGTGCTCACCACCGTCGGCACGTCCACCAACCTGACCGTTTCCGGCCTCCTGGCGGAAGCCGGCCTGCCGCCCCTAGCCCTGTTCGAGCTCACGCCGGTGGCGGTGCCGATCGTGCTGGGCGGGTGCGCCGTGCTGGTGGTCGCCGTGCCGTGGCTGCTGCCGCAGCGGGGCGTCCGGCAGCCGGCCGGCGGCAGCGGGCGGGAGTTCACTGTCACCATGCGGGTCGAGAAGCGCGGTGCCGTCGGCGGGAGCACCGTCGAAGTGGCCGGCCTGCGGCACTTGGCGGGCGTCTACCTGGTGGCGGTGGAGCGGAGCGGAATCATGACCGCGCCAGTCCCGCCGCATCACCGCCTGGAGGGAGGCGATCTGCTGACGTTCGTTGGTCGCGTCGACCGCGTCATCGACCTGCAGCGCATGGCCGGTCTCTCGTGGGCGGAGGCTAAGCACATCAACGCGCTCGGCTCGAGCGGCCACGCCTTCCACGAGGCGGTCGTGGGTCCGGACCTCGCCGGCGAGGGTAGCACCCTGCGCAGCATCGGCTTTCGGGCGCGCTTCAATGCAGCCGTGCTGGCCATCTACCGCGCCGACCAACGGATGGAGGAGAAGCTAGGCGACGTCACCCTGCGCCTCGGCGACACCCTCCTCGTGCTGGCGGATCCGGAGTTCGGGGTGCGTTGGCGCCATGGCCGCGACTTCCTGCTCATCGCTCCCGCCTCGAGTGCAATCCCGCAACGCCCTCACAAGCGCGGCGTTGTGCTGGCGATCGGCGCCCTCTTCATCGCGCTCACCGGCACCGGGCTGCTGACGATCCTTCACGCCAGCCTGGCCGCCGTTGTCGCCCTCCTGCTTACCCGCGTGCTGAACGTGCGTCAGGCGCGGCAGGCCGTCGACCTGAACATCGTGGTCCTGATCGGCGCGGCATTCGGGCTCGGCGCTGCTGTCGGATCGTCCGGCCTTGCCGAGCTGATCGCTGAAGGGCTCGCCGGGGCCCTCGCGCCGCTCGGCCCGGTCGGACTGCTGGCCGGCGTGATCATCGCCACCATGATCCTGACCGAGGTCCTCAGCAACAATGCTGCGGCCGCGCTCATGTTCCCCGTGGCACTCGCCGCGGCAGCGGCGGAGAGCCTCGACGTGCGGCCGTTCGTAATCGGGGTGACCTTCGCCGCCAGCCTCTCGTTCCTCTCGCCGATCGGCTATCAGACCAACCTGATGGTCTACGCGCTCGGCGGCTACCGATTCACCGATTTCACGCGCATCGGGATCCCGCTCACGCTGAGCTGCCTGGTCCTGGAGCTCCTGCTCATTCCGCTCGTCTTTCCGTTCTGACCCGGCCGTCAGTCGTTCCCGATGACCATCCCGGCGCCAACGGTCTCGTTCGTTGAGTCGTGGATCAGGACGAACGACCCGGTCGTCCGGTTGCGCCGATAGCTGTCGACGAAGAAGGGTGTCGTCGTGCGCAGCCGCACGCGACCGATCTCGTTCATGCGAAGGGCGGAAGCCAATACGTCGCGGTGGAGGGTGTTGACGTCGAGACCATATTGGAGCTCGCGGACCACGGCGCGGCCGGAACGGGTCGTGTGCTTGATGGCCAGCTGCTGGCCGATATGCATCGGACTCTCGGACATCCAGGCAACCATCGCGTCGATGTCCTGGGCGGCTACCGCCGCGTTGTGGGGCCGGCACAGCATGTCACCCCTCGAGATGTCGAGGTCATCGGCCAGACGGACAACGACCGACATGGGCGGAAATGCCTCTTCGACCTCGCCGTCGGCAGTCTCGATGGCGGCGATGGTGGACATGAGGCCGCTCGGCAATGCAACCACGTCGTCGCCTGGCTTGAGGATGCCACCAGCAACGGTCCCGGCATAGCCGCGGTAGTCGGGCAGGCGTGATGACTGTGGGCGTATCACGTACTGAACCGGAAAGCGGACGTCAATCAGGTTTCGGTCGCTGGCGACGTGCACGTTCTCGAGATGGTGGAGCAGCGTCGACCCGCCGTACCAGCCGAGCCGCTCGGATGGCGTGACGATGTTGTCTCCGTGAAGGGCGGAGATTGGGACGACCGTCAGGTCCGGGATCTCGAGCTTGGCGGCGAACGAGACGAACTCGTCCCGGATGCGGTCGTAGACGTCGGCGCTGAAATCGACCATGTCCATCTTGTTGATGGCAACGACGACGTGCGGCACGCGCAGCAGGGTGACGAGGAAGGTGTGGCGCCGGCTCTGCTCGACCATTCCCTTGCGGGCGTCGACGAGGATGACCGCAAGGTCGGCGGTGGAGGCGCCGGTCACCATATTCCTCGTGTACTGCACGTGCCCCGGCGTGTCGGCGATGATGAACTTACGCCTCGGTGTGGCGAAGTACCGATACGCGACATCGATCGTGATGCCCTGCTCTCGCTCGGCGCGCAGACCGTCGGTCAGTAGCGCCAGGTTGGTGTACTCGTTGCCCATCTCGCGGCTGGTGCGCTCCACCGCCTCCAGCTGGTCGGCGAAGATCTGCCGCGTGTCGTAGAGGAGACGACCGATGAGCGTGCTCTTCCCATCGTCCACGGATCCGGCCGTGGCGAAGCGGAGGAGCTCCATCAGAAGTACCCCTCCTTCTTCCGGTCTTCCATCGCCGCTTCGCTGATCCGGTCGTCGGCGCGGGTGGCGCCGCGCTCCGTCAGGCGCGTGGCCCCGATCTCCTCGATCACCTGTTCGACGGTTGCGGACTCCGAGCGCACTGCCGCGGTGAGGTTCGCGTCGCCCATCGTGCGGTAGCGCACCGTGGCGGAGAACACCGGCTCGCTGTCGCGCGGTACAGAAAGCTCATTGACGGCATAGAGCATCCCGTCCCGTTCGAAGACCTGGCGCTCGCGGGCGAGGTACAGCGCTGGGATGGGGAGCTTCTCGCCACCGATGTAGTGCCAGATGTCGAGCTCGGTCCAGTTCGAGAGCGGGAAGACGCGGATCGACTCACCGAGGTGGACGCGACCGTTGTAGAGGCTCCACAGCTCAGGGCGCTGGTTCTTGGGATCCCACTGGCCGAACTCGTCACGGAACGAGAAGATCCGCTCCTTGGCACGCGCCTTCTCCTCGTCTCGTCGAGCGCCGCCGAAGAGCGCGGTGAACCGATGCTCGCGGACCGCGGCCAGGAGGACCGGCGTCTGGATCCGGTTGCGAGATCCGTTGGGTTCGGCGTGTACGGCGCCCGCGGCGATGGCGTCCGGCACGGACGCCACGATCAGACGCAGACCGAGCTCCGCGACCCGCCTGTCGCGGAAATTGATGACCTCCGGAAAGTTGAGCCCGGTGTCGACGTGCATCACGGGGAAGGGGATCGGCGCCGGGGCGAACGCCTTCTCGGCGAGGCGCAGCATCACGATCGAGTCCTTGCCGCCCGAGAAGAGCAGCACCGGCCGCTCGAGCTCGGCCGCGACCTCGCGGAAGATGTGGATGGACTCGGCCTCGAGCATCTCGAGGTGCGTCAATCGATAGTCGGCCATGACCAAAGGGCGATGATTCCTGCACTGGATGGGCGTTCGTGCCCGATGGGGCGCCGCGCGGGCGAAATTGGCCGCGATTGTACGCGACCGGTGGCATGGCCGGGCACCGACCGAAGGTCCCAGTTCGCCCGCTTGCCCGAGGCCGATTTCGCGGGCGCGTGCCGGGAGCCGGGCTCATGCTCGGCGCGGCAGATTTGGGGGCCGGCCGGCACTCCGACCATCCGGCAGCGATGCACGGCGCCCCCGAACGTCGGAGGCATCGCGGCGGGGACCGCCCTCAGCCTTGATTCCCGAGGCGACCTTGCCTCGTCCACTGGCGAGAGCTCCCCAGTGGCCATCTTGGTGGGAACGCTCAAAGAGGGCGCGTCGTGCTTTTCGTAAACCCCTGAGCGCTCACATCGAACGGCTGCTCCATGGGTACGCCGGGCCGGTAGGCGCCTACAATCGACCGATGAGCAGCAAGCCGTTCGCCTCGTCCGCCGACCTCGCCGAGAAGGAGGCGACCCTCGAAGAGCTTGCCGAGGGCGTGTACGCGTTCACCGCCCAGGGCGACCCGAACGTCGGCGCCATCGTCGGCACGGATGCCGTCCTGGCGATCGAGGCGCGCGCCACGCCCGTCATGGCGCAGCGCTGGATCGACGAGCTGCGGACCCGCACCCAGCTGCCTTTCGGCGACCTCGTGCTGACCCACTACCACGCGGTGCGGACCCTCGGGGCTAGCGCCTTCAGGGCCCGCCGCATCATCGCCACGGCGGCGACCGCGGCGCTCATCGAGGAGCGCGGGGAGCAGGACTGGGCGAGCGAGCAGGGCCGCATGCCGCGCCTCTTCCTGGGCGCCGAGTCGATTCCCGGGCTGACCCGGCCGACCGACACCTTCGAGGGCAGCCTGACCCTCGACCTCGGCAACCGCACCGTCGAGCTGCGCCACCTCGGTCGTGGCCACACCACCGGCGACCTGGTCGTGTGGCTCCCCGAGGAGCGGATCCTGTTCGCCGGCGACCTGGTGGAGGCGCAGGCGGCGCCGTACATGGGCGACGCGCACGTCGCCGACTGGTCGACCACCACACTCGACAATGTTGCCGCACTCGGAGCGAAGCAGCTGGTCGGCGGTCGCGGGCCGGTGGTGCGCGACGCGGACGTGAGCCAGGCCATCGACGACACGCGGGCCTTCCTGCGCACCACCCTCGACGGCACCCGCGCGGTCCGCGACCGGGGCGGCAGCCTCAAGGAGGCGTTCGCATCGGTCCATGCGGAGCTGGCGCCACGCTATGCGGGCTTCCCGATCTTCGAGCACACCATGCCGTTCAACGTCCAGCGTGCGTGGGACGAGCTCGACGGCATCGATCATCCCCGTATCTGGACCGCCGAGCGTGACCGAGAGGTCTGGAACGCCCTCCAGGACTGAGGTCGCGGTCGTCGGCGCCGGGCCGGTGGGCCTGACGCTGGCCGGCCGCCTGGCGCAGCAGGGCGTGCGGGTCACGATCTTCGATGCCGCGCCCGCCCATGTCGGCGAGGGGTCGAAGGCGCTGTGCATGCAGCGCGAGACGCTCGACATCTGGGGTCGCCTGGGAGTCGGCGAGCGGGTCGCCGAGCGCGGGGTCCAGTGGCGCATCGGGCGCACCTACTTCCGCGACCGCGAGCTCTTCAGCGTCACCCTGCCGACCGCCGGCAGCGACCGCTTCCCGCCGTTCGTCAACATCAGCCAGACCGAGGTCGAGACGCTCCTCCTCGACCGCCTCGACGAGCTCGGCGTGCCCGTCCAGTGGGGTCGCCGCCTGGCCGACGTCGCGCAGGACGACGAGGTCACCCTGACCTTCGAGGACGGCAGCGTCGAGCGCGCGACCTACGCGGTCGGGACCGATGGTGCCCATTCGGCGGTCCGCCACGCCATCGGTCTGACCTTCGAGGGTCATACCTTCGAGGACCGCTTCCTGATCGCGGATGTGCGCGTTGACCTTCCCTTCCCCAACGAGCGGCGGTTCTACTTCGACCCGCCGTGGAACCCCGGCCGCCAGGTGCTCATCCATCCGCAGCCGGATGACACCTGGCGCATCGACTGGCAGGTCCCCCCGGAGACCGATGCCGATGCCGAGCTCGCCAATGGCGGCCTGGAGCGGCGCATCCGCGCCGTCATCGGTCCGCATGCCCCGTACGAGCTCGTCTGGCTCACCGGCTACCGATTCAGCCAGCGACTGGCCGCGACGTTCCGCGTGGGACGCGTGTTCCTGGCCGGCGACGCGGCGCACGTCATGTCGCCATTCGGCGCGCGCGGCCTCAACTCCGGGGTCGGCGACGCGGAGGACCTGGCGGTGAAGCTGCGTGCCGTCCTGCGCAAGGAGGCGGGGGACGCGCTCCTCGACACGTACGACAGGGAGCGGCGCGCGGTGGCCACCGAGAACCTGGCGGTGACCGACGCCACGATGCGCTTCATGGTCCCTCGCGGCCCGTGGCGCCGTGCGTGGCGCGACCTGCTCCTGCGTCTCTCGCCGCACCTGGCCTGGGCGCGGCGACGGGTCAACTCCGGGCGCCTGGCGGAGCCGTCGCATCCGGGACGCATCGGTCCGGGCTGACCCCTCGGGGATCCCGTGTGGATAACTCCCCGAAACGGCGCGAATCTCGTGGAGAAAGGGGATTGCCGGCCCGCCGCACCGCCGCCGATACTGTGGTCGTCCCGAAGGGGCAGTCAGCCGACCGGAGATCACATCAACGGTTGCGACGGTTCCTTCGGGACACTGTTTGTGTCTAGCGCCGTTCCTCGAGGCGGCGCAGGATCCCGTCGAGCAGCGCGTCCGCTCCGGGACCGTCGAGGATCGCCAGCCCGCTGGCGCCGCCGGGGACCAGCAGCTCCACGTTCCACTCGCCGGCCGCCCGGTCCGCCATCTCGGTGGCCGCGCCGGCCGCAGGCTCGTCCCGCGACGCCACGAAGAGCTTCGGGAAATCGCCGAGCGGGCTGACGTTGCCGACGGCCGAGAGGGTGATCAGCTGGTCCACCTGGTCCGGCTCGTCCGTGCCGACCTCGAACGCGGCGCGCACCCCGGCATCCACGGCCACCACCGCCACCCGCTCGATCCCGACCCCGTGGAGGTCGCCGATGGCGGCACGCAGCACATCCGCGGTCGCCTCATCCGGCACCAGCGCGCGCATCCCGTGCCGGGCCAGCTCCACGGCAACCGCGTCCCACGGTCCGCCGATGAGCACCACCCCGTACGGCCCGTCGCCCCAGGCACGGGCGACGGAGCCATCGGACAGGGTCACCGCCTCGACGCTGGCGGGCGTCGCCAGGAAGGACGGGGAGGCCGCCGCAGGCGCATCGGTCTGTGCCGCGCATGCGCTCAGGACGAGCACCAGCGAGAGCCGGGTCAGAAGGCCCATGCGCCCACCGCCATCCGGCTGGCGAACAGTCCCAGCATGATCAGCGACATGAAGGTGATGGCCATCCACCACGGTGGCGAGCGGCCGGCGATCGCGAACCACGCGAACAGCGGAAAGAGGGTCAGCGCGTAGCGCGGCACGCTCATCACGAACGAGGTGCTCACGAAGAGCAGCCAATTGCCGGCCATCCACACGAACCACGACGGGCGAAAGCGGAATGCCGCGTAGATCGTGCCGGCCAGACCCAGGACGATGAAGGCCAGCTCCATCCAGCCGAGCATCATCGACTCCCAGCCCTCACGGTGCAGGATGCTGTCGACCACGCCCCCGATGCCGACCCACGGCGCGGCCAGCGACTTGTACCAGTGGTCCTCCTGCACGAAGAGGAAGTGCATCGGGTCGCCGTACACCGCCTGGTTGAGGCCCAGGTACACGGCGAAGCCGAGCGGCACCAGCGCGATCCACAGCCAGCCGCCGCGCAGCCGGTGCTCGGGGTCGGTCAGCCACTCGGTGAACGCCTCGGCAGCCAGCGCCGGGATCAGGATGAGCCCGTTGACCCGGGCCAGGGTTGCAAGCGCGCCCAGGATTCCCGCGAGCCACCAGTTGCCGTTGCGGGCCGCCAGGAACGACCCCAGCACGACGGCCATGAACACCGCCTCGGTGTACGGGATGTGCAGCACGAACGCGGTCGGGAAGACCAGCAGGAACCAGGCGGCGTTGCGACCGATGGAGGCGCCGAACTCCCGCCCGACCAGGCGCGCCAGCAGCGGCGCCACGAAGAGGCTGGCAACCGTGGTCACCGCGAAGCCGCTCGCCACGGGGTCGCGCAGGACGGCATTGACCGCGCCGGTGAGCCACGGGTAGAGCGGGTAGAAGACGATGAAGAGCGGCACGTCGCCGGGACCATCCGCGTTGTAGCCGTAGCGCGCCAGGTCGAGGTAGTGCGGCGCGTCCCAGCGGTTCCAGATGTCGAGGATGCGGTGCGCGTCGGTGATCTTCTCGTCGTTGACGACCACGAAGGCGATCACCCCGAAGACGAGCAGCCCCACCTTGATCAACAGGGTGAGGCCGATCAGGTCCCAGTCGTCATCGCTCAGCCTGGGCAGGAATCGGCGCATGGGCCGGAGTGTACGGGCTGCGCCGCCTGTGGACCGATATCGGTGCGACTGCTACCATCGGTCACCTTCCCGAGCCCGCGCGATGCGGGCACGTGAGCCGGTCGGGGCGTGGCGCAGCCAGGTAGCGCGCATCGTTCGGGACGATGAAGTCGGAGGTTCAAATCCTCTCGCCCCGACCA
>JBDTQJ010000014.1:0-24046 GCA_039932235.1 Chloroflexota bacterium
GACCAGGTCTTCGCGGCCTTCGAGCCGTTCGCGCGCTACGGCTTCAACAAGGCCCACGCCACCTGCTACGGGCTCATCGCCTACCAGACCGCGTACCTCAAGGCGAACTACCCGATCGAGTTCATGACCGCCGTCCTGAATGGCTTCTCCGGTCGCGCGGAGAAGGTCGCCGCGGTCATCGCCGAGTGCCGCCGGCTGGGGATCGAGGTCCGTCCGCCGGACGTCCAGAAGTCGCATGCGCCCTTCACCGTCGAGACCGATGGCGCTGGCGCGCCGGAGGCCATCCGCTTCGGGATGGCCGCGATCAAGAACGTCGGCGAGGGGGCCATCGAGGCGATCACCTCGGTCCGGGATGGCGGAGACGAGCCGGGTCCGTTCCGCTCCCTGGACGACCTGAGCCGGCGGGTGGACCTGCGGACCGTCAACAAGCGGGTCCTCGAGTCGCTCATCAAGGCCAACGCAGTCGCGTCGCTGGGGACCGCCTCCGCCCTGCTCGGCGCGCTGGACATGGCGCTGGAGGCGGGGCAGCGCCACCAGCGCGACGTGGCCGCCGGGCAGTCGACCCTGTTCGACCTGTTCGCGCCTGCCGCCGACGACGCGGTCAGCTTCCTGGACGGCGGGGAGGAGATCCCGCGCCGCGAGCGCCTGCGCTGGGAGAAGGAGCTCATCGGCCTGTACCTCTCGGAGCATCCCCTCGGCGATATCGCCGACGTGCTGCCCGAGTACGTGACCGCCTACACCGGGGAGCTGGCCGAGGAGGCGGAGCAGGCGCGGGTCACCATCGGCGGAATCATCCAGTCCTCGCGCCGCGTGGTGACCCGCTCCGGCTCGACCATGCTGGTGGCGACCATCGAGGACCTGCAGGGCTCGGTGGAGGTGGTCGTCTTCCCGAAGGTCTTCGAGCAGACGGCGCCCACCTGGTCGGACGACGGGGTGGTCCTCATCAGCGGCCGCGTCGACCACCGCGACGAGACGGCCCAGATCCTGTGCGAATCGGTGTGGCCGTGGGATGACGCAGTCCGCATGGGCCCGAGTGGCTTCGCGGCCGAGCGGGATCGGATGCAGCGGGCCCGCGGGACGCGGGGCGGACCGCCGCCGGCGCAGGGCGTCTGGGCGGGGACTGCCGCGGTGGCCGTGCGTCCCGAGCCGCCAGTCGCTGTGGCGGTCCAGTCCGCTGCGCTGCCCGTGGCCGCCGGCTCGGTGGCCGTTGCAGCGGGGACCGCACCCGAGGCCGACGAGCCGGCGGCGCCCGTCGACGCCGTCCCGCTGCTCTCCGTGCCGGTCGGCGTGGAGGGCACCGTCAACGTCGCGTTCGCCCCGGGCACGCCGGCGGATCGGGTGTACGCCGCACTCGCCGCCCTCCAGATCGCCATCCGTGGCCGCCCCGGTCCGCTCCCGGTGGTCATCGGCCTGGATGGGGCGGAGTGGCAGGTGAAGCTGCCGGAGCGGGTCGCCTGGGACGAGCACCTTCCGGACGCGCTGCGGCGCGTGGCGGGCATCCCGCTGCTGGTCGAGCTGCGCTCCACCCCTGCGACCCCGTGACGGCCCGGCTATCCTGTCGCCCGTGACCGATCCAACGCCCAAGCCCACGCCCCGCACCCGGCGGAAACGGGCCGCCGTTGCCGGCGCGCCCGAGCAGTCGATCACTCCCACCGCCGCCGAGACCGCCGCCGCCGCGACCCTGCCCAAGGCGACCGACGCGCCGATCTCCGTCGAGCAGCTGGACGCGGTGATCCTCCGTCACCTGCGCCGCTACCCGAACCGCTTCGTGGACCTCATCCCGCTGGCCGACGAGCTGGCCGTGGAGCCTGCCCGCATCCAGCTCGCGCTGGAGCGGCTGGCGCAGCGTCGGATGGTGACACTGCCGTTCATCGAGCCGGGGAGTGCGGGCGGGGCGGAGCTGACGGAGGTCGGGCTGCGCTGGCTGATCGCGCATGAGGGCGGCAAGCCGGTCGATACCCCGGTCGCGTTCCAGCCATCCGACAAGCGGATCCGGTCGGAGGACGAGGCAGCGCGCCTGCCACGCGCTGAGGTGTACGGGGTGCGCGGCAGCCGCCCCTGAGTCAGGCGGCGTTGACCTGATTGCGACCGGCGCGCTTGGCCATGATGAGCGCCACGTCCGCGGTCTTCAGGAGGTCAGTCAGCGGACCGTGGCCGGCTGCCACCTCGGCGACACCGGCGCTCACGGTGCAGTGGATCGGCTCGCCGTCGGTACCGAGGATCTCGAGCCCGGCGAAGGCATACCGAATCTCGTCCGCGAGGCGCACCGCGGCCGTCCGCCCGGTCCCCGGGAGGATGGCGATGAACTCCTCCCCGCCGTAGCGCGCCACGATATCGGCCCGCCGCAGACGCGTCGCCAGCAGGCTGCCGAGGGCAGCGAGCACGCGGTCGCCCGTTTCGTGGCCGCGCTCCTTGTTGACCGCGCCGAAGTGGTCGACATCGATCATGATCGCGGCGATGACCGGCCGTGCGCCGGGTGCCTGGCGCTCGCGGAGCGCGCCGAGCTGCTCGAAGGCCAGGTTGAAGTAGCGACGGTTGGGGATGCCGGTCAGCTCGTCGCGGATGGAGCGGTCGCTGACCTTGGCGTACTCGATGACGTTGCCGATGGCGTGGGCACTCAGCTCGGCCATCATCGCCAGCGCGTCGCGTTCGTGAGCGGTGAAGGGGCGTGACATGTCCGTGCGGGCAAGGCCCAGGGTGGCGATCACCTCGCCGTCGCGGAGCATCGGTGCACAGACGAATGCGAGTGGTTCGAGGGGGAGGACCCCGGCGAGACTGCCGGCACGGTCGGCGGGGAGCGATCGCTCGTTGATGACCGCCACTCGGTCGCGGATCACGGCACCGGCGATGCCGTCACCGACGGCGATCGGCTGTCCAACCGCGCCTGGTGCTCCGATGGCGGCCCGCACGGCATGGTCGCCGCCGCGCGCCTCCGCCACCGTGAGCTGGATGATGTCGGCCGGCACGACGGCCATGGCGGCCTGCGCGATCTGGAGATAGGTCGCTTCCTGGTCCAGGGTCTGGGCAATCTGGCGCGCGAAGTCGGCGAGGCGGTCGCTGGTGGCGGCACGTTCCGCGGCGGCCATTCGCTGGGCCTCGATGATCCGCTCCGCCCGACGCCGCTCGGCGACCGCGGCGGCGGTCACGAAGGCGGTCAGGAAGACGACCGCGACGAAGATCTGCGCCTGGCCGATCTGCCACGTCAGCAGCGGATTCAGCACGGCAATCGGCCCGTGTCCGAGCACCGTTCCGGCGGTCGCGATGAGCGCGACCTGAAAGGTTGCCACCGCAGCACCCGCGACGCCGAAGCGCAGGGATGCGAGCACCAGCAGGAGAAAGATCGGGTAGGAAGAGAGGCGAGCGGCATCCGTGGGGGCGAAGAAGGTGACCGCCGTCAGCGCGAGCAGCGCCAGCTCGAGCGAGGCGCCCTCGAGCATCCGAGTCCAGCCGATGCCCGGCAGCCGAAGCTGGCCCGCGCGGAGGAGGAAGAGCGGGGTGATGGCCATGATCCCGGCCGCATCGGCCAGCCACCACGTGACCCAGGCGCCGATGAAGGGGCCACCGCCGGCGCTCACCACCACCATCGAGCCGATGAGCCCGGCCACGGCCGGGGGTCCCAGGGCGGCGGCGACGAAGAAGCGACCGGTCCCCTGCACCGATGCGAGGGACGTGACGCCCAGCCGGCGCAGGAGCACGGCGCCCAGCAGTGCCTCGAGCGTGTGGGCGAGCGCCATCCCGAGCGCCACGAAGAGGGACGCGCCGGCGTTGAGGTGGGCGCCAGCCGCCGCCACGGCAAGGGCGAGGAGCAGGATCGGCCAGCGGCGCGGCGCGGTGACCAGCAGCGCACCAAGCGCAATGCCCGCCGGCGGCCAGATGATGGCGACGTTCTGCGGGTGCGTCACGAAGACGAGGCTGACCTGGGCGACGACCGCATACCCGACTGCCGCGGCGACCATTCCCAGGACGCCGGCACTGGTCATCCACCGTGGGCTGAGCGTGGCGTTGGCGGGGGCGCCCGCCTGTGGATGCGCGCCCGCGGCGGGCACGTCCAGGCGCGGTTCGTGGACAAGCTCGGTCTGCACTGCCGTACGGTGACGTTCCGCACCGGACCCCACACCGGTACGAAGGTCCCGCCTTGCAGGGGCTGGCGCCTATCGGTCGAGGAAGCGCCGCAGAAAGCGCGTAGTGGCCTCGTGCTGGGGATTGTCGAGCACCTGTTCGGGCGGCCCCTGCTCCACGATCCGCCCCTCTTCCATGAACACGACCCGGTCCGCGGCCTCCTGGGCGAAGTGCATCTCGTGGGTCACCACGATCATCGTGGTGCCGTCGTGCGCCAGGTCCACCATGACCCGCAGCACCTCCCCGATGAGCTCCGGGTCCAGCGCAGAGGTGGGCTCGTCGAACAGCAGGATCTTGGGCTCCATGCACAGGGCGCGGGCAATGGCGACGCGCTGCTTCTGTCCGCCCGAGAGCCGCGCCGGGTACTCGAGCCGCTTGTCGGACAGCCCCACCACCTCCAGGTAGAAGCCGGCCTGCTCCTCCGCCGCCGCGCGGGCGACGCCCTTCACGCGCAGTGGAGCCTCGATGCAGTTCTCGAGCACCGACATGTGCGGGAACAGGTTGAACTCCTGGAACAGCATCCCGGCGCGCAGCCGGATCTGGCGGATCTGCTCGAGATGCTGGCGGTCGCGCGCCTTCAGGGGATCGGCCGCCACCTCCACCCCGTCGATCCAGACCGATCCCATCGTCGGCTCCTCGAGGAAGTTGAGGCAGCGCAGGAGGGTCGTCTTGCCGCTCCCGGATCGACCGATGATCATCACCGCCTCGCGCTGTCTGACCTCGAGGTCGATCCCGCGCAGGACGTGGTTCCCGCCGAAGTACTTGTGGATCCCGGCGGCGCGCACGATCACCTCGTCCACATGGCCCGGCAGCGTGCCCTGGTAGCCGGACGACGTGGGCGCAGGCCGCTCGCCGTGGTCCGGCAGGGGACCGGGGTCGAAGGTCATCGGTCTCCTCGCGCCATGCGCTTCTCGAGCTTGTCCTGGAAGAAGCTGAAGATGATGGTAAGGCCCCAGTACACGGCAGCCGCGATGAGCAGCCCCTCGAGCGAGGCAAGGTTGCGACGGCCGAGGGTCGAGGCGCGCCACAGCAGCTCCTGCACCCCGAGCACGTACACCAGGGAGCTGTCCTTGATCATGGCGATGAAGTCGTTGCCGATGGCAGGGATGACGATCCGGAACGCCTGCGGCAGGACCACTCGCCGGAAGACGAGCCGCTCCGGCATGCCGAGCGCCTCCGCGGCTTCGCGCTGTCCCCGCGGCACGGCCTGGATGCCGGCGCGGAAGATCTCGGTCATGTAGGCGCCGTAGTTGAAGCCGAGGGCCAGGATGCCACCGACGACCACCGGGAGCGTGAGGCCAAGCTGGGGAAAGGCCAGGTACACGAAGAAGATCTGGACCAGCAGCGGCGTGCCGCGCACCAGCGACACGTAGAGGGAGGCGATGCCGTTGATGATCGGGTTTGTGGAGAGGCGCCCCAGCGCTCCGAGCAGTGCAAGCACCACGGCCAGCACGATCGAGGAGAGGCAGATCAGGATCGTCAGGCCGGCGCCCTGGACGATGTACGGGCCGGCGCTGGCGATGAAGCCGAGGTTGACGTTGCCGCTCAGCCACAGCGCGCCGCCCAGTAAGGCGAGCAGGACCAGCCACGTCAGGCCGAACTGCAGCGCGAAGGCACGCCGAGCGCGCATCCGCGCATCCTCGACCCGCTGGACGATGGTCCCGGTATCGGTGTCAGGAGGCGGGGCAGCAGCAGCGCTCATGGATCGAATCCGCCTGAAGATGGAAGGACGGGGACGCTGGTGCGCCCCCGTCCCGTTCGCCGTCTCAGCGGATGGGGGCTACTCGGCGGCCTTCGTCAGATCGAGGCCGTCGTACCACTTCTCGCTCAGCTGGGTGAGCGTCCCGTCCGCGTGCATGTCGGCCACGATCTGGTCGAGCGCCGCCTGGAGCTGCTCGTGGGCTGGGCCACTCTTGTCAGTGGCCACGGCGAGCGGCTCGAAGAAGACAGCGTCGCCCACGGTCACGATCGGCACCTCGTCGTTGATCGCCTGCTGGACGGTGGTCGAGGAGCTCAGCCAGCCGGCGAACTCGTCACGTCCGGCGCCGATCGCCTCTGCACAGAGCGCGTCGGTCTCGAGCGCGACCGCCTCGACGCCATCCGGTACCGGAGCGGACTCGGAGCCGTCGCCCAGGGCGAGGTCACCGTTGATCCAGTCGAGGTACGTGGTGGCCGCACCGACGCAGATGCTCTCGCCTGCGAAGCCGTCGATGGTCGTGATGCCGGACTCGGTGGAGGCAGCGAGCTGCGCCGGGGTGAAGTAGTACGGCTCGGTGAAATCGAGCACGTCCTTGCGGGCCACGGTGATGGTGATCGATCCGACGCTGACGTCCCACTGCCCGTTCCAGCCGCCGGCCTGCACCAGGTCGAATGACGGCGTGGCGAACTCGACCTCGACGCCGAGTCGGGCGCCGATCTCGTTCGCGACATCGATGTCGAAGCCCTCGAAGGTTCCATCATCCTTGAGGAACGACTGCGGGGCGTAGTTCGGATCGGTGGAGATCTGGATCTTGCCCTCGTCGCAGATCGTGGCGAGCAGGTCTTCCCCGCTGGCGCTGTCGCAGAAGGTGGCCGCTCCGCCGCTGGCGGACGCGCTGCTCGAGCTGGAACCGGCGCTGGTGCACGCGGCAAGCAGCAGCGCGGCGACCGGGAAGATCGCGAGCCCCCGCATCCTGGTGGTCATGTCTGGCATCTCCTCGTGGCCCCGCGCTGGGCGCGGGGTCGTCGTGTCGGTGGATCGCACGGTTGTAGCATCCGAGCGCCCTTCGCGGCAAGAAAACCGGGGCGCGCCGCCGCCGGATCCGGCACATCGGTAGACTCGCGGGCATGCCGACGATCCCACTGAGCCGCGCCGCGACCCTCCCGAGCCGCTACTACCTCGACGCCGAGGTCCTGGAGCGCGAGAAGGAGCTCGTCTTCGGGCGCACCTGGCAGCTGGTGGCGCGCTACGACGAGCTGCAGCGCATCGGTGACTTCGTGCCGGCCACAGTGCTCGACGAGCCGATCGTGATCACCCACGGTACCGATGGCCAGCTGCGTGCCTTCTACAACGTCTGCCGCCACCGTGCAGGCCAGGTGGCGCTGTCGCGCGGCAACCGCAAGTCGCTCCAGTGCCGCTACCACGGCTGGACCTACGGGCTCGACGGCGCCCTCCGCGCCTGCCCGGAGATGGACGAGACGGAGGACTTCCGCAAGGAGGACTTCGGGCTCATCCCGGTGCGCGTGGACCGATGGGGTCCCTACGTCTTCGTCAATCTCTCGGACGACGCGCCGCCGCTGATGGAGGTGCTGGGCGCCATACCGATGGAGGTGGAGCGCGCCGGCTACGACGTCGCATCCATGCGCCTCGTGGAGCGGCGCGACTACGTCATCGAGTGCAACTGGAAGGTGTACGTCGACAACTACCTGGAGGGCTACCACCTCCCGATCGCGCATCCGCGACTCTTCAAGGAGCTCGACTACGACGCCTACCGGGTCGAGGAGTTTCGCTACTACTCCAAGCAGCACGCCCCGATCCGGGAGCTGAAGCAGGGGGAAGAGATCGGGGTCGATCGGCGCTACCTCCGCCAGCCGGGCGCTGAGGACTCCGCGCTGTATTACTGGCTCTTCCCGAACACGATGTTCAACATCTACCAGGACAACATGTCGTCCAACGTGATCCTGCCGCTCGGACCTGACCGCACGCTCACCATCTTCGAGTGGTTCTTTGCCGAGCCGGGCAGCGGGCCGGGCTGGGAGTCGATGCAGCAGACGATTGCCTTCTCCGACGAGATCCAGCAGGAGGACATCGTGATCTGCGAGCAGGTCCAGCGCGGGCTGCGGTCCCGGGCCTACGACACCGGCCGCTTTTCCGCCAAGCGCGAGAACGGCGTCTACCACTTCCAGAACCTCGTCCGCGAGTTCCTCGGGGAGTAGGTGGCGCGGAACCGGCCCTCGACCGCGCACCGGCCCTGCCGCCCCGCCGGATTCACGTGGCGTAACCGCTACCTCGGGCGCCGACCCGTTGAAGCCCCTGGATTCACGTGCGGCGTGCGTCTGGACCCTTGGCCCGGCACCCTCACGCGGGCAGTGGTCGCGTGGCGTGAATGCGGTGGATCCGAGACGAACCAGAGTGCGCCCGCCGGCAGGGGTCGTGACGGCTGTCTGACCCATGCGAGCGCCGCCCGTCCACGAGCGTCGAACCTCGTGAACAGTGCCGGGTGGCGCCGGATCACGCGGCGCGCCGCTTCCCCGTCGCGCACCACGATGGCGGGCACCACGCCCGTCACATCGGTCCATCCGAGCGACCGCCCGACCGTCCGTGCCACGCGCGCCTTGATGTCGAGACGGCCGAGCATGTCCTGCAGGTCGCCGATGGCGGACTTCACCTCCACCACCAGCAGTGCTCGGACTCGCGGATGCCAGGCCATAACGTCGATCCGGCCGCGATCCCCGTAGTGGTTGAAGCTCACCTCGACACGCACGACCCAACCAGCCCTGGCCAGCTGGTCGGCCGCGGATTGCTGAACCGCCGCGTGGACGGCATCAACGAGTCGGTCGAGCTGCTCGCCGCGCCAGTGCGCCATCAGGCTCGCCTCCCCGCCCACCGCGCGCACGATCCGGTCGACGGTCCCGACTGTCATCCCGAGCATCTCGCCGCGTTCGATCCGGGACACGGCCTCGCGCGACACGCCTGCCCGCGGCGCGAGGTCGATCTGCCGCCAGCCGCGGGAGCGTCGAAGGGCACGTACCGCTCGTCCGACGTTGGTTCTCACGGCACCGATACTGACCGCGGCCCCGTATCGGGCGATTAGTGCGGCCTTATCAGGGCCGACACGGCGACCGCACGCCGCGCACCGGTCGGATTCACGCCACCTGACCGTTAGCCCGCGCAACACGCGTCGGAACCCTTCACGCGCACAGGTGGCGTGAACCCGGGGCCGCCAGGAGGCGGATCGGCGACGTGACGGTCACTGCATGTGCACCGCACCGGCGGTCTCTGACCCGACCGATGTAGGCTGCCCGCATGACACAGCCAGCCGCAAACCGCGCCGATGGGCGCCTCACCGTGGCCCTCGTTTCCGAGGTCTTCTGGGAGCCCGACGGCGCGATCCGCCTGAAGGAGCGCCTCGCCGAGGTGGCCGACCGCGGGGCCGACATCGCCGTCCTGCCCGAGCTCCCGCTGAACCCATGGCGCCCCTCCACCAAGGACGCGCGCGATGAAGACGCGGAGGGCACGGACGGCCAACGAGCAACCGTCCAGGCTGAGGCCGCGGCGGCGGCCGGCATCGGTCTGGTGGGCGGCATCATCCATCGCGACCCGGACACGGGGCGGCGGACGAGCCGCGCGCTGGTGATCGATCGCGCCGGATCGCTGGTTGCGACCTACGAGAAGCTGCACCTGCCAGAGGAGCCCGGGTTCTGGGAGACGAGCCATTACGAGCCGGGAACCGAGCCGCCGCGCGCCATTGAGGCGTTCGGCGTGAGCATCGGTGTCCAGCTGTGTTCGGACATCAACCGGCCAGAGGGCTGCCACCTGTTGGGCGCCCAGGGAGCCGTGGCGATCCTTGCGCCACGGGCGACCGAGGAAGCGACGTACCAACGCTGGAAGCCCGTCTTTCGCGCCAACGCGCAGACGAGCTGCGCGTACGTCCTGAGCGTGAACCGACCGCACCCCGAGGACGGCGTGCTGATCGGCGGGCCGACGGTCGCCTACGACCCCAACGGGGAGCTGATGGTGGAGACCACCGACCGGGTGGCGCTCGTCACGATCGATGCCGCGGTGGTGCATCGCGCGCGGGTCGACTACCCGGGCTACCTGCCGGTGCGGGCACGCCTGTACGCGGACGCCTGGGCGGAGATCGCCGGCCGCGACGGCTGACGACGCCCGCCGTTACGGGTTGAGGGTGAACGACCCTTCGGCGACCTTTTCGTCGCCACGGTAGACCCGCATCACGTACTGCCCCGCTCCCCAATCACGATAGAGGCCACCGATCGGGGCGCTGTACCCGAGCACCGTGGCCGCCGGGTCCACCGCGAACGTGCCCGCCTCGCGGGTCTGGACCACGCTCTCGGTCCCGTCGCCCGCCACCTTGACCACTTCCTCGGCGAGGCTGGCGGCACCATAGGCTGCCGTGAAGGCAATGGAGTGGGCGAAGGCGGGCGATTGCGGGGTGAACGCGTTCGCCGGCTCGGAGACCGTCTGGGTCGCGCGATCGAGCGCGGTGCCGAACGTCACCGTCCCCGGCAGGGCGGGCGTGGGCACGGGAGTCTCGCTCGGCACCACCGGCACGGAGCCGACCGCCGAGGACGATGGTGCGAAGGAGATCGAGGCGCGCGCGCTCGGCGAAGGGGTCTGGAAGCCGACGGTCGGGGTGGATCGGCCCATGTTCGAGAGCAGGAAGCCCACCAGCACCACCACCAGGACCGCACCGATGGCGGCGCCCATGCTCAACAGCGACGCCTGGTCGGTCGGAAACGGCCCGCTCGGCGCCGAGTTGCCGCCCGCTGCAACGAGGGGTACGCCGCATGATCGACACACCTGCGCCCAGCCGGGGTTCGGCCGGCCGCAGTTGAAGCACTCGACGGTATCGCCGGTCATCGCCTACCTCGTCCTGGAGCATGGGGTTGGTGGACCGATGAGGCCGCTCACGCGGCGCTCGTGCGTGGTGGCCATCCGGTGCACTGGCGCGCCGCCGGTAACCCTAGCACGCGAAGAAGCCGCCGGCGGTGAGAACGCCGACGGCCAGGTGATCGACCACGCAACTGGTCAATCGCGCTCCATGGTAGCGGAGCCGATGCGCTCCGACAGCAGGGCGCGCGGACCGGACACGGCGGTGCTCGGTCGCCGGCCTGGTCATATGACCATCGGCCCATGCCGGAAAAGCGCCCGAAGGCGGACTGTGCTCCCATGGACATCCTGATCGGGTTGGTCGTCATGCTCGGCTTCGCCGTGGTGGTGTCGGGCGTCCTCATCGTGATCGCCGGCTTGACCGGCGCACTGGGTCCCGACGGCGATCCCCTGGACGAGATCTCGCGCACCCGCTGACCAGGCTCAGCGGTGCAAGGTGCGCCGCAAGGTCGTCGCGCTACGGTCACCTCGGCTGACGGCCGTGCGGTCTTCCCCTCCGTGCGCCGGCAGCCACATGAGGCGGCAGTGACCGACCGGGAGGATGGCAGCCCTGGCGGACGGTCACTGCCGCCACGGCGTTCCACCACAGCTGTGAGCAGGCCCCCGGAGTGCAACTACCGTGGCAGCGGATCCGGGCCTGTGGCGGTGACGAGCTTCTGCGGTACCCAGTCGTCTACGTGGGTGAATCCATCGAAGCTGGCTCCCTGCATGACGCAGCCGTCGTACAGCGACACTCGGTAGAACTTCACGTGGGTGAAGTCTTCGAAGAGGACGTAGTACGGCTCGAAGTCCTCGCTCTGGAACTGCTGCCCGGTGAGGACGGCGCGATGCTCCCGGGAGAACGCGTCCACCCCTTCGCCGACGACCACGCCGAGGTGTTCGAGGCCCATGCGATAGACGCGCTGGTGGACCGGCGGGATCAGCTCGATCATCGACACGGGCGTGCCGTCGAGCACCTCGAGCGGCTCGGCGAGAATGATCTTCGAGATCGGCCGACCGTTCCAGACGTTCTCCGCGTTCGCCGTGGCGTGTTTTTCGAGGCGCGCGCGAAGGTGCACGTAGAGGTCCCAGTCGGGCACGCGGTAGGCGAGGTGGCTCAGCGCGTACGGACCGATGTCGATCCCGCGGGCGGCAAGGCGATCACGCTGCAGCACTACGAAGGCGCGATAGTCACCGATGATCTCGCCAACCGGGTCAGTCATCTCGGGAGGGTCTCCACTCGACAAGCAGAAACGTTGGTGCCGGAGGTGGGACTTGAACCCACACGAGCTTTCACTCATCGGTGTTTGAGACCGACGCGTCTGCCGATTCCGCCACTCCGGCGCGGACAGCGGTCATTATAGGAAGCCGATGTCCGACCTCGAACCGGCCAGTCCCGCCGCCGCGCCGCAGACGGGTGGCCGCACCGCGCCGCTGGAGGACGAGGCTGCCGTGGTCGAGCGTGCGATGGCGGGGGATCGGGTCGCCTTCAGCCGCCTGATGGAGCACTACCAGTCCGCATGCTACGGGCTTGCGTGGCGGCTGCTGGGTAACGCCGACCAGGCGGCCGACGCGGTGCAGGATGCGTTCATCCACGCCTACCAGGCGATCGATCGGTACCGGGGTGGCATCTTCCGCAGCTGGCTGCTCCGGATCACGGCCAACGCCAGCTACGACATCCTGCGCCGCGCCCAGCGACGTCCCTCGCAGCCCCTCCCGGACCCGGAGGAGGGTGGCTTCGAGCTGCCGGACAGCGGCGCCACGAACCCGGTCGTCGAGGCAGGACGCAGCGAGATGTACCGTCACCTCGAGGTCGCGCTGCGCAAGCTACCGGACGACCAGCGAACCGCCATCGTCCTCTGCGACGTCTACGGGATGGACTACAACGAGGTTGCCTCCATGACCCAGTCCGCGCTCGGCACGGTCAAGTCCCGCATCCATCGCGGCCGGCTGCGGCTCCGTGAGCTGCTGATGGAGCACCGGGAACTCTTCGGCGGCACAGAGCGTCAGGACCGATGACCATGGATCAGCACGTTCACCCCGACGACGAGCTCCTCGCCTCCTTCGCCGATGGCGAGGAGCGCGCCGCCGCCGCGCATGTCGAGACATGCGACCGGTGCGCCGTCGTCGTCCGCGACCTGCGTACGCTCCGCGCGTCACTTTCCGACCTGCCCGACATCGCACCCAGCCGGCCGTTCCGCTTCCTGCCACCCGTCGAGGCCCCACCCGCGCCAGGCGGCGGCTTCGGCGTGCTGGTTCGACGCCTCTTCGCACCGGCGGTGGTGGCCGGCGCCGCGCTCGTGCTGGTGGGCAGCGTCGGCATGGCCGCCTCCGCGGGCGGACCCGGGGCCACGAGCGCCGGTGGCGTCGGCTCCGAGCGGGACGACCGAGGAGGCGATCCACTCGCGGCCGCCAGCGCGGAGAACGCCGAGGGCACCGAGTCGCAGACCTACAACGTTGACTCGGCGTCGCCGGGCGGCGGCCGCACCGCCATGGGCAGCGAGTCCTCCGCCCCGGGCGTGGCCGGCGCACTCGCCACTGCAACGCCCGCGGCCTTGCCGCCGGCATCCGAGTCGAGTGGTCCGAACGCTCCGAGCACGCCGTGGCTGGCGATGACCATCATGGGGGCCGCACTCCTCCTGCTCACCACGGTGTTGCGCTGGACCGTGGTCCCTCGAGCGCCCGACCCGCCGCTCTACCCGGGCGCGTAGCAGCCACGAAAGTCGGCATGCGCCTCGGCGCATGCATCAGGCAACAACAAGGCGATCCTCGGGCTTGGCATGCGCCGCCGCGCATCGGCAGGACAATGTCCGGTGCCTCGGTGGCCGTTACATGCGTCCGGGCGCATTGCGCCGGGCGGCAGCGCAGCGGGTCGCAGCGAAACGGCAGTTCAGCCGCCGGCGATCTTCCCCGCGACGATGGCGGTGAGCAGCAGCGCGACCAGCACGGCGGCCACCAGGACCGCCGCCCAGCCCGAATCCCTGAACGAGCGCTCCACCGGATCCGGGCGCCGCGGGCGCCGCGTGACGGGGATCGGCACCTCCCCGGGCGCGCGCATGGTGCGCGGTGCCGCCCGGGTCTCCGCGGCCGTGGCCCGCCACGACGCCCAGTTGCGCGTCGTGGTCGGCTGGGCCGCGCGGACCGGTCGCCGGTTGGCGGCCCAATGGCCGCCGGACGGAGCCCCGGCAGCGGTGCCGGCCCCCGGATGGGCGCCGTCGTAGTCGGCGCGCCGCGATCGGTCGGACAGGATCTGCCATGCCTCGTTGATGCGCCGCATGCGGCTCGCACCCTCGGGATCCGGCTGCACGTCAGGGTGGTATCGCTTCGCGAGCCGGCGATGCGCGCGCGCGACCTGCAGCGGGCTTGCGTCGCGGTCGACGCCGAGCACGGCATACGGGTCGAAGGGGGGCCGATCGGGCATCACGGCCGATTCTACGTGGGCGGCATCGGTCTAGACTGCGCGGACCGATGCTGGCCGACCGACGCCCCCTCCTCATGCTCATCGACGGGCCGAGCCTCGTCTATCGCGGCTACTTCGCGCTGCCGCCGCTGACGATGTCGGACGGCACCCTGGTGAATGCCGTGTTCGGCTTCCTGCAGATCGTGCTGCGCGGCATGGCGGACGTGAAGCCGGACTACGCGATCGTGACCTTCGACGTCGGCAAGCCGAAGTTCCGCTTCGATGCGTACCCGGCATACAAGGCGGGACGGCCGAGCATGCCGGACGACCTGCGGACGCAGTTCCCGATCGTGCGGGAAATCGCCGCCATGATGGGCATGCCGGTGCGGGAGCTCGAGGGCTACGAGGCGGACGACGTCATCGGTACGCTGGCGGTCCAGGCAAGTGCGGCGGGGGTCGACACGATGATCGTGTCGGGCGACCTGGACGGGCTGCAGCTGGTCGACGGGCAGGTGAACCTGCTCACCACGCGCATGGGCGTGGCGGCGACGGTCATCTACAACCCCGCGAAGGTGACGGAGCGCTACGGCCTCCGACCGGACCAGATGCTCGACTACAAGGCGCTCAAGGGCGACACCTCCGACAACATCCCCGGCGTCCCCGGGGTGGGGGAGAAGACCGCGAGCAGCCTGCTCCAGCAGTTCGGGACGCTGGACGCGATCTACGAGAACCTCGACCAGGTGAAGGGCAAGATGCGGGAGCGGCTGGCCGAGCATCGCGACTCGGCGTTCCTGTCGCGCCAGATCGGCCGGATCCTCACCGACCTGCCGGTGGAGCTCAACCTGGAGGAGGCACGGACCGGGCGCTACGACCGACGCGCCGTTGCGCAGCGCTTCCGCGAGCTTGAGTTTCGCTCCCTCATCGACCGGCTGCCGCCTTCGAGCCTCGCAAGCAGCGGACCGGAGCCGCTCGAGCCGGACAAGGGCGGTCTGCAGCTGAGCCTCGACCTGCTGGGCGGGGGCGCCCCGGCCGGGAACGGCAGCGCCAGCGGGACGGCAGCCGCCCCGCGCGCCGCGCCGGACCCGCTCGCCGACCCCGCCGGCGCGATCGAGCACGTGGACCCGCGCGTCGCACGCTCCGCGGACGAGCTCGACGAGCTCGCCGCCTGGCTGGAAGCGCGTCCCGAGGTCGGCCTGGGATGGGCCGTCGGCCCTGGCAGGCCCCTGGTGCGCACGCTGTATGGGATCGCCATCGCGGCCGGGGACGGGAGCAGCTGGTACGTGCCATGCGACCCGGACAGCGTCGCTGTCGAGCGGTTGCCGGCGTGGTTCAGCCGGACCGATCTGCCGCGCATCGGTCATGACATCAAGCAGCTCATGACGACCCTCGCCGCGGACCGCGGGCTGCACCTCGCCGGCACGGTGTTCGACACACTCGTCGCCAGCTACATGCTCAACCCGTCATTGCGGGCCCAGGCCATCGACGACCTGGCAGCCAGCCGATTCGGGGCGGAGCTGCCGCCGCGTCCCCAGGCGCCGGAGACCGGTGCCGAGGAGCGCGCCCTCGCCCGTCGCGCCGCCGGGGAGGCGCTCGTCTCGCTTCTCGCTCGGCCCGCGCTCGAGCAGGAGCTGCGCGAGGCGTCGCTCCACGACCTCTTCCACGAGGTCGAGATGCCGCTCATCCCGGTCCTTGCTCGCATGGAGCTCGCCGGCGTGCCGCTCGACCTCGAGGTGCTGGCCTCCATGCGCGATGAGTTCGCTGCGCAGCTCATGGGCCTCGAGTCGCGGATCTTCGAGCTGGTGGGGCACGACTTCAACATCGGTTCGCCCAAGCAGCTCGAAACGATCCTCTTCGACGAGCTGGAGCTGCCGGCGACGAAGCGCACGCGCACCGGTCGCAGCACCGACGCATCGGTCCTGGAGGAGCTCAAGGACCGCCACGAGGTCGTGTCGCTGATCCTGGAGCACCGGCAGGTCTCCAAGCTCAAGTCGACCTATGTCGACGCGCTGCCTGCCCTCGTCGACAGCGCGGGCCGGCTCCACACGACCTACCAGCAGGCGGTGGCCGCCACCGGGCGCATCTCGAGCACGGACCCGAATCTCCAGAACATCCCGATCCGGACGGCGCTCGGACGTCGTATCCGCGGCGCGTTCGTGGCGCCGCCCGGCGGGCTGCTGCTCGGCGCCGACTATTCCCAGCAGGAGCTGCGGATCCTGGCCCATGTATCGGGCGACGCGGGGCTGAAGGCCGACTTTGCGGCGCACTCCGACATCCATCTCGCGGCCGCGGCGCGCGTCCTGGGGCTCGCGCCCGAGGCGGTGGGGCCGAAGGAGCGCAGCGTTGCCAAGATGATCAACTACGGCATCGCGTACGGCCTCTCGGACTTCGGCCTGTCGGATCGGCTCAAGATCCCGCGCGAGGATGCGCAGCGCTTCATCGCCGACTACTTCGCGGCGTACGAGGGGATCCGCCGCTACACCGTCGAGATGAAGATCCTGGCGCGCGACCAGGGCTACGTGACCACGCTCCTCGGACGGCGCCGCTACCTGCCCGAGCTCACCGCGCGCAATGGAGCCCTGCGGGCGGCCGGTGAGCGCATGGCCATCAATATGCCGATCCAGGGAACCGCTGCCGACGGCATGAAGATCGCCATGATCCGCATCGATGCCGCCCTGCGCGACCGTGGCCTGCGTTCCCGGATGCTGCTCCAGGTCCACGATGAGCTCGTCTTCGAGACCGATGAGGACGAGCTGCCTGTGCTCGCCGCCCTCGTTGCGGAGATCATGGAGGGCGCCCTCCCGCTCGACATCCCGCTGCTGGTCGACCTCAAGGTCGGCACCACCTGGGACGGCATGGACCGATACGTCGAGGACGGCGGCACGTGGCGCCGCGTCCCGCGCAGTGCGGTCGAGGTGGCGATCGAGGAGGCCGACGAGGCGCTCGCCGATGCCCTTCCGGCCTAGGGGAGCCACGACATGCCGGAGCTTCCCGAGGTCGAGACCGTCGCGCGTGACCTCGCGCCGCTCGTCACCGGCGCGCGGATCGTGGACGCGGAGGTCCTCTGGGACCGCACGATCCGCCACCCGCAGCCGCCGGAGCGGTTCGTGGCGGAGATCCGGGGCGCCACCATCCGCTCGGTGGGCCGCCGCGCCAAGACGGTGCTGCTCACCTTCGAGGACGGACGGGTGCTGACCGTCGCGCTGCGCATGACCGGAGCGTTGCTGGTGACCGAGCCCGGCGCGCCGCCGGATCTGCACGCACGAGTCGTCTTCTCGCTGGCTGACGGCCGGGAGCTGCGCTACCGCGACCCGCGCAAATTCGGGCGCATCGGCCTGTGGGAGGGTGGCGGCCTGCGGCGTCGCGTGACGCACCGGCGTGTCGCCGGACGGCGCGTCGCGGAACGGGCCGAGCCGTACCGGGTGGGGGACGTGTTCGCGCGCCACGGGCCGGAACCGCTCACCCGATCATTCAGCGCGGAGCGCTTCGCCGAGCGGCTGCGTGGACGGCGCGGCCGGATGAAGAGCCTGCTGCTCGACCAGTCATTCATCGCCGGCGTGGGGAACATCTACGCCGACGAGTCGCTGTTCCGGGCGCGCATCCATCCCCTCCGCACCGCCGACTCGCTGTCGGGTGACGAGGTGCGACGGCTGTATCGGGCCGTGCGATCCGTCCTGCGGCGGGCGGTCGCCAACCGCGGCACGAGCTTCAGCGACTACGTCAGCGCCGACGGCTCGCCGGGCGGCAACGTCGAGGAGCTGCGTGTCTACCAGCGGACCGGTGAGCCCTGCCTGCGCTGCGGGCGGCGCATCGAGCGCATCGTGGTCGGTCAGCGCAGCACCCATTTCTGCCCGCGCTGTCAGCCCCTCCCCGACGTGGCGGCCGGCGCCGAATGAAGGTCATCGGCCTGACGGGCAACCTGGGCTGCGGCAAGAGCACCGTGGCCCGCATGCTGCGCGAGCTCGGCGCCGCGACGATCGACGCCGACGCCGTGGCGCGCGAGATCCGCAACAACGACGCGGAGGCGCGCGCCGCCATCGAGGCGCGCTTTGGCACGATCGACGCCCGCGCACTGGGGACGGTCGTGTTCGCCGATCCGGCGGCCCTGCGCGACCTCGAGGCGATCCTGCATCCCAAGGTCCGCGACGCAGTGCGTGCCCGGCTCGCCGAGCTCCAGGAGGGCGGCGTGCCCGTGGCCGTGATCGAGGTCATCAAGCTGCTCGAATCGCCGCTCCATGACCGCTGCGACACGGTCTGGGTCGTCCGCTGCGAGGAGGCCGATGCCGTCACACGCCTCGCGGCGTCCCGTGGGATGAGCGAGGCGGACGCGCGCGCCCGGCTCGCCAACCAGTCCTCGCAGGAGGAGAAGGTCCGGGCGGCGGACACGGTCATCGATGGGTCGGCGGCCGTGGACGAGACGCGTCGCCAGGTGCGGAAGGCGTTCGCCGCGTTCCTCGGGGGTCGGACGGGGGAGCAGGAGACCCCGCCCGGCCCTTCGCGTTAGGGGCTCGCCGACTCCCCGTCGAGAGCCGGCGGCCGTGGAACCGGGAACCGGAACTCGTCGATCAGGCTGTCGATCGTCGACCCGTCCGTGTCGGCCGTTCGGTCGTCCTGATCGGCGCGGAGGACCATCGTGAACTGTCCGCCGGCGGCGGTCAGCTCGGCGACCTTCTCGGCGGTCGCAAGGTCGGCGCGCAGGATATAGATCGAGCCGTTGCGGGCGAGGATCGTCATCTGCTGCAGGGTCACCTTGGTCGACGGACCCGGGACGAACTCGGACTGGACGGCCGCCGCCCCCTCGGCGGTCTGCCCCACCTCCGGGTTGATGGCCATGGTGACGATCAGGTCGACGCGCTGCCCCGCCTGGAGGACGCCGGCCACGGCGCGGTCGTCCGGCACGGTGACCGATACGGCCCGCAGGTCCGGTCCGGCAGGGTCGTATTCCTGGCCGGCCTCGATGATGGAAAACGCCTGGCCGCTGGTGGTGGAGGCGAGCAGGTTCCGCGTGACCAGCTGTCCGGTCGTGACCGCCACGCCGCTGACACGACCGATGACCTCGTCGATGGTCGTGAAGGCGTCCGCGTTGGTGGCGTCGGCCACCACGCTGCGGGTCGTGACGTCTCCCTCCTCGATCTGCTTGCGGCCCGGGATGTCGCGCACGGCGACCACCACCTGGCGCATCTCCGTCTCGTTGCTCGCGGTGATCCCGCTCGCCTGGAGCGCAACGAAGACCACGGCTCCCACGATGAGCGCGATCACGATGCCCACGGCGATGTAGACCTTGGATCGCTTGCTGTTCTTGTCGCTGTACTCGAGTTCCACGGTGGTTGGTGCTCCTGCTCGCAATCAGTTCCAGGGGACGAGCCGCGGACGCTGGGCGCGCCGCAGGTTCATGTCGTTGGGATCGGCGTAGATGCCGGACACGGCCCGGCCATAGATGTCGTTGGCGGTGATATCGGTCACCTCGAAGACGGTGAAGCCGATGATGTCGACGTACTCGCCGCTGCTCGTGGTGGTGGCGACGGTGAAGCGGACCAGCTGGAGCTTGGTCACCGGCTGGCCGTCACCGTTGATGCCGGTGCCGCGAAGGACGAACTGGTAGCAGCCCGACGCCAGGCCAAGGGTGTTGATGCTCAGCGTCGCGTCGGCCGGATCGTTCGGACCCGAGGGGGCAGGAACCACGCTGTTCGGTGAGATGCTGATGCTGCCCATCCCGAGCGTGGCCGGGTTGAAGCTGCAGTCGGTGAACGACGCCGGATCCCAGCTCAGGCTGACGGCCGTCTGGAGAGGAGACGAGCCGGCCCACTTGGTGGTGCTGCCAGCCGTTGTCGAGACGACCACCGGCAGCGAGATGACGCCATTCAGGGTGGGCGTGTCACCGGTGAGGTAGGACTGCGCGAGGCTGAACTCGCGATTCACTTCAACGTCGCCGGTGTCCGCGTAGTCGCCGTCGTTGTTGGCATCGGTCTGGACCCGCACCGAGACCGGCACGCGGCGGTCCTGGTTGTAGGGGACGCCGGAGTGGCCCTCCAGCCATACCGTGTAGATGCCGGGCACCATCGCGTTGGTCTGGATGCTGTCCATGCGAACCGTCGTGCCACCGGTGGTCGGAATGAACACGTCGGTCGACCAGATCGGCTGCGTCATGTCGCCGGCTGCGGGCGGTGTCACGGACGGTGTGGGCAGTACGTCGTAGTCGGGATGGCCGGCGGCCGCGGCGTCCACGTCGCCGTGGAGGTGCAGCGTGACCGTGCTGTTGAAGGCGGGGTTGCGCGAGACCTTGAACGTCGGCCCTGTGAACGGGGTCAGCGTCGTGGACGGGATGCGGATCTCCGCCGGCGGGCTGAAGCTGAAATCTGGGATCGACATGACTGTCCCGTCATAGACGCCGAGCAGCAATCGGTCGCCGACCGCAAACTGGTCGTCGAACTGGTGCACCACGAACGAGGTGCTATTGCCGGAGAGGACGCCGACCTGGGTGGCGCCGTTCGGCGGAACACTCACCGCCGGGAAGCCGGGCCCGGGATAGCCGTCGACGAGGTACGCGCCCTCGATGTCCTTGATCGTGTTGGGACTCGTGCCCGCGGTGACCTCGTTGTAGTAGACGCGCGACGACACCGTCTCGAAGTTGCGGATGTCGAGCGCCACGAAGCCGCGGAAGTCGGAGGCGTTGCTCGCCTTGCTCTCGTTGCCATAGATCGAGAAGGTCGGCCCCGGGCTGCCCTCGCTGGCCGCGCTGCGACCGCCATACCCGCGCGGGTCGAGCCCGTCCACCGCTCCGGTGGCGCTGGTCGCCGCGGTGGCCACGTGGTCCACGAACCCGCCGTCCGGACCGGGCGGCTTGGTGTAGCGACGGGCGACGATGGGTACGGCCGGCGACCCCTGCAGCAGGCAGCGCGACTGGGCTCCCACGCCCAGCTGGCTGACACCGACGACCCGTGCCAGGACGGTCGGCATGTCAACGTCGAGCGCGACGCGGACGCTGGTGCCGGAGATGATGATCCCGTTCGTGAGGTGGGCCGGATCACCAGCGTGGCCGTCGTCGTACTCACGGTGCGCGTCGTCCGGAATCGGCACCGACACGCCACTCGGCGAGTTCTCCAGGTTGATCATCGCCACCTGTCGCGCCGCCTGGGCGGCGGCGCTGTCCGACTCGCCGGCGATGAGGGCGCGGCAGGCGGCCAGGGCGGCCGCGTCTGCGGCGTTCTGGAGGTGACGCCGCTCGGCCATCTGGCGGCCGATGTCGATGGTGATCCCCGCGAATGCGAGGAGCAGGGTCATGAGGATCGCGAGCATCACGACCACCTGGCCGCGTGGTTCGTGGCGGCGCATCAGTTGAGCACCATCGTGACCGCGGCCGATTGGTCGAAGAGGCCCGAGCCGCTGCCGAGGATGTCGCCCATGAACGGGACGATGATCGCCGAGCGGTAGCGCACGGTGACGCGGAGAAGGCAATCCTCGCGCGTCTCGGGGGTGCAGGTCGTATCCGGATCGGTGCCGTCAGGGCACGGTGCATCCGGCGTCGTCACGCCACCGCAGTACGCGACGCTGATGCTCCCGTTGACCTGCGTCTCGCCGCTTGGCGTCGGGCACGACCCGTCACCGTTGAGGGTGGCCGAGAAGTTCGGCGCGTTGGTCGACAGGAAGCCCATCGAGCCGCGCGTCGCGGCGAGGATCGTGCCGCAGCGGTGGGCATCGTTCCAGAGACGTGACTGCGAGTGGTCGTAGACGTACACCGTCCCGGCGCGGGCACCCTCGCGTGCCGCGTTGGTGAGCGTGACGTTGGCGCCGAACAGGAGCCCGAACTGGATGATGCCGACCACGATGAGCAGGACCGGGAGCAGGACCATCGCGAACTCGACCATGGCCTGGCCGCCCTCGCCGCGGGCATGGGCGCGCACGGTCGACCGGCCTCCCCGCATTCGTGCCGGCCGGTGCGCGAGGTCGAACGGTTGCATTCGTGGTCGCATCGGTGACCCGAGCGTAGGTTTGGGAGGTCCTGTCCGATATAGGCCCCTTGGGGCACCCGGACATCGGTACCGATGGTGGCTCGGCCCCCGCTCGCGGCGGCGATGGGGCCGGCGGTTGGGTAGAATCGCGGTGCCCCATTCGACCCCCCGAGGACGCTTCCCGCCCCATGCCCGACCTCCGCGTCAATGCCCCGTACGAGCCGACCGGCGACCAGCCGCAGGCGATCGACGCGCTCGTCAACGGCGTGAACGGCGGGCTGCGCAACCAGGTGCTGCTGGGTGCCACCGGGACCGGGAAGACGTACACCGCCGCCAAGGTCATCGAGGCGGTCCAGAAGCCGACCCTGGTGATGGCCCACAACAAGACGCTGGCGGCGCAGCTGTACCAGGAGTTCAAGGAGTTCTTCCCGGACAACGCGGTCGAGTACTTCGTCAGCTACTACGACTACTTCCAGCCGGAGGCCTACCTGCCCCGGTCCGATACGTACATCGAGAAGGACTCGTCGCGCAACGACGAGATCGACCGGCTGCGGCACCAGGCGACCCGGACCCTTTTCGAGCGTCGTGACGTGATCATCGTGGCGTCGGTGTCATGCATCTACGGCATCGGTGCGCCGATCGACTACGGCTCGACCGTCCTCAACATCAAGAAGGGCGCGCGCTACCGCCGCGACGGCATCCTGCGCCACCTCGTGGACCTGCAGTACCAGCGCAACGACATGGAGCTGGCCCGCGCCCGCTTCCGGGTGCGCGGCGACGTCCTCGAGGTGCGGCCACCGCACGGCGACTTCGTGGTGCGCATCGAGTTCTTCGGCGACGACGTGGAGCGAATCGCGGAGATCGACATGCTCACCGGTGAGGTGCAGGCGGAGCGCAACGAGGTCAATCTGTACCCCGCGACGCACTACGTCACGCCGCGCGACAAGCTGCTCGCCGCGGTCGACGACATCGAGGCGGAGATGGAGCTGCGGACGGGTCAACTCGCCGACGAGGGCCGCCAGCTGGAGGCCGCGCGCCTCCGGCAACGGACGATGTTCGACCTCGAGATGATGCGCGAAGTCGGCTTCTGCTCGGGGATCGAGAACTATTCGCGCCACCTCTCGCGACGGGAGGCGGGGTCGCGGCCGTGGACGCTGATCGACTACTTCCCGACAGACTTCCTGCTCATCGTCGACGAGAGTCACATCACGATCCCGCAGGTCCACGGGATGTACAAGAACGACCGCACCCGGAAGGAGATCCTCGTCGACTTCGGGTTCCGCCTTCCGTCAGCGCTCGACAACCGGCCACTGACCTTCGACGAGTTCGAGGACCACCTCAACCAGGTGATCTACATGTCGGCCACGCCGGGGCCGTACGAGACGGAGCGCGCCGAGCGGGTCGCCGAGCAGTTCATTCGCCCCACCGGCGTGGTGGACCCGACGATCACCGTGCGCCCGACGACCGGGCAGGTCGACGACCTGCTGGCCGAGATCCGCGCGACCGTCGAGCGCAAGGAGCGGGTCCTGGTCACGACACTGACCAAGAAGATGGCCGAGGACCTGGCCGACTACCTCGCCGAGCTCGGGATCAAGGTCCAGTGGCTCCACTCCGAAGTGGACACGCTGGAGCGGGTGGAGATCCTCCGCGACCTGCGCCTCGGGGTGTATGACGTCCTGGTCGGGATCAACCTGCTCCGCGAGGGGCTGGACCTCCCCGAGGTGACGCTGGTCGCGATCATGGACGCCGACAAGGAGGGCTTCCTTCGTTCCGGTGGCTCGCTCATCCAGGTCATCGGTCGCGCGGCCCGCAACATCGGTGGGCGGGTGATCATGTACGCGGATCGCGTCACCGATTCGATGCGCAGGGCCATGGATGAGACGGATCGCCGGCGTGAGAAGCAGGTCGCCTACAACACCGAGCACGGCATCGTGCCGGAGACGATCATCAAGGAGATCCGCCAGATCCACGAGAGCCTGCGCCGCGTCGCCG
>JBDTQJ010000015.1:0-23857 GCA_039932235.1 Chloroflexota bacterium
GGGCTGGCGGCCGAGGAGTTCGCCACGGCGCTGCGGGAGGACGGGATGGTCGCCCTGGCGCGTCTGCAGCGCAGGCTCAGGCTTCTGGAATCCCCGTATCGGACGCCGCAGACGCTGGTGGGAGGCCCACGGGCCGATGCCGCGCTGCTGGCCGCCTCCGGCCAGACGGCAACCACGAAGGCTATGGGACCTGGCTCGACCCAGGTCCAGCACCTGGTCCAAACCGAGGTCCCGCCCCGGCTCCTGGCCGGCTGGCTCGCCCGCTGGGCCGAGCATCACCACCTGGGCACTGATCTCCAGGTCTCATTGCGCCCCCACACGGCCGGCTCCGAGGTGCTCGAGCTGAGCGTTCTGAAGGCGTCCGGTGAGAAGGTGGCAAACATCGTGTTCGCGCCCATCGCCGATCGTCGCGGCCGGGCAATCCTGTCCGTGCGGGACCAGAACACGGTCGACCCCGCTGTGCGACGCAAGCGCCTGATGACGCTCCTGCACGTGTTCCTGATCCACCGCTATCGGGCAGCATCGGTTCATTACCTGACGCCGACCGATGACAACCACCGCCAGTGCCAGCGCATGCAGGAGCTGGGCATCTTCTCGTCAGTCAACGACGAGGTGGGCCAGATCCTCGTGGCCGACGTGAACTCCGCGGCTATCCGGGCGCTCGTCGACCCTGCGGGCTCGACGCTGACGCGACTCATCACCGGGGCCTGAGCCGGCCGGCCCGAACGCCGACCGCACCCGATCAAGCGGCTCGCGTCAGCCGAGCTCATCCGCGGCGGGTTCCGCAGCATCGGGGTCCACGGGGAGTGGCACCGCCGGCTGGCCAGGCGGCAGGGCGTAGGCCTGGTCCGGGCGCACCGACCATGCGACCTCCGCGCCACTGGCGTGGATCCCGCGTCCCATCCATTCGGGATCGACGGCCACCAGGACCGCATCGCCGACCTCCAGCTCGTATTCCACCAGCGGGCCCAGGAACGTGCTGCTGCGCACGGTGGCACGCACCTCGCCGGTGCCCACCCGCAGCGATTCGGGCCGCACCACCACGGTGGCCGTCTCCCCGACCCGCAGCCCCGGAGCGGCCGGCACCCGCAGGCGCTGCCCGAGCAGGTCGACCTCGGCGGCGCCATCGGCCTGCGCCAGCACGGGCGTGTCGATGAAGTTCGCGCGGCCGATGAAATCGGCCACGAAGCGGCTGGACGGCCGGCGATAGATCTCGTCCGGCGTGCCGGCCTGCTCCACCCGTCCCGCGCTCATCACCACCACCAGGTCCGAGAGCGCCATCGCCTCCGCCTGGTCGTGGGTGACATAGACCGATGTGATCCCGAGCTGCTGCTGGATCCGACGGATCTCCGCCCGCAGCGAGACGCGCAGCTTGGCGTCCAGGTTGGAGAGCGGCTCGTCGAAGAGCAGGACGCGCGGCTCGATGGCCATCGCACGGGCCAGCGCCACGCGCTGTTGCTGCCCGCCGGAGAGCTCGGCGGGACGGCGCTGCCCGAGGCCGGTGAGGTTGACGAGCTCCAGGGTGCGCTCGACCGCCGCACGCAGGTCCTTGCCCGAGCGTCCGCGAAGGCGCAGCCCATAGGCCACGTTCTCGAACACCGAGAGGTGCGGGAAGAGAGCGTACGACTGGAAGACCATCCCCATCTCGCGCTTGTCCGGGGTTCGCCGCGACACGTCGGTGCCGTCCAGCAGGATGCGGCCGCTGGTCGGGTTCTCGAAGCCGGCGATCATGCGCAGGGTCGTCGTCTTGCCACACCCCGACGGGCCGAGCAGGGTGACGAAGCTGCCGCCGGCGATCTCCAGCGAGAGGTCGTCGACGGCCAGCACCTCACGTGACTCCGGCGTGCGGAAGCGCTTGGTGAGGCGCTCGAGGGCGAGCGAGGCGGGCGCGGTCATACGGGGCCGACGGCCGCCGAGACGGCGGACCGCTCGGTCCGCGTCGACGAGCCGATGAGGGCGTACAGGATCCCGATGGCGACGCACACGATGACGATCAGGATGACGCAGTAGGCGAACGCGTTGCCGAAGCGAGCCGCATTGGTCTCGTTGAGGATCTGCTGGGTCATGATCCGGGTGCTGGGGGTTGTCAGGAAGATGACCGCGCTGATGGCCGTCATCGACCGCGCGAACGAGTAGATGAGACCGGTCAGGAAGGCCGGCCGGATGAGCGGCAGGACCACCCGCCGGAAGGTCGTCGCCTGGTCGGCGCCGAGGCTGACCGATGCCTCCTCGATGGTCGGATCGATCTGCTGCAGGGCGGCCGCCCCGGACCGCAGCCCGCCCGGCGTCGAGCGCACGATGAAGACGAGCACGATGGCCACCGCGCCGCCGAGCAGACCCGCATTGCCGGTCAGCTTGGGGAAGAGCGCCAGCCCGCCGATCTCGGTGGGCGTGTTAAAGGCGAGCAGGTAGCCGATCCCGAAGACCGTGCCGGGCACCGCCACGCCGAGCATCGCGCCAAAGTCGAGCGCGCCGCGGCCACGGAACCGGCCGCGAACGACGAGGAACGCGATCACGACGCCCAGGAGGCCGGCCAGGGGGGTGGCGATGGCCGACAGGATCACCGTGTCCGACACGGCATCCAGGCCGTAACCGAAGAGGACGAACTCGAAATTCTTGAATGTCAGGGTGTGGTCGACGCCCACCAGCTTCGTCACCGCGCCGAGCAGGATCGTGCCGTACATGGCCAGCACGAGGAGCGATACGAGGAGCGTGGCTGCGGTCAGCACGAACGCGGTGGGCCTATGCGTGAGCTCGGCCGGCCGGCCGGACGGCTTGCCGGTGACCGAGATGACCGATGCCCGCTCGGCATAGTGGCGATGGACGAAGTACACGATCAGGCTCGGAACGAGGAGCAGGATGCCGAGGACCGCCCCGGCCAGGAGGTCGTACTGGCCGATGATCGCGAAGTAGAGGCGCCGCGTCAGCACCTCGTAATTCCCGCCCAGGGCGATTGGGTTGCCGAGGTCGGCGAGGGTCTCGACGAAGATCAGGAGAAAGCCGGAGGCGAGTCCGGGGAGCAGGAGCGGCAGCGTGACCGTTCGGAACGTCCGCCAGCGAGACGCCCCCAGGTTCGTGGCCGCCTCGTCGAGCGCCGGGTCGAGCGCGCGCAGCAGGCCCGACAGTGTGATGTAGGCGACCGGGAAGAAGCTCAGCGACATGACGAGCGTCAGCCCGGGCAGGCCATACAGGTCGAACTGGATGCCGAGCACGTCACGGGTGATGAGGCCCGAACGGCCAAAGAGGATGATCGCCGCCAGGGCGAGGGCAAACGGCGGGCTGACGATCGGTACGAGGGCCGTGACATGCATGAAGCGCTTCAGCCAGCGCGGCAGGGGAACCCGCACCTGCACGTAGGCGAAGAGGAACCCGATCAGCGTCCCGACCGTGGCGACGATGAGGCCCAGAATCACCGTGTTGATGAGGATCTGGCCCTGCGGCGGAGTCAGGTAGCGGGCGAAGATCGGGAGGGCGTCGGCGCTCAGGCTGGTGGCGACCATCGTGGCCACCGGCCAGACGATGGCGACCAGCACGAACGCCACCCCGACCGCCAGCGCAATGGCAATCGTCGGATCGATGGCGCGACGCCGGCCACGGGCGGCAGCCGGCGCGGTGCTGGGGGCGGTCATCGCAGAAGCGGGGCCTGCATGCCGGCCCCGCCACTCCGATCGGCTATTCGGCCGGCTTGGCGGCCACCTCGTCCTCGAAGCGGGCGGTCAGATCGGCCCGTGCCTCCCCGGCGGCCTGGAAGTCGTAGTCGACCAGGTTCACCTCATCGAGGTTGACGGAGCGCTCGCTGACGGCCGCGTCCGGGTTGGTCGGCAGCTGGAACGACGCGGTGGTCGCGCCGATCTCCTGCGCCTCGGCGGTCAGTGACCAGTCGATCCACATCCGCGCGGCCTCTGGCTCGGGGGCATTGGCGATCAACGCCACGCCACCGATCTCGTAGCCGGTCCCCTCTTCCGGGAACGAGACCTCCAGATCGCTGAAGCCCGCATCGATGTTGCGGACGCAGTCATGGCTGAAGACCACCGAGACGCCGATCTCGCCGCGGCCGGCCATCTCGGCCGGGGCCGCACCGGAGCTCGTGTACTGCAGGATGTTCGGGTGGAGCTCCTGCATATACGCGATGGCCTCGTCCTCGCCGCCGAGTCGCAGGACCTGCGTGTAGAGCGCGGTGTAGGCGGTCCCGGAGCTGGCCGGGTGGGCGATGGCGACCTGGCCCTCAAGGGCGGGGTCGAGGAGGTCGTCCCATGACGTTGGCACGTCCACGTTAAGCTCGTCGAGCACGGTGGTGTTCGAACAGAACCCGAGCGCGCCGACGTAGACGCCGGTCCAGACACCGTCGGCGTCCTTCTGCTCCGCCGCGACGACCTCCGCGTTGGGCGAGACGTACGGCTCGAGAAGGCCCTCTGCGTTGGCGGCGACGAAGCCGTCCGCAGGGCCGCCCCACCAGACGCTGAACTCCGGTGCGTCAGCCCCGGCCTGCAGGCGCGCGAACGCTTCACCGGACGAGAGGCGGACGTAGCTGGTGTCGATGCCCGTCTTCTCCTGGAAGGCAGCCACCATCGCCTGGCACCAGTCTTCCTGCGGTGTGCACAGCACGGTCAGCGACTCGGGTGTGGCAGCCACCTCGCTGCCGCTGCTCGAGGCGTCGGGACTGTTGCTGGTGCCGGTCGAGCAGGCCGCCAGCAGCATGGCGACCGCAAGGATTGAAACCGCGGCGCGGCGTCGAGACATGAACGAACCCTCCCATGTGCCGAGTCAGACTGACGTTCGGGGCGGCACCGTAGCACACGGGTGGCGCGACGGGGAGGGGCCGCACGCGTGCGCTCCCGGGGAATCCACGCAGATCGACGCGGACCGACTCACGACAGGAGAGCTGTCACGAACCTCCGGTGAACTGGGCCCATGGCACCGCATGGAACGCCGCCCAGGTCAGGCCCCGAAGAACAGGTCCAGCCACTGCTCGAGCAGCGGCTTCGGTGCCGGCACGGGCGGCAGGAGCTCGGTCGGGATCGGCGCCTCGGCACCGGGTGGGATGATCAGCACGCGCTCACCCGCCGCGCCGAGCGTGCGCAGCTCGCGGGCCTCCGCACCGATGAAGGCGTCCGAGTTGAGGTACGCGAGCTCAGCCCCGAGCCGCTCGTTCTGGTCCTGAATTGCCGCCAGCTCGGCGCGTACCGACTGTGCCTCCTCGGTGATCGCCCAGTTCGAATAGACCTGGCGACCGACCTGCACGGCCAGGAACGTCCCGATGATCAGCAGCACGGCAAGCCAGGCAAGCCCGCCGCGGGAGGCGGGCAGGCGCAGCCGAAATCGCTTCGGCGCGGGCGCTGGCAGCTCCATCCCGGTCATCTGCGCTGCAGTCTAGCCGCGCAGTTGTCCACACCGCAACGTCTCTCGCGATCGGTTGTCCACATCGGCGCGGGCGGCGCCAGGCGTGAATGGTATCGTGAATGGAACGTCCGTTCTATTCCAGGCCGATGGAGCTGCACATGATCGACGCGCGACCCGAAACCCCCAGCGATGCCATCACCGCGCTGCTGGCGGACCCATCCCTGGCGCCGATCATCGCCGCTCACCGCATCGTCGAGCCGCGCCCGCCGCGCTACGCCCCGTGGCCTGATGGCCTGGATGCCCGGGTGATCGCCGCGCTGCGATCGCGAGGCGTGGAGGGCCTCTACACGCACCAGGCACAGGCCACGTCGGCCGCGCTCGCCGGGCGCAACGTGGTCGTCGTCACTCCCACCGCTTCGGGCAAGACGCTCTGCTACAACCTGCCGGTCCTCGACGCGATCGCCCACGACGACGCCGCGCGAGCGCTCTACCTGTTTCCCACCAAGGCCCTTGCCGCGGACCAGCTGGTCGAGCTGCGCGCGCTGGCTGACGCTGCGGAGCTCGGCCTCAAGACCCACACCTACGACGGCGACACGTCACCTAATGTGCGCGCCGTCGTTCGGTCGGCCGGGCAGGTGGTGATCACGAATCCGGACATGCTCCACTCGGCGATCCTTCCGCATCACACCAAGTGGTTCAAGCTCTTCGAGAACCTGCGCTTCGTCGTCATCGACGAGCTGCACAGCTACCGCGGCCTGTTCGGCAGCCACGTCGCCAATGTCATCCGTCGCCTGCAGCGCATCTGCCGTCACTACGGCTCGGACCCGGTCTTCATCTGCGCCTCCGCCACCATTGCGAACCCGGCCGACCTCGCCGAGCGGGTGATCGGTGCGCCCGTCGAGCTGGTGGACGACAACGGGGCGCCATCCGGTCGGCGCCACATCCTGGTCATCAACCCGCCGGTCGCCAATGCGGAGCTCGGCATCCGGGGCTCGGCGCTCCTCACCGGCCAGCGCCTGGCCGAGCGCCTGATCGGCAACGGGGTGCAGACCATCGCCTTCGCCAGATCGCGCACCGCGGTCGAGGTGCTGACCAGCTACCTGCGCGAGACGTTCGCTCCCCCACCAGGGCACCCGCACATCATTCGGGGCTATCGCGGCGGCTACCTGCCCAATGAGCGCCTCGCCATTCAGGACGGACTGCGCGACGGACGGGTGCGCGGGGTGGTCGCCACCAACGCGCTCGAGCTCGGCATCGACATCGGCGGGCTGGATGCGGCGATCAGTGTTGGCTATCCCGGGACCATCGCGTCCACCCTTCAGCAGATGGGACGCGCCGGTCGTCGTGCCGGCACGAGCCTGTCCGCGCTCATCTGCTCCTCGGCGCCCATCGACCAGTTCCTGGCCGCCCACCCCGAGTACCTATTCGACGCCTCTCCGGAACACGGGCTCATCAACCCGGACAACCTGCATGTCCTGCTCAACCACCTGCGCGCCTCGACCTTCGAGCTTCCGGTCCCGGCCACCGAGCGGTTCGGCATCGACGAGACCCCGACCCTGCTCGACGTGCTGGAGGAGGATGGCTGGATCCGCCACGCGGCGGACGATCGGTATTACTGGAGCCACGAGAACTTTCCGGCCAGTGACTTCAGCCTGCGCTCCGGCGCGCCGGAGAACGTCGTCATCGTCGACACGACCGGCGACCGGCATCGCGTGCTCGGCGAGGTGGACCTGTTCGCCGCCCCGCTGCTCGTCCACGAGAAGGCGATCTACATCCACGAGGGCATCCAGCACCACGTCGACCGCCTCGACTGGGATGAGCGCAAGGCCTACGTCACGCGGACCGATGTCGACTACTACACCGACGCGGATCTTGGCATCACGCTGAAGGTGCTGGAGGTCCTCGATGAGGCGGACGCGCCGCCCGCCGGTTTTCGCCAGCGCGGCGAGGTGATGGTCGCCTGGAAGGTGACCATGTTCAAGAAGATCAAGTTCCACACCCACGAGAACGTGGGCTGGGGCTCGATCAGCATCCCCGAGCAGGAGATGCACACCGCCGCGTGCTGGCTCGTACCGCCGGCAGAACTCGTCAACCGCTACGACCGCGACACGCTCGACGGCGCGCTCATCGGCCTGGCGCGCGTGGCACGCACGACCGGAGCGCTGCTGCTGATGTGCGACCCTCGCGACCTGGGCGTGCTGGCCCAGGTGCAGGCGCCGTTCACCGGTCGTCCAACGCTGTACCTCTACGACGCGACGCCGGGCGGGGTGGGGCTCAGCGAGCGCCTCTTCACGCTCGTCGACGAGCTGGTCCGGCTGTGTCGGCAGGCGGTCGAGTCATGCTCCTGCGCCGACGGCTGCCCCGCCTGCGTGGGTCCCGCCATCGAGGTCGGCCATCGGGGGAAGGCCGTCGTCGTCGAGCTGCTCACCGGGATGGCCTGACCGATGGTCGCCTCGCGGAGCCTCGCCGAGCGCCTCGCCGCCGTGCGGGGGGAGCGGCCCACGCCGCTCCCCCCGGCCAGACCGGCGGCCGACGACCGCGCCGCCGGCCTCGCGCGCCGGCTCGGCGCCGACCACCACGTCGCCGACGTCGGCCGGGTGGTGCTCGTCGAGCGGACCATCCCGCTCGACGCCGAGACGGTTGCAGTGCTGACCGGGCTGCCGCGCGCGGCGTACGTGGACACCGAGACCACGGGCCTGTCGACCGGCGCTGGAACCGTCGCGTTCCTCGTCGCCATCGGTACCCTGGAGGGCAGCGCACTGCGTGTCAGGCAGCTCCTGCTTCCGGATTATCCGGACGAGGCCGCTCTGCTGCGAGTGGTGATGACCGACCTCAGCCGCGTCGAGCGCCTCGTCAGCTACAACGGGCGCACGTACGACCTTCCGCTGCTCGTCGCACGACTGACGGTGCACGGCCTCTTCGCAGCGATGAGCACCATGCCCCTGCGTCACGACGACCTGCTGCCTGTCTCGCGGCGCCTCTTCCGCCGCCCACTCGGATCGGCCCGCCTTGCCGATGTCGAACGCGGCGTCCTCGGCATCGAGCGGGTTGCCGATCTTCCAGGCTCCGAGGTCCCCGGGCGCTGGTTCGGCTACCTGCGCGGCGGATCGCCGGACCTGCTCGCCGACGTCCTCGACCACAACCTCCAGGACGTGGCGAGCCTCGCCCTGCTGGAGGCGGAGATCCATCGCCTGCGCAACGGTGGGTGGCGGAATGCGGAGGTGCTCGACCCGCGCGGCATGGTCGCGGAGCTGCTGCGAGACGGCGCAGCGGCCGAATCGATGGAGCTGCTCGCCGGCGCGCTGCAGGCCAGCATGGACCGCGACGAGGATGCGTCGCTGCGACGCCTGGCGACGCGACTGCTGGTGGCAGCCGGCGACATGGAGCGGGCCGAGGCCATCTGGCACGAGGCGACCCATCGCGCCTCCGTCCAGGCTGCGGCCGCATGGATCGAGGTGGCCCGCATCCGCGAACGCCACCGCGCCGATCTGTCCGGTGCACTCGAGGCCACCGTCGCCGCGTCGCGGGTGCTGGATGTCGCCTTCGCCCTCGGGCGCGGAGGATCGATCGCCGAGATCGGTCGCGCCCGGGTGGTGGTCAATGCGCGGCTGCGCCGTCTGCGGCGCTGGGTGGCGGCCCGAGAACGCCGCGCGAGGAGGGCGGCCGCCTGACGGGTGTGGGTCAGAGGAGGTGAAGGAAGCCCGGTCCGCCGATCGGCAGCCCGGGATCGAGGGCGGCCGCACGGCCCTCCGCATACACGTAGGGGGCACGCACCGTCGCGGGATCGGCACCGGTGAAGCGGGCGATCGGCGTGTGACCGTGCAGCACCCGGCCGCCACCGAAGCGCACGAGCATGCGTCCCGCCAGGGTTTCGTCGTCGCGGAGCGAGAAGCGCTCGGTCATCACGCCCAGCAGGCCGTCCCAGGTGACCGGATCGGGCTCCGCCATCAGCGCCGCCATGCGCTCGTTCGCCTCGCCGAGCGTCCGGCCCAGGGAGAGATACAGACCCGCGTCTGCGTGGACCAGCAGGGCGTCGGCGATGCGCATCATGGCCGGCAGGCCCGCGAGCCAGGCCGCGTCGTCGTCCGTGACCCGATCGAGATCCTCTGTGACCCCACCATTGCCGATCCAGTCGCCGCGGAACGTCGCGAATGGTCCACTCGACGGCTCGTCGGGCATGGCGCGCGCCGCCAGCATGAGCACCTCGTGGTTGCCGAGCACCGACCCGACCCGGCCACCGGCCGCGTCCGCCTCGGCGGCGAGGCGGCGCAGGAGCTGGATCACCTTCGAGCCACCGGTCCCTCGGTCGACGAGGTCACCCAGGCACCACAGCTCGTCGCGATGACCGATCCACGACCCCTCGGCGTCGATCAGCTGCGCCTCGCGAAGCAGGCCGGCGAGGCGGCGGTCCATGCCATGGACATCGCCGAGGACCACGATCCGGCGGTCGCTGCGCGCGGCGAGCATCTCGGCCACGCCTGCCGCCGCGTCCCGCGCGGCGCCGAGCGCATCACGACCGCGCCCCATGGCGCCCAGCAGCAGGGCGGCATATGCATCGCCGGCCCCCACCATCGGCACGTCGCGCACGACACGCGGCACGCCGACCAGCATGCGCGAGCCCGCCTGGTCGACCCACGCACCGTGGTCGGCATCGGTCACGATCAGGGTCGGCCCCTCCCCGATCGTCGCGCGCAGTGCGTCGAGCTGCGCCCCGGGATCGGCCGCGTCGGCGAGCAGGTCCTCGCGGCTCGCGATGAGCACATCGCATTGTGCGAGGCGCGCGACCAGTGGCGGCGCCAGGGCCGAGATGGACCGCGAGCGGACCAGCTCGCCTGGGGCGAGATCGCGCAGCCAGCCCTGGAGGATGGCCCCGCGCGCCACGCCGTCGTAGACCTGGCCGCCGAGCTCCGGGCCGATCTCATCCGCCACCGGTGCGTAGAGGACGGCGCGCGGCGGGCGCTCGCGCGGCGGCATGGCGAGAGGCACGGCCGGCACCTCGAGCCACAGCCGTCGGCCCGCCTCGGTCTCCTCGTGCCGGAACGTGAGCGTCGCGGATGCCGGGGCAACATGGAGCGCAACGAGCCCGTCCAGGAGCCGCATCCCGGCCTCGGCCGTCGACTCGCGCCCGGCATTCGTCACCACCCCGACCCGGTAGCCAGCGTCCACAGCCGCCTTGGTCGCGTGCAGGACCGAGCCTCCGGCGGCCAGCGAGCCGTCGGCGAAGCGGTCGATGGTCAGCGAGCCGACAACGAGCAGATCCAGTGGCAGGGGCGGCCACTCGGCCCGGGGCGGATCGGTCAGCATCGGGCTATCATCGGCCAGTGAAAGCCCTGCATTTCTACGAGCTCCACGAGGGCGAGGACGATCTCTTCTCCGACGCCCTGCTGGTCAGCGAGGTGGAGCACACCCCCGGCGCCTTCGATGGCCTGGTGCGCACCGCACGCGCGGCGGTCATCGAGTCGTTCGAGGAGGACACCCTGGTCGAGGCCATCGCCCGCGAGCTGGAGCGCAGCCACGGCTTCACCTACATCGGTGACGAGAAGCTCAGCGCCAGCATGAATGTCGGCCTCGAGGATGACGATCTCTACCTCGTCGAGGGAGCCAACGACTTCCGCAGCATCGTCGTGGAGCTGGATCGCACCAGCTGACCGATGCATCGCGCGCCCTCAGCGCGCGACGTTGAAGAGGACCTGGATGACGTCCCCGTCACGGACCTGGTACGCCTTGCCCTCCGACCGCAGCACCCCATGCTTGCGGGCCTCGGCGAACGACCCGAGCTTCAGCAGGTCATCCATGCCAACCACCTCGGCGCGGATGAAGCCGCGCGCGAGGTCCGAGTGGATGGCGCCCGCGGCGTCGACCGCGCTGTCGCCGCGATGGATCGTCCAGGCGCGCACCTCGTCCTCGCCGGCGGTGAAGAAGGGAAAGAGGCCGAGCAGCTCATAGGTCATGCGGACCACTCGGCCCCGTGAAGCCTCGGCGATCCCCAGGTCCTCCATGAACAGCGCCGCGTCGTCCGACGGCAGCTGGGCCAGCTCCGCCTCGATCTTGCCGGCCAGGGCGGCAACCGCGCTGGCACGCTGGCCATAGCGCTCGACCCCCGCGGCCTCGAGAGCCGGCGCTTCCGGAAGGCGCGTCTCATCGATGTTAAGAACCACGAGCGCCGGCTTCTGGGTGAGAAAGCGGTAGCCGCGCAGGAGGCGCTCCTCGTCGTCGGTGAGCTCCACCTCGCGCAGCGCGTGCCCCTCCTCGAGATGCGGCTGCAGACGCGCCAGCACATCCTCCTCGAGCCGCGCCGACTCGCGCTCTGCCGGCGTGCCGTGGCGTCCCTGGGTGCGGAGCCGCTCAAGGCGCTTCTCGATGACCACGAGGTCGGCGACGGTGAACTCCAGGTCCATCTCCTCCACGTCGCGCCACGGGTCGGCAGGCGTGCCACCCTCGTCGGCGAAGGCCCGCGCGACGTGCAGCAGCGCGTCCGCGTTGCGGATGAGGGCCAGGACATCGGGTTGCACGGTTCCCTCGCGCGTGGCGCCGGTGGGGAGCGCGACGTCGACGTAGGTGACATCGGCGGGCGTCGTCTTGCGCGGCTTGAAGAGCGTCGAGAGCGCATCGAGCCGCTCATCCGGCACCTTCACCACGCTGACGTTCGGCGCGGCACGCCCGCCGGAGAATGTGCCGGTCTCGGCGCTGCCCCCGGTGAGTGCGTTGTAGACCGTGGTCTTGCCGCTGCCCGGGAGCCCGACGATCGTGACCTGCATCGGCTAGTAGCCCGCCTCGAGGTCGACGACGTTCCGGAGCGGCTCGCCCGCAACGAAGTGCCGGAGGTTGTCCACGAAGAGATCGAGGCTGCGGTCGAGGACGCGGTCGCTGGCCCACGACGTGTGCGGGGTGATGATCAGGTTCGGCGCCTCGTAGAGGGACGAGTCCGACGGCAGCGGCTCATCGGTGAAGACGTCGAGCACCGCACCACCGATCCAGCCGGCCTCCAGCGCGCGACGCAGCGCGATCTCGTCGATCAACCGTCCGCGAGCGACGTTGTACAGCCAGGCGCCATCCTTCATCTCCTGGAGCTCATGTGCACCGATCAGGCCCGCCGTCTCGTCGGTCAGCGGCGCGGTGACCACCACCGCATCCGAGCGACGGAGGAGGTCGTCGAGATGGTCGAGGCCCAGGAGCTCGACGTTCGCGTGGTCATCGGCGCCCCGCTCCGGATGGCGTCGCGTGGCGATGATCGGGGTCCCGAATGGAGCCAGCAGGCGCGCCAGCTCCGTACCGATGCTGCCGAATCCCACGATCCCCACCGTGACCCCGGCGAGCTCCCGCCCCGGGAGTGGCTGCCAGGTGCGCTCGCGCTGGAGCTCCATGAGCTGCGGGAGCCGGCGTTGCACGGCGAGCAGCATCATGACCAGATACTCCGCAATCGGCCGCGAGAAGACGCCGCGGCCGTTGGTGACGGTGAGGCCGCGCGATCGGACGAGCGGGGTGGCGACGCGCTCAACGCCGGCCGAGTAGGAATGTATCCATTCGAGATTCGGGCTGCGCCCCACCACGTGGTCCAGGACACCGGCAGGCATCCCGCCACGGAACAGGACTCGAGCCGCCTCCAGGGCCGACGAATCGTCGTCCGCCTCCACATGCACCCGCCCGTCGCGGCTGAGCTGGACGAAACGGGCGCCATCCACGTTCTCGATGCGGGCGATCGCGTCGGGAGGCAGCGGGCCGCCGAAGACGGGAGTACCAAGGACGACGAACCGATCGGCGCTCAGTTGCCCACCTCCAGCGGCGTCCCGTCCATCCGAGCGATCCAGCCCGACGGGTCCGTGATCTCGTCAAGCGTCGGCAGCGTCGTCGGGCCGGTCCACACGCGGTTGAGGAAGGCTCGATCGCGGACGGCGAGCACGGCATCGACGAACCGCTCGCCGGCCGCGTATTGCTCCATCTTCAGATCGAGACCGGTCACCCGCATGATCATGCGTTCGATACTGCCGCGATGCTCGTTGCGGCGCTCGAAGCGAGCATGGAGCTCGTCGAAGCCCGGCAGGATCTGTTCGCCGGCGACGTGCATCACGTGATTCGAGTAGCCCTCCAGGAGCGCCATGAGGGCCTGCGTGCGATGGAAGCTCGCTCGCTGGGCCGGGGTCATGATCCGCTCCAGCCAGTGGCCCTCGCCACCGCCCAGCGCGGCACCCAGGCGTGACCCGAACGACGCGGTATCGGACGCCAGCAGCTCGACGGCCTCCGCGACCGACGCCGCGAAATGGTCTCGCAGCCACGGGTAGGCCTCGAACTCGAACGCATGCGTCGCCTCGTGAAGGGCGATGAAGATGCGGAACTCGTCGAGCGGGACCCGCAGCGTCGCGGCGGTGGCGCGGATGTTCTGCTCCACGAAGGCGAGCCGGCCGCGCACGTCGGGAGCGGCCGCGAGCAGGCTGACGTCGTACTGACCCAGCACCTTGCGACCGAGGAACGAGAGCAGGAAGCCGAGCTGCTCGTTCCCGATGCGGCGGTTCACGATCCGCGCCAGCGCGCGGCCCGGCGTATCCGGCCCGTGCTGCTGGGCGATCACGATCTCCTCGACGCGCCCGAAGATCTGGCGGAACGTCGCGATGTTGAGGTCGATCCACTCGGTGCGGTCCACCACCAGCGGGCTCTCGAGGGCGGCAGGGAGCTCCGCACCGATGGCGTCGGCCACCGCAGGCTCGATCCGGCGCAGGGTGTCGGCATAGAAGGCGGTGGCCTCGGCGTGATCCTCGGCCGGAATCACGGCCGCGGCATCGCCCAGCCGACGCCGCGCAATCCGCCGCACCTCGTCCCAGTCGAGGAGGCGCGTGCCGGCACGGCGCATGATCTCGCGCTGGGCGACCGTGGCGCCCATCGCCATCAGGCCACCGACGACAATGCCCGCCCCGAGGCGGGCCATGTTGCGTGCCATGCCGGTCAGTCTAGCCGGGGCGGGCAGTCACCGGGTCGGCAGGCACCAGCTCCACCGACTCGACCGGCGGCAGCTCAGTCCCGAAGAGGCGTGACGCGACGCCTTCGAAGGCGGCGACCGGTCCGGTCGTGGCCACACGAACCGGCGCGGGATCCGTGCCCGGAGCGCGGATCCGCAGCGCGTCCAGCAGGTCCTCGACCGCAACGGCGGTCGTGAAGGCGGAGTCGACGACCGCCACGCCCGGCCCAGCCTCCTGGGCGATGATCGGTCGCAGCAGTGGATAGTGGGTGCAGCCGAGGAGCAGCGTGTCGATGGCATCGTCGCCGGAGCGAAGCGCGTCGAGGTAGCCACGGATCGCCTCGGTGACGCGGGGTCCTTCGAGTTCGCCCGCCTCGACGAGCGGCACGAGATCGGGGCAGGCCTGCTGCCGCACCACGAGCTTCGGGTCCGCCTCGGAGATGGCATCGGTATAGGCGCCCGATGCGACCGTTCCGGCCGTTGCCACGACGCCGACATGGCCAGTGCGGGTCGCCGCCGTCGCTGCCACGGCTCCCGGGCGGATGACCCCGAGCACCGGGACGTCCCATGCGGCGCGCACCTGGGGCAGCGCCTGGGCCGTCGCCGTGTTGCAGGCCAGCACGAGGAGCTTGACGTCCTGCGCGAGGAGCCACGCGACCGATTCGAGGGTGAAGCGGCGCACCTCGTCGGCGGGCCGTGGCCCGTATGGCGTCCGCTTGTTGTCGCCCAGATATACGAACCGCTCGGCCGGGAGGCGGCGTCGCAGCTCGGAGAGGACGGTCAGCCCACCGACGCCGGAGTCGAATACACCGATCGCGCGACCGTCGGCGCCGCGGCTCACCGTCGTGCCAGGGCGGGACTTCGCTCGGCCAGGCGGGCCACCAGGGCGTCTGCGATGCGTCGCACGTCGCCGGAAATCGGCGCGTCCGGCGTGCTGGTGACGAAGGGGATGCCCTCGTTATTGGCGGAGATGACCAGGCGGCCGTCGGAAACGACTTCGAAGTCGATGGGGGCGCCGAGAGCGGTCTCGACATCGGCCTTGTCGAATCCACCGGCCGAGTCAGCGCGATTGAGGACGATCGCCAGCTTCTTCGGCGCGTACCCGATGGCGCTGAACGTCTCGCCGGCCATCACCAGCCCACGAATCGCCATCGAATCGTAGGTCAGCACCTGGAGCACGATGTCGGCCGCGTCAAGGAAGACGAGCACGTCCTCCGACAGGGCGGGGCGGGTGTCGATGATCACGAACTCGTACTGCTTGCGCAGCATGCCGAGCACCTTCTCGATGTCGCGCACGGTGACCATCTCGGCCATTTCGACCCGCGGCGGCGCCAGCAGGATGTCGATACCGGACGGATCGCGCCACATGATCTCGGTGAGGTCCGAATCCCGCACGCGGTCGGTCGGCAGGTTGACGATGCTGGGGGCCACCGCGGGGACGCGGAGGAGGCCGCGGAGATCGCTGAACTGCAGCGAGCCGTCGACGAGGCAGACCTTGTGCTCCTCGCCCAGCGCCACCGCGAGCGCGACCGCCAGGTTGTAGGCGAGGGTCGTGCGCCCGACGCCGCCCTTCGGCGAGAAGAGGCTGACCATGAGCGAGCCGGCGCGCGAGGCCGCCACGCCACGCTCCTCGTGAACCTTGCGAATCATGGTCGTCAGGTCGAAGCCGGTGAACGGCATCTTGAGGACGGCGTCCACGCCACGCTCGACGTCCTCGCGCACCGGGTTCTGCGGGACGGTGAGCATGATCACACCGACCTGCGGCTCGGAACGGCGGATGGTCTCGGCCACCGCCTGGCCGCTGACCCGCCCCTGGAGCAGGGCGTCGACGATGACGACGTCGGGTCGGTACTCCCCGACCGATGCCACCGCGCGGTCGCCGGCGGTCACGACGTCGAGCATCTTGATCTGCGACTGGGCGGCAAGCAGCGACCGCATGTGCGACGCAACCTGCGGTACGTCCTCGACGACCAGCAGTCGGATCTGCTCTCCACCCACGGTGCTTCCCCTAGCGGCCGGTCATTGGTGCCGGCAAGTCTCCCCCCATCCTAACGACGCTTGGCAACGACAATCCAGCGCTCGCTGTCGACGGCGTCGAACGGCTCGAGATCGTACGACCCCCAGCGCAGCTCAGGCGTCAGGCCGGCCGCCTCAAGCATGGCGTCCACACTCTCATACGATGGGTACCAGAGCCGGAAGGTGGCCGGAAGCCGCGCGATCGTACCATCGGGTCCCACGGTATCGGTGATCGTCGAGTAGACGACATGCAGGCCATCCGGAAGGTCGCGGCGCACGATCTCCGATCTGCGGACCACCCGCCCGGCCGGGGTGGCGCGTTCCCAGTCGACGCTCAGGGCGAGGTCTCGATCCGGTGTCTGGGCCGGCCCGAGGCTGTCGATGACCACCCATCCGCCCTTGGCCAGGAGGGCGGCAGCATCCTCGAGGGTCCGGATCGCCTCCTCGGGGCCGGCCAGGTGCGGCAGGACTCCGGCGCAAACGATGAGCGAGAATCCGTCTGACGGGCGACGAACGCTGCTGCGCAGCGCGCGAATGTCGCCGTGGATGAGCTTGATCCGACCCTCGGCGGCCGCGGCTGCCAGCCGCTCGTCGGCTCCGACGCGGTTGCGCGCGCGACCCAGCAGCTCGGACGAGCCATCCACCGCGGTTACGTGCGTGGCCCCTCCGTCGAGGAGCGGGCGAAGGAGGCGGCCGGACCCACATCCGACATCCAGCACCTGGCCGGCGTGCCGCGCCGCCAGCTCACGCCAGAATGGGAGGTCGTCCACGAGGTCGTCATGCTCCAGGTCGTAGAGCTCCGCCAGCCGTGCCGGGTCCGACCCCTGGCCCGCGAAGATGTCGCTCACGACAGGTCGACGTTGCGGGCCGTGAACCATTCGACGCCGGCCGCGACGATGATCACGAACAGCGCAATCGGCGGCGTGAGCGCGCCGCCCAGCCGCAGGCCGGCGAGGGCCGCCACCGCGAGCGCCACCAATGCGCCGCGGCGCCCGGCGCGCCACCATGCGCCGCGGTACACGATGCGCCGGCGGGCCAGCACCTCGGCGAGAAATGCGAATGGCACGACCAGGAGCCCGACAGTCGCGGCCGTGAGCACGACCACGATGGTGCGGTTCGCCGCAGCGGCCGCGCATGGCTGACCCGGCAATGCGGCGGGGCAGAGCCGCGACGAGACGACGACGAGGGTCACGCCGGCAAGCACGGCGAGCAGAACGAGCGCGGCGACGATGACCCGATGTCGTCCCACTCAGCGGCTCACCGCGTGGGATGGCGTGCCATGGCCGGTCACGAACGCGACGCGTCCGGACAGATCTCGCGGAACGGGCAGAACCCACAGCGGAGTGCACTGGGCGTCGCCTCGAAGCGGCCCGCGCGAATCCCCGTCGCGGCCGTGGTGACCGCGTCCGCCGCCTTGGCCAGCCGTCGCTGCGTCGGCTCGGAGCGGCCGACAATCCCCGACTCCAGGAAGTGGAGCGACAGCTCGCTCGGGAGCCTGCCGTGCTGCGCCTCGTACGCCATGGCGTAGATCGAGAGCTGCAGCGACTCCCTCGCACGGCGGTTGGCGGTCGCCGGATCGCGGACATCACTCGACTTGTAGTCGGTGATCGTGACCTCGCCGCTGGCTGCCTCGTCGACCCGGTCGTACCGGCCGCGGACCCGGTCGCGGCCCAGCAGCACGGAGAACTCCTGCTCCACGCCGGTGGGGCGCGCCGGATCCGCCTGCTGCTCGTCCCAGAAGCGGTCGAGCGCCGCGTGGCCACTGGCACGCCGCGCCTCCTCGTGGGCGCGGGTGAGGAAGCCGACCGACTCCCAGTCCGCATCGAATGCGGCATGCAGGTCATCGCGGCTCATCGCATGGCCGGCCATCTGGCGGCGATGGAACGCCTGCACGGCGGCGTGCAGGGCGCGGCCGTAGACCAGCTGATGGCTCGGGGGCGTCGGGATCCGAATGACATGCCCGAACCGATAGCGCGCCGGGCATTCGAGGTAGTCGTTCACCTGGCCGTACGACAGGAGCAAGGGCCGGTCGTCGAGGCTCGGCGGCCCTGACGCCACCGGCTCGCGTGCCGGCTGCTCGTGGCGCCCGATGCGCTCGAGCAGGTCCGGGCGGACCGCCTCGAGCGGCGTCGACGGTGGCAGGTCAAGCGCTTCGAGGACAAAGGGGCTCATCCGGCGCGAACGGCGTCCGCCGTAGTCGGCCGCCCAGCTCAGGACGAGTTCCTCGCGCGCCCGCGTCACACCGACATAGAACAGTCTTCGCTCTTCGGCGAGGTGCTGGTCCTCGGTGGGCACCTCGTCCCGGACGACATCGTCCGGCAGCTCCAGGGCGTCGCCGCGCGACCGAGTCGGGAAGCGATCCTCGACGAGGCCGACCATGTGGACCACCGGAAACTCGAGCCCCTTGGCCTTGTGATAGGTCAGCACGTGGACGGCATCCCCCTCCTCCGGACCGGCGTCCGCCGTTGCCGGGTCGTCGCCGGCCTCGATGAGCGTGTCGAGCTGGGCGACGAGGAAGGGCAGCCGATCGTCGCGCAGCAGCGACGATTGGCGGCGCACGATCTCGAAGAAGCGGGCGACGTTCTGGAGCCGCTCGTCACCGGTCTCGCGCGCCTCCGCGGCGAGACGGCCCAGCCAGCCGGAGCCTGCAATGAAGTGGTACAGCAGCTCGCCGCATGTCCGCTCGGTCGCGAGCGACCGGTGCTGATCGATGGCCGCCAGGAGCCGCTCGACGACCTCGCGGGCGCCGCGCCCGAACGGAGAACCGGCGGGATGCTCGACCGCTTCCCGCAGCGACCGCTCCAGCGGCGTGCGGCGGCGCGATGCCCGGTTGAGGGCGACGGTGACGTCCTCCGCCGCCAGCCCGAAGATCTCGCTGGTGGCGAGGTCGTAGCAGCTCACCGAATCGTCGGGATCGTTGACGGCCCGCAGGAAGGAGACGAGGACGCGGACCTCGGGCTGCCGGTACAGACCGGCGGTGCCGCTGAAGCGCCACGGGATGCGGGCCATGTTGAGCGCCCGAAGGTACGGATCCGCGTCACGGTTGCCGCGCACCAGCACCGCGTGCTCGCCGGCGCGACGGCCGCCGGCGATGGACGCGCCGATGGCCGACGCCACGGCGTCCGCCTCGTCGGAACCGGTGGCGTGGCCGACCAGCTCGATCGCGCCGGCCGGCGGCGCCGGACGACGGAATGTGGTCCGGGCACGGAGGTGCTTGTCGATCCCCTCTCGCGATTCGAGCCGGTGGGGATCGTTGTGCTGGATGAGCCGATGCGCCGCGTCGAGGATCTCCTGGCGGCTGCGGAAATTGTCGACCAGCACGATGGAGCGGGCCTTCGGGTACGCCTCGCGGAAGGTCAGGATGTTGCCGAGCGCGGCGCCGCGGAATCGGTAGATGCTCTGGTCGTCGTCGCCAACGACGGTCACGTTCGCCCGTGGGCTGCCGGCCAGCAGCTGGACGAGCTCGAACTGGGCGTGGTTGGTGTCCTGGAACTCGTCGACCAGGATGTAGCGGAAGCGCTCGCGCTCCGCCGCCAGCACGGCCGGCTGCTCCCGCAGCAGGCGCAGCGCCAGCGTCACCTGGTCGCCGAAATCGAGCCGATCGCTGCCACGCATCAGCGCCTCGTACGCGGCGTAGCAGCCGGCGAGCTCGGACTGACGGGCGGCGCGGTCGGCGAGGGCGGCATCGTCGGGGGCAGCCGCGGCAGCCGCCCGAAGTCGTTCCGCGGCCTCCCTGTACGCATCGGGCGAGACGTCCTCATCTCGTGCGCGGCTGAAGAGGCTCACCAGTCCTGAGAGGAAGCGGGTCGGGTCGCCCAGCGGGCGGTATCGGTCAAGTGGGAGCTCGAAGAGGTGCTCGCGCAGGAAGATCACCTGCTCGCTGCGCGACAGGACCGTCGAGCGGTCCGAGAGGCCGGCCTCCAGCGCGTGCTCACGCAGCAGCCGGTCCCCGAAGGCGTGGAAGGTGGAGACGACCGCGTCCGTGTACCCGTACGGCACCAGCTGGTCCACCCGCTCGGTCATCTCGGCAGCAGCGCGATCCGTGAAGGTCAGTGCCAGGATCTCGGATGGCTGGGCGCGCTTCTCGGCGATGAGCCACGCGATGCGGCGCGTGATGACGGTCGTCTTGCCGGTCCCGGCACCGGCGACGATGAGCAGCGGGCCCGCACCGTGCGTGACCGCCCTGCGCTGGCGGGCCGTCAGGTCGGCGAGGAGAGGCGGCTGCAGCCGCAGGAGCGGGCGACGCGGACGTGGGGGCGGGGCGACCAGCTCCTCGAAGATGGGGATCTGGTTCGGGGAGGGGACGACCGACGGCACGTCATCGATGGTAGCGGCTGACCGGGACATGGCGTCAGGCTCGATGGTCGATGCGACAGCTTGCCTGTCGCATCGGGTCAGGGCGAGTGGCGACGCCGCTCGGCGGTGCGGTGCTGGATGAGCGCCTCCGCGTGGCGACGCGAGGTCCGCAGCTCGTCGCGCACACGGCCCACGCTCAGCCGCCCGGACTTGCCGAGCGATTCCAGACGCGCGCGGAGTGTCTCGTACAGGTCGCGCGGATAGTCGATGCCCGGCGCCACCGCGACCAGCTCACCGGAGCCGCGGAGCTGTTCGATGACCGTCGGCGGGATGCCCAGCCGCGTCGCCGGGCCGTCGAGTCGCGGCGGATTCGCCCCGGCGGCGCGCAGGCCGTCCAGCAGCTGATCGACCCGCTCGCGCATCGCGGGGTCGAGGACCGGCTCATGATCCGGCAGCCGGATCCGCCGCCCCTCGCCCAGCAGGGCGCCATCTGTCACCAGGGCGTCCACCAGGTCACGGAGCGCCGCGTCGTCGAGCGCCAGGTGCCCACCCCCTCGGTGCGAGGCCGGCAGGCGCTCGGATCGGTCAGCGCGAACCTCGTTGAGCAGGGCATCCACGCGGAAATCGGCGCGCAGGGGCTCGCGTCGGTGCAGCCGCCGCACGGCGAGGAGGATCCGCCGGCGGGCGAGCGCCCGCATGGCGTCGAGCTCGGTGCCCGGACCAGGCCCGGTCATCGGTCAGTCCTTGCCGGGAAGGGGTGCCGTGCCCTCCACCGCGATCCGGATTGCCTGGGCCTCCTCGTCGGAGAGGTTGTGGCGGCTCGCCGCGTTCTCGACCGGCTTGGCGAAGACGCGCGTGTAGTTGCGACCGTGGAGGCTGGAGAGGACGACGCCGTCGCGCCGATCGTCGAGCACCGCGATGGCGAAGCTCTGGTCGCCTCCGGTGTCCTCGAATGGGTTGAACCGCACCATCCCGATGTGCTGCAGCGCGCCGCGCGTCCGCCGCTCCAGGTAGGTCTGCAGGTCGTTGACCTCGTCGAGGCGCCCGGCAATCTGGTCGACCCGCCCGATGTGGCCCTCCAGCACCTCCCCCAGGCTCCCGCCCTCGGCGCCGCGCACAAGCGCGCGGTAGGCCCGCAGGGCACGCCCCAGCCGCACCGCCAGGACGATCACCGTGATCAACAGGACGAGCAGTACGAGGGCGAGGCCGCCCACGGTGAGTGCGAGGTTGTCCGACACGAGTCGGTTGAGTTCGGCCATCGGCGCGGTATCATACCGTCCCCGATCGGCCACCCGGCCATGGGAGCGCGCGCCGAGGGCGCGCCGCGAACGACACGCACGCGAAAGGGACCGATGGCCAAGCGAGGAGGCAAGGCGGCAACCCGCCGACAACGTCAGCGAGCGACTGCCCGCCCGGCCGCGCCACGACCGGCCCCGGCACCGGCGCCCGTCCCGACGACCTCGACCGGCGCGGATGCCACTGCGGTCACCCCGATCCCCTCGACCCCCGCCGCCAGCATCCCCACCACCCCGCGCAAGGCGCGACCGACGGTTGGCGGTGGGCTCGCCGGCTCATCGCGCCTCACCGAGAAGGCGATGGCCGAATACCACTACGTGCGCATGGACCTGCGCAACATCGGCGTCCTCTCTCTGGTGCTGATGGGCCTGCTCGCCGTGGCCTACGTCCTGGTCGATGTCCTGGGGATCGGCAAGCAGATCTGATTCCCCGTCCGCTCGCCGGGCGCTCAGACGGTCGCCACATCCAGACTGAGCTCGCGACCCAGGATTCCCCCCATGCGCGCCACCTCCCCCTCGAGCCGCTCGAACGGCATCGCCGCGGCCTCGCTGAACCAGGCGACCGCCACCTCGTCGCCCTTCAGCGCCCACGTGCCGGCCACCACGCCACCCGCCACGACCAGCGCCGCCTGGCGGCTCACCAGGCTCCGCCGTGCCGGCGGCACGACATGGCCGTCCGCGCTGCCAGGCCCCATCACCCATTGGTCGAAGGCGGGCAGCAGTCGCACGGCATCACTGGGTGAGGCGGCTCCCAGCTCGTCCAGGTCGTCCCGCATGACGTGCGCGACGCTGCCCTCGACGTCGACCGTCGCCACGCGGTCACCAAGCCCATTGAGCCACGAAGCCACGCGGCGGCGCCCGGCGCCGAGCCCATCCGTCAGCCAGTGGTGCACGTTGGCGGGAGTGGCAGGCCCGTAGGCGCGGAGGTAGGCCTCGACGGCGCGCGGTCCGGCGTCCTCCAGCTCCATGACGCCCTTCCATCGCGGGGTGCCCTCCAGCGCCTGAAACGTCGAACGGCCGTCGCGAGGCGGCCCGAAGCTCATCACGCCGTGCCAGCACAGCGGCTTGAGGAAGGTGCCCGAGTCATCGGCGAAGGCGAACGCAAGGTGACGGAACTGCCGGTGCGCGGTGACCGCCGCGCCCAGCTCCGCCCGAGTGAGCGGACCTTCCGCCAGGGCCGCCGCGACGACAGTGCGCAGTTCAGGCCACTCCTCGGGCGCCACCCTGTAGTACTCCTGCCAGCTGGGCAGCTCCCACATCCGGCTGGCTCCGCGGAGTGCGAGGACCGCGCGGCCAGCCTCGGGGGTCATGAGGTGCACGGCCCCACGAAATGCAAAGGTCTTGATAATCCGACCGTCGGCGAGCGCCTGGGCAACCTCGCCGGCCCGAGATCGTGCACGGCGCAGCCGGATCGCCAGCTCGGCCGACGCCTCGGGGGTGGCCGGCAATGCGCAGAGGCGATCCACGGTCGCGGCCACGGACGCGGATCCGATCGGCTCGAGGAACTGGCGTCCAAGACGCCACGCGAGGGCCTGCGGCCAGCTGACGGGCATGCCGCCACCTTACCCGCCGATCCTGACGGCCGATGTCAGGTGGATCGCGCGTCGGACACGGCCGGCAGGCCTCGGTTGCTCGTCTCGGCCCGGCGCCAGCGGCTCAACGAGCGCGCTCGCTGCCCTTCGCCGCCTGCCGACTTCCGTAGCACCGGTAGGCTTATCCGACCCGCACCATGACGGACGGGGCCTGCGTCGCGCGCGCCGACCTGTGGCGAGGTGATCTGGGCGCCGCCCCGTGCCGTGAGTCGCAGGCAGAAGTCGGGATTGGCCCCCGGTTCCGGGCTCGCTAACACTACTGGTGCTGCCGCGGCGGCTTCCGGTGCCGAGCCATCACCACCGGTCAGCGGGCGCGCTCGCTCCCCTGGGTCCGGTCGGCGCCGCCGGCCCTCGCGCGCTTCGCGTCC
>JBDTQJ010000016.1:0-23533 GCA_039932235.1 Chloroflexota bacterium
ATCGAGCGGCCACACGACCGGGGCGGCAGCCCGGACGACGCGGCCGAGTCGCCCGCCAAGGACCTCGACGAACCAGGACCGGCGGACCGCACGCCCCGCCCATAGCCAACCGGCGGTCACGCGATCGTCATGTTGATGCGGTACCGTTCGCCCCATGAGGCTCGGCGGGGGGCTGTTGGTCCTGTTGCTCGCGGCCGGGTGCGCCGTGGCGTCACCCTCGCCGTCGCCTTCACGCGCCGTGCTCACCACGCCCCCCGGCTCGGTGAGCGCGGCGCCCAGTGCAGCCACCTCCACGGCGCCCGCCACCGCCACCCCGGTTGCTTCTCCGAGCTCCCTGACCAGCGACCCGCTCCACTCCCTGACCATGGTCGATGTTCGCAACGGGCAGACGCTGACGCTGGGCGTGCTGGCGGCCGACAAGCCGGTGCTCGTCGAGCTGATGGCCATCTGGTGCACCAACTGCCGCTCGCAGATGCGCCAGGTCACCGAGGCGCACCGTAGCGCCGACTTCCACTCGGTGTCGATCGACGTGGAGCCGTACGAGGCCCCGGAAGACCTGGCCGCCTATGCCGCCGCCGAGGGCTTCGACTGGCCGTTCGCCAAGGCGGACGCGCCCATCGCGTCCGCATTGCGCGAGCGGTTCGGGACAGCGGTCCTCAACCCGCCCGGGATGCCGAAGCTGCTCCTCCTCCCGGATGGCTCCGTTCAGCTGCTGCCGCTCAACGACGAGCTGTCGGCCGCGGAGCTCGTGACGCTCCTCGGCGGCTGACAGTTGGGCGAGCTGCTGGGGGCGGTGGCGCTGGGCATCGGCGCGACCATCACGCCCTGCATCCTGCCGCTGTATCCGGCGTTCCTGGCCTACCTGACGGGGAGCGGGACGCGGGCGATCGGCACAGGCGAAGCGGCGGCGCGGGCCGGCGGCCTCTCGCCGCTTGCCGCCGCCGCGCTGGTGTGGGCGGGGGTCGTGGTCGGGATGGTCGCCATCGGGGCGCTGTTCGCCGCCTTCTCCGCGTCACTGAGCCCGTTCATCGGGGTGGTGCTCCCGGTCGCGGACATGCTGCTGGTGGTGCTCGGCCTGCTCCTGCTGGCCGGCCGCAATCCCTTCGCCCGGGTGCCGCAGGTCGCTCCAGCGGCGCTCGGGCGCGGCGGGCCGGCGGCGGGTGCGCTCGCCTACGGGCTGCTCTTCGCACCGATTGCCCTTCCCTGCAGCGGCCCGTTCCTGGTGGGCATCTTCGCCTTCAGCCTGACAATCGGCGATATCGCGGGCCAGCTGCTCTTCTTCCTCGCCTTCGGCATCGGCTTCGGCCTGCCGCTGTTCGTGCTCGGCCTGCTGGGCCAGGCCCGCGGGGCCGAGCTCGCGCGTGCGCTCATCCGCTGGGAGCGGCCGCTGCAGGTGCTGGTCGGCGTCGCGCTGGTGGCCGTCGGCCTGTGGGACCTGTCGATCAACCTGCCCGCCCTGCTGCGCTGATCGGGTGGCGCCGGCCGCCCGCGAGTCGTTCGATATATCGAACATCGGCAGCCTGGGAGCGGTCAGGCGCGCGATCCGTTCGATACATCGAACGGCTGGTGCGTGAGAGGCGCGCGGCGGAGCGCTCCACGCTCAGGGCCGTTCGATAGATCGAACATCCTCAGCGCAGAAGCCGCCCTGAGCGTGATCCGTTCGATAAATCGAACGGGCGAGGGACGTGGGCTCCCCGCGCTTGATGCGCGCGACCCGGACGAGCGCCGCGCGGATGCGGGCGGGTGGCCCCCGGCTGCTCCCTCGCGGGGAAGCTCGACGCATTCGCTATGCTGATGGAGCCATGACCGCCACCGTGCCCCCCACCACCGATGCCACCTCACACCCGCATACCGACGAGCGCTATCGCAAGGTCGCCATCATCGGCTCCGGACCGGCCGGCCTGACCGCCGCCATCTATGCGGCACGCGCCAACCTCGAACCGATCGTCCTGGCCGGCAACGTCCCGATGGGCCAGCTGATGATCACCTCCGACGTCGAGAACTACCCGGGCTTCCCGCACGGCATCCAGGGTCCGGAGCTCATGCAGCAGTTCCGCGAACAGGCGGAGCGCTTCGGCGCGACCATGATCGAGAAGGACGCCACGCGGGTCGACTTCTCCGAGCGCCCGTTCCGCATCTGGGTCGGCGAGGACCTGTATCGCGCCGACGCGGTGATCATCGCCACCGGTGCCTCCGCACTATGGCTCGGCCTCCCGTCGGAGGAGGAGTTCCGCGGCCGCGGCGTGAGCGCCTGCGCCACCTGTGACGGCTTCTTCTTCCGCGGGCGTGACGTTGCGGTCGTCGGCGGCGGCGACACGGCGCTCGAGGAGGCGACGTTCCTCACCCGCTTCGCCAACAAGGTGACCATGCTGGTCCGACGTGACGAGTTCCGCGGCAGCAAGATCATGCAGGAGCGTGCCGAGCGGGACCCGAAGATCGAGATCCAGTTCAACCGCCAGGTGGCCGAGGTGAAGGGCGAGATGACCGTCACCGGTCTCACCGTGCGCGACACATCGACCGGCGAGACGGCTGAGCTGCCGGTGCAGGGCATGTTCGTCGCCATCGGCTACAAGCCGAACACGGACCTGTTCAGCGAGTCGCTGGAGGTCGGGCCGGGCGGCTACCTGAATGTGGTCGACGAGACCGGGTCGGGGATCGAGGGTGTCTTCATCGCCGGCGACGTCCACGACCATCGCTACCGGCAGGCGGTCACCGCCGCCGGCGACGGGTGCAAGGCCGCCATCGATGCCGAGCGCTGGCTCGCGTCGGTCGGCGAGATCGAGGCTTCGACCGCCACCAACTGGTAGGGCGGGACGGCGATCTAGGGCACCTCGAGCCAGCGTCCCATCCGGGGTCCCCACTCGCGCACGGTGACCGTGAGCAGCCCGCCACGGACCGATGCGTCCTCGGACGCCAGTGCCTCGGCCGCTGCCAGGTCGGCGGCCTCGATGATCGCCATCCCCACCGGCTCGCCGTCCGTCTCGAAGGGGCCGCCGGCGAGGAGCACGCCGCGCTCCGCCAGGCCGTGCATGAACGTGAAGTGGTCCATCACCCCGGGTTGCTCGACGTAGGCGACGCCGGCCTCCCAGCGCGTCCCGGGGTAGTGGGCGAGGACGTAGCGGTGCATCACGCGCCGCTGCCCAGCAGTGCATCGGCGAGGGTCCGGTCGATCCTCCCCCCGTCGCGCATGTGCTCGAGGGTCGCCCGCCAGCTGGCGCCATCGGGTGCGTCGAAGGCGATCGCCATCTCGCGCCGCGCCTCTGTCATGCGGCCCGCCTCGCCGTGCTGCAGGGCAATCCAGAAGACGAGCTCCATGGCGTCCGGCGCCATGCTGCGGGCGGCGGCGTAGCGCGCCTCCTCCGGCTCTCCCGCGCGCGCTGCGTCGCCCTCTTCGTTGAGGAGGGCATAGGCACGATCAATGGTCACGATCCGTCGCAGCTCGGGCACCGGGTCGGCATGGTCCTCGACCCGCAGGTCCATCGTCCGCCCGCGCCACGCCGCGCCCCGTGCCTCGCGGTCGACGATCTGGATCGCGGCCGACTGTCGCCCACGCACGTCACCGCCGTGCGATTCGGCCGCCTCGAGCGCGCGGAGCAGCTGCTCCCAGAACGGGACGCCCTCGGCGCGCGCCGCCTCGAAGGCGGGGGCCATCGAGGTCCACACCTCGTCGCCGGCGAGCAGGTTGCCCTGCACCGTGTAGCCCTCGCCGACATGATGCCCGCAGGCCGGGATGCATTCGGCCCCGGTGTGTGCGGCGGCGCGACCTTCGGCGTCAACGACGCCCAGCTGGCGCTGCGCCGAACCCACGTCGCCGGCGACGAGGGCGGCGACCACGCGCTCGGCCTCCCACCCGTTGCGCAGCATCTCGAGTGCGATCGGTCCGAAGCTGGTGTTGACCGATGCCTGGGTGGCGACGGCGCCGATTCCGGCCTCCAGCCACGGCACCACCGGCCCGACCGAGAGGTAGTGCGACTGGACGGCGATCCCGAAGCGGCCCGTCTCCGGGTCCCGGGCGACGATCGAGTAGGTCATGCGGGGCAGCGTACGGCGCCGCGGATCGGTGCGACAGTCCAATCCCGCGCTTGGTCACCTGACCGGTCCGGACCTGGGCCGGCCGAATTCACGTGACCCGACCGCTATTCGGCCTGGGCCAGGGGTGGAGGCTGCGGATTCACACCCGACGCGAACGCGGCATGCGGGCGGGCATATCTGGCGGTTTTGCGGTCACCGGATGTGCATTCGGGCCGGTCGCCAGGCGCGTGGCGGCATCGGTCCGCGCACCTATACTCGCCCGCATGGCAGAAGCGCAGCAGTTCGAGCAGGCGATCGCCGCCGGCTACGGGTTCGAGGGTCCGGGCGTGACCTTTGGTGCCGCCCAGCACGAGGACCAGACGATCCCCGGCGTGCAGGTGCGCGTGCCGCTGGGCATGATGAACCGCCACGGCCTCGTCGCCGGGGCGACCGGCACCGGAAAGACCAAGTCGCTCCAGGTGCTCGCCGAGCAGCTGTCGGACGCGGGGGTGCCCGTTTTCATCAGCGACATCAAGGGCGACATCTCCGGGCTCGGCGCTGCCGCCCAGGTCAACGACAAGATCATCCAGCGCAACGCCGCGATCGGGTTCGCCGACTACGCCGCCCGCGGCTTTCCGGTCGAGTTCCTGACCCTCGACCGGGGCGGCAAGGGGGTCCGCCTGCGGGCGTCCGTGCTGAGCTTCGGCCCGATCCTCCTGTCCAAGGTGCTCCAGCTCAACGACACGCAGCAGAGCGTCCTCTCGCTCGCCTTCAAGTACGCCGACGACCACAAGCTGCCGCTCGTGGATCTCTCGGACCTGCGCGCCCTGCTCAACCACCTCGACTCCGACGAGGGCAAGGCGGAGATGGAGGAGTACGGGGGTGTGGCCACGGCAACGGTCGGGGTGATCATCCGCAAGATCGTGGAGCTGGAGCAGCAGGAGGCGGATGCGTTCTTCGGCGCACCGGAATTCGACGTCGCCGACTTCCTGCGCACGACGGCGGACGGCAAGGGCATCATCAGCGTCCTGGAGCTGGCGGACATGCAGGACCGGCCGGCGCTCTTCTCCACCTTCATGATGTGGCTGCTCGCCAAGCTCTACCAGTCGCTGCCCGAGGTCGGTGATCCCGAGAAGCCGAAGCTCGTCTTCTTCTTCGACGAGGCGCACCTCCTGTTCCGCGATGCGAACAAGACGTTCCTGGAGCAGATCGAGCTGGTGGCGCGGCTCATCCGTTCCAAAGGTGTGGGCGTCTTCTTCGTGACCCACTCGCCGGCGGACGTGGAGGCATCGGTCCTGGCGCAGCTGGGAAACCGGGTGCAGCATGCGCTGCGTGCCTTCACGCCGGACGACCTGCAGGTCGTCCGGGCCACCGCCCAGACATTCCCGATGACCGAGTTCTACGAGGTCGACGAGGAGCTCACCAAGCTCGGCACCGGGGAGGCGCTGATCACCGCGCTGGATCCGAAGGGCAGGCCGATGCCGACGGTGCGGGTGATGATGCGCCCGCCGCAGTCGCTGATGGCCCAGCTGGATCCCGCCGCCTTCGACGCGGTGGTGGCGACGTCGAAGATCGTGGCCGAGTACGCCACCGATCAGGACCCGCAGAGCGCCCGGGAGATGCTCGCCGCTCGGGTGGATGCTCTGGCACAGGCGGCGAAAGAGGCGGAGACGCCGCTCGACGGGGTGGACGACCCGGCGGGTCGCGGAAAGCTGCGTCCGACACGGCCACCGGAGCGCGGCGTCGACTGGGGCAACGTCGCGAAGGAGGGTGCGCGCGTTGCGCGCTCGGGCGCCTTCAACACCATCCTGCGTGCGGTGCTCGGCGTCCTGGGTGGAGGGTCGCGGCGCCGCTAGGCAGCTCCCCCGGGGAGCAGCCACCGCCCAGGGAGCAGCCGCCTCCTAGGGCGCAGCCGCCTCGGCGACTCGCAGCCAGTCGTCGATCGTGTCACCGTCCGGCAGGCCGCGCACCACACAGCAGTCGAGCAGCGAGCGGTAGGGAAGCAGGCCGGCCCGCAGGTCGGCGGGATGCGTTGCCGCCACGCCGACGAGGGCGGATCGGTCGGCGAAGAGCGACGAATACGCCGGTGAGCGGCTCGCGTAGCGCGCCATCTCGGCCCCGAGACGATGTTCCGCGCCCTCGCCGACCGCGACGCGCACGTACGCGGTCAGGCGGGGAATCGGACGTCCGGCACGGGCCGCCCCGTCGCCGATCCAGCGCCGCTGCTCGGCGAGGTGCGCCGGCAGCGACCAGTTGAGGAGCACCGTGTCGGCGATCTCCCCGGCGAGGGCGCACATGCGCGGACCGACGGCCGCGACGGCGATTCGCTGCTCCGGCAACAGTGTCCGCAGGCTCTCGACGCCGGCCCGCACCAGGGCGAGCGACCGTGAGGCGCCGCTCCCCACGCCGACCGTCGTCCGCTCGAGCGGCAGTCCGGCCACGCCGGCCGCCCGCAGCGCGGCGGCGATGCGCTGCGGCCCGCGCTCGGAGAGTGCCATCACCCCGATCCCGAAGCGGAGCTCGCGCGTCGACGCGCCCGCGATGGCCAGCGTGTCCGGCCCCGAGCCGCGCCGCGTGTCGTTGGCCCACAGCTCGGCGTAGCCCAGCCGCTCCACCTCGGGACCCAGCCGCTGCGACGCCTCACGAGCCGCCGCGACGATGCCGAAGCCGAGCTCGCCGTTCACGCCCCGGCAGGGGGGAGCGGGGCGCGGGGGAGGGCGGCGCGGGCGACGTCGGGCACGTCAGTGACGAAGCCCCACAGCCCGTAGGCCGCCAGCAGCTGCATGCGCTCGGGGTCGTTGACGACGTAGCAGCCCAGGTCACGGCCGTACGCCTGGGCCTGCGCGATCATCGGCGCGGGATCCATCCCCAGGTCGCCCTCCCAGGGGTGGACCGCCGGGTGGAGGTGCTCCACGGCGTAGCGCAGCGCCGGCTCGAACGGCTGGCCCGGCACGAGCAGGTAACCGGTCGGCAGATCGGGGTCGAGCGCGCGGGACTCCTCGATGGCGCGCTCGTCGAAGCTGATCAGGCTCGCCCGGCCGGCCGCGCGCACCGGGTGGCGGCGCAGCGCGTCGACCGCCGGCGCGACTGCCGCGCGGGCCTTGATCTCGACCACCAGCCCGATCCCGTCAGGGAGCCAGTCCAGCACCTCGGCGAAGGTCGGGATGATGAGCCCGGTACCGCGGAAGGGCAACGACCCGTCATCCGCGGCAAAGGTGGCACCGGCGTCGGCGCGCCGGATCGCGTCCAGCGTGAGCCCCGCCACCGCACCCGTCATGTCCGTCGTGCGCTCCAGCGTGTCGTCGTGGATGACCACCAGCTGCCCATCGGCCGACACGTGCAGGTCAAGCTCGATCGCATCAGCGCCCTGCTCCACCCCGAGCGCGAAGGAGGGAAGCGTGTTCTCCGGGCGATGCCGGCTGGCGCCGCGATGGGCGACCACGATGGTCATGGATGGACCTCCTCCCGGTAGCCGAGGAGAGCCTCATCGAGCGTGTCATCGCTCGCGCGAGGCGGCTCCGGGACCCCGCGCACGATGAGGATGCCGATCACCATGAGGATGAGCAGCGAGAGGATCGCCACCTGGTAGGCGATCGGTCCGACGCGGTCGGGATCCAGGATCGCGACGATCAATCCGTAGAGCAGCGGGCCAATCACCGCCGACAGCTTTCCCGCCAGCCCGTACAGGCCGAACATCTCGCCCACCTCGTCGGGCCGCGTCAGGCGCAGGAGGTAGAGGCGGTCGGTGACGGCCACACCGCCGAGCCCGCTGCCGAGGATGACGCCGGCGATCAGGAAGGGGATCTTGGCCAGGAAGAGGCCGATCACCAGCAGCCCCACCACCCACGAGAGGAGGACGAGCATCAGGGTCCGCTTGGGACCGATGCGGTCGCACAGGTAGCCCCAGCCGACGCTGGCGATCACCGCGGCGACGATGAGCCCGGTCAGGACGTAGAGCGCCTCGCTGTTGGTGAACCCGACGGCGTGGATGGCGAAGAGGCTCATCACCGCGATGGCAGTGTTGATCGGGTCCGAATAGAAGAAGCGGCCGACGATGAAGCGCAGCAGGCCCGGGCGCTGCCGCGCGTGGGCAACCGTCACCTTCAGCTGCCCGAACGAGGCCATGGCGTCGGCCATGCGGAACGGCGCCCCCTCGCGGCGCCGCTCGTGGACGAGCAGGAAGATCGGGATGGCGAAGGTGCCGAACAGCACCGCCATCAGCAGGAAGCTGCCCGCCGTGGTCGTGCCGTCCGCATCGGTCGTCATGCGGAACAGGAGCGCGGCGACGATGGCGCCGAGGTACCCGAGTGCGACGCCGATGCCCGACAGCCGCCCGCGCGCCTCGGTCAGCGCGACGTCGGGGAGCAGGGCGTCGTAATAGATCAGCGCCGCCTGGTAGGCGAAGTTGGCGATCGCGAAGGCCAGCAGGCCCAGGCCGATGTCGAGGAAGCCGATGACGGCGGTGGGCACCACGCACAGCACGGTGAAGACGAGCAGGTAGGACTTCCGGCCGCCGGTGCGATCGCTCATCGCGCCGAGCACCGGCGAAACCAGCGCGTTGAGCGCGACAGATGCGCTGCCGGCCACGGTGAAGGCCAGCGTGCCGGGCCCCTCGCCGAGGAACGAGACGGCCCACGGCCCCATCGCAAAGCTCACGATCGCGAAGCTGAAGATCGTGTTGGCGAAGTCGTAGAGCGCCCACGCGGCGCCGTCCACCGAGCTGCCCGAGCGGGTCAGGGCAGCGAGGCCGCGCGGTCGTCGCGCGGGAGCCAGGGTCGTCACCGGCGGATCATACCGATGGGGCGTCCGCCCCCACCGTCCTGCGTGCCACCTTCGCCGCCGCGGCGAGCTGCTCGACGGCCGCCGCGGTGCGCGGCCAGAGATGCACGACGACGTGGCTGACGCCGAGCGCCGCGTAGCCAGCCAGCGCGGCGCCGATCTCGTCGGTGGTGCCGCGGATCGCATTCTCGGGCGCGTCGGGGTCGTCGGCCACGGCGACGAAGATCCCCGCCGTCAGCTCAAGCGTGGCCGGGTCGCGGCCGGCGCGCGCCAGTGCCTCGCGCAGCCGTCCGATGCGCTCGCGGAGCTCGTGCGCCTCGTCCGGATGCCCGTACCAGGCGGCGTTCCACGCGTCGGCGTGGCGCGCCACGAGGTCAAGCATGCGCGGCCCCTTGCCGGCGATGAGCAGGGGCGGTCCGTCCGGACGCGGCCCGCGAGGGGCGATCTCGGCGTCGCTGGCGTGCTGCCAGCGGCCGGCGAACGAGGCGCTGCCGGTGCGCAGCAGCGGGACGATGATCTCGAGCGCCTCGGCGAACTGGCTGACCCGATGCTCGAACTCGTAGCCGAACGCCTCGAACTCGGGCGCGTGCCAGCCGCAGCCCAGGCCCAGGAGCAGGCGGCCGGCGCTCACCTCGTCGAGGGTGGTCGCCATCTTGGCGGTGAGCGCCGGGTTGCGGAATGGAACGCACAGCACCAGCGGACCGATCTCCACGCGGCGCGTGACCGCGGCGACGGCGGCCAGGATCGTCCACGCCTCGTGGATGCCGTGCGTCGCGTCATCGTCGCCCGACGCGCCATGGCGAAAGAGGAGGTGGTCCGCGCACCACACCGAGTCGAGGCCGCTCGTGTCGGCCGTCACGGCCATCTCGCGGAACAGGTCCCACGATCCGGGCGCGCGGAGGAGCTCCTGCTCGCCAATGGGCAGCATCAGACCGACCTTCATGTGACGGATGGTAGCGACCGCGAGGCTGGCCAGTGCCGCTGCGAATCGGACGCCGAACGGCTACGCTTCGCGTCGCCCGCTCCCGGCGGGCGTTCCACCGCACCGAGCACGCGGAGACTGTTCTTCACATGCGTACCAAGCTGCTGGGCATCGGCCTGGCGATCCTCGGCCTGGCGTCGGCCGCGCTGGCGGCCCTGGCGATCTGGCGGCGCGTCGGGGCCGATGCCGCCGAGCCGTCCCGCGCCCCACTCACCGCCTCGGCAGGTGCGCGGCCCACCGCGCTGGCACTCGCGTCCGAACCTGCCACGCAGGCCGCGCCGCCGCCGATCCAGCCGCCTCACGAGCGGATCGCCCACAACGGCCTGTTCGCGGCACTTGGCCGGGCCACCTACCGATGGCGCCGCTGGCTGCCGATCGCCGGCCTGGCGATCGTCGTCGGCCTCAACATCTGGTCGGCGACGTCGGCTGGGCGCCTCAGCCAGGGTGGGTGGCAGATTGCCGGTTCCGAGGCCGCACGCGCCGAGGAGCTGCTGGTCGACCGCTTCGGCGGTGAGCTGTCCAGCCTGATCGTCATCTTCACCGATCCCCAGGGCGAGGCCGCCTCGGATCGCTTCCAGCGCACCGTGGCGGATGCAGTCGAGCCGCTGGCCGGCGAGCCGATCGTCGACGGCATCCTCACCTACGCCGAGGTCGGTGATCCGGCCTTCGTCAGCACGGACGGCAGCAAGACATTCGCCCTCGTCCGCCTCACCCAGCAGATGGAGGACGCGGTCGACGACGTCGAGCATCTGAGCGGACGCATCGTGCGTACCCCCGGCGTCGAGACGGTGGTGACCGGCATCCCGGTCATCCAGCACGAGTTCAACGACGCCGTCGAGCGCGACCTGATGCAGGCCGAGCTGGTGAGCCTGCCCCTGGCCCTCATCATCCTGCTCGCCGTCTTCGGCACGCTCGTCGGGGCGGTCCTGCCGCTGCTCATCGCGGCGCTCGCGCTGCCGACCTCGATCGCGGTCATCGGCCTGCTCGCCAATGTGACCGAGATGAGCATCTTCGTCACCAACGTGACGACCATGATCGGCTTAGCCCTCTCGATCGACTACTCCCTCTTCATGGTCAGCCGCTTCCGCGAGGAGCTGCGCCATCGGTCTGTCGAGGACGCGGTCGAGCACACCATGGCCACCGTGGGCAAAGCGGTCGCGATCAGCGGCGTGGCGGTGGCCATCGGTCTGGCCAGCCTCACCGTCTTCGAGTCGCCGGCCCTGCGCAGCATGGGGCTGGGCGGGATCGTGACCGTCGTCTCGACCCTCGTCTTCGGGCTCACCGTGCTGCCGGCCCTGCTGAGCCTGCTCGGCCGGCGCGTCAACCGCCTGCGCGTCCCGCTGCCGCGCTCGATGCGCCTCATCGAGGACGATACGGACGCCGCCGACGCGCGCCAGGGCCACGGAGTGTGGAGCCGCATCGCGCGCGGGGTGATGCGCCGTCCCGTGCTGGTGGCGACGCCGGTCCTGCTGGTGCTGGTGCTGGCCGGGCTGCCCTTCTTCGGGATCCAGCTGTCGACCGGCGGCAACCTCGATGACCTGCCGCCGTCGGAGAGCGTCACTGGCTTCCGCATCCTGGGGGACGAGTTCCCGGCCGGCGAGACGGACCCCATCGAGGTGGTCGTGCGCACCGGCGAACCGATCCTCGCCGGTGGTGCCGTGGATCCCGGCATCCTCGACGACATCGACGGCTACGTCGCTGACCTGGCCGCCCTGGACGGGGTGGAGGCGGTCACCAGCGTGCTCGACCCCCCGGCGGGGATGGATGCCGACGCCTACCGCCAGCTCATCGCGCTCCCCGAGGCACAGCGACCGGCCGAGGCAGCGGGGCTTGCCGCCTGGCTCGAGCGCACCGTCGCGGACGACGTGACGCGGGTCGACGTCTTCAGCAAATGGCAGCCTGACTCCGCCGATGGTCGCGCGCTGGTCGACGAGGTGCGCGCCGTCGCGGGCCCGGTGGATGCCGCCGAGGTGCTGACCGCCGGCCTCTCGTCGCGCTCCCGCGACTTCATGAGCAGCTTCGGCCACTCGGTGCCCTACGCGGTGGCGATCGTGGTGCTCGTGACCGGGGCCGTGCTGTTCCTGACCTTCGGATCCGTCTTCCTGCCGCTCAAGGCCGTGCTGATGAGCCTCCTGAGCATCACCGCCAGCTTCGGGGCGCTGGTCTGGATCTTCCAGCAGGGCCATCTCTCGGAGCTGCTGAGCTTCGAGGCGTCAGGAACGATCATCGCCAGCACCCCGATCCTGATGTTCGCCATCCTCTTCGGGCTGTCGATGGACTACGAAGTCTTCCTCCTGTCGCGGATTCGGGAGCGCTACCTCGTCACCGGCGACAACACGCGCGCGGTGGCGGAGGGGATCGGGATCACCGGTGGGATCATCACCGGCGCCGCGCTCATCATGGTGGCGGTGTTCGGTGCCTTCGCGCTGTCGTCAGTCGCGCTCATCAAGTCGCTCGGCTTCAGCATGGCCCTCGCCGTGCTCATCGATGCCACCATCGTCCGCGGCATCCTGGTGCCGGCCTTCATGCGCGTCATGGGCAACGCCAACTGGTGGGCGCCGCGCTGGATGCAGCGCCTCGTGGCGCGGTTGGGTCTCTACGAGGGCGGTGCCCCGCCGGCGCCGCGAGCGGAGCCGACCGCCGAGCCGGCGTGAATCGTCGGGGCGACCTGCGGCGCCTGACAGACCGATGGCGGCGTCGTCACGACGCCGCCCGCCCCGCGCTCGGCGAGCGCGGACCCATGTCACCGGAGCGCGCCGCCCTCGCGGCGCGTGGCTTCCCCTTCGCGGACCACACTCCCCGGGCCTATGTACTCGAGCACGGCGACGAGATGCCGGGCTTCACCTATGACGAGGAGCGTCACCCGGACCCCGTCCTCGATGCCTGGCTCGTCGAGGTCGGCCGACTCCTGGCCGAGCGCCGCGCGCAGTGAAGGTCTCGCCAGGGGCGCCGGCCTGGGCCGTTGAGCTCGTTGCGCGGGTGTGTGAGGAGGCCGACGTTGCGCCGCCACGGCGCGTCCGTTGGGCGCATCGTGATCGCGAACGCTCCTCCGGCGTCACTCGCCATGCGACGGCCTACGTCGGGGTCGTGGCCGGCTCCGACGAGGCGGACGCGCGCCAGACGCTGCTCCACGAGCTGGCGCACTGGCTGAGCCCGCCGCCGGCCCGCCGGCGGCGGGGGATGAAGCATCACGACCGCCGCTTCTACGCTGCCGCGTTTGCCCTCTACGAGCGGCACGCCGATGGCGGGGCGGCAGCGCTGGCGCGCGAGGCATCGCGGTATCCGAGCGCGATCGCCCACGCGCGCGCCCTGGGGATCGCCGGCGCCGATGCGGCGTGGCGTGAGCGGCGCAGGGTCGCCCCACCCGCCGCCGGTCCGCTGCGCATCCTCGTCCCCGAGCACACCGTGCGGCTGGCGCGCGACGGGCGCTGGCACGTCTGCGCGGTGTGCGGGGCGCGGATCGTGGGCATCACCCTGTCGCGCCTCCTGCGCGCCCGCCGCCCGCGCCTGCGCCATGTGCTGCTGACGCGCCGTCCCTGAACGGGCGCTAGACCGGGGCCGGATCGAGCTGCGCCAGGGCGCGCTGGAACAGGAGCGGCCCCACCGACACGGTGAAGAGGACCGTGATGGCCACCAGCACGGTCCGCACATCGAGGAGCTCGACCACCAGGCCGGTGACGATGACCCCGATCGGGATTGCCGCGTTGGTGATGGTGGCGTGCGCGCCGAATACCCGCCCGCGCACCTCGGGAGCAACACGCGTCCCAAGTACGGTGAGCACGATCGGGCCGACCGGACCGATGCCGAGACCGCTGACCAGCTGCGCCGCCGCGGCGAAGGGCATGCCCGGCGCGACCGCCAGCAGCAGCGGCGCGCCGCCGGCGAGCAGCGCTCCCACGGTGAGCACCCGCCGGGACCCGAACCGGCGAGCGAGGCGAGCGGAGCCGAGCGCGCCAGCGAGGGCCCCGAGGCCGAAGGCCGCGACCAGGAAGCCCTGGTCGGACGCCACCCCGCCCAGCGCCACGACGTAGAGCGGCAGGAGCACGAAGAAGACCGGGTTGAGGAGCACGTTGATCGTCCCGCTGACGGCCATCAGGGAGCGGATCAGGCGGTCGCGCCACAGCAGGCGGATGCCGTCGCGCAGCCGCCACGCGGGCGCGGCTGCCTCCGCGCCGGTCACTGCGACCCGCGGCACCAGGAGGACCACCAGCAGCACCGAGACGCCGAAGGTGACCGCATCGACGATCAACGCCAGCGCCGGGCCGGCGGTCGCGACCAGGATGCCGCCGCCGATCGGTCCGAGCAGGATCGTGAGCCGCCGCACGGTCTCGCTCGCGGCGTTGACCGATGCCAGTTCGACCCCGTCGCGCTCCGCGAGACCTGGCAGCAGCACCGAGCGCCCCGTGGAGCCGGGCATGTCGAGGAGGGTGGTGAGGAAGACGAGCACCGCGAGAAGCCACAGCGGCAGCCATCCGCTGAGCGCGAAGGCGGCGATCGCGACCACCGTGGCTGCTGATGCGAGATCCGCCGCGATGCTCGCCGCGCGACCGCCAGCACGGTCGACGATGATCCCGCCGAGCAGCGCCCCGCCAATGAGCGGCACGAGCTGCGCGAAGCCGATCACCCCGATCTCGGCGCCGCCCCCGCCGGACTCGATAACCAGCCATGGGAGGGCCATGCTGGTGAGCACGTTCCCGGCCCCCGATACGACGTTCGCCGCCAGGACGGCGGTGATGCCGCGGGAATGCCACCAAGCGCGTGACGAGGCTGGGTCCGTCACTCTCGTGCTCGCCGCGACGCCTCGGACAGGCGCTTCATCGACTCCGGGTTGGCGGCGGTAACCGCGCAGACGAGGTGGCCGACGCCCGCGTCGGCGTAGCCTCGGATGCCATCGCCCAGCGGCGTCGCGCGTCCGCCATCCGCGGCGATCGGCATCACGGCCCCGACCTTCAGCATCATCCGACGCATCGTACCCGCGCTCGACGCCGCGCTGGCGGACCGCCGGTCTCGGGGCCGAGCGGTCCAGTCCGTGAATTCGGCATAGCCCGATCGGGCCATACCGATGGATGGCGCGTGCGGCCTACGGTGCTCATCCACGCAGCACCGGAGCCGATTGACAAGAGCGGCCGCCACCGGATCAGACGCGACTCGCCTGCCCGCCGGGAGGCGCGTCACCGTGCCCGCCGTCCTGCGCCTGGGCGATCGCAGGGTCGCTCCGTGGCAGTTCATGACCCTGGTCGGGCTGGGCCTGGTGGCGATCTACCCGGTCGTGCCGGTTCCCTGGTTCAAGGCGGTGCTCTACCAGCTCATCGGGCTCGTGCCGGTGGCGGCCATCGGCTGGTCGCTGCAGGTCAACCGGCTGCCGCGGCCCATGCCGTGGCTCCTCATCGCGGCCGGCCAGCTCGCCTTCGCTGCCGGCGATGCGATCTGGACGTACCACGAGCTGGTGCTGGGCAGCAGCCCGTTCCCATCGGTCGGGGACATTGCCTACCTTGCCGGCTACCCGCTGTTGGCCGCGGCCTGCCTCTTCCTCGTCCGGGAACGACAACGCGGCGTCGAGCAGCCGCGCCTGGTGGATGCCGGCATCCTGACTGTCGGGTTCGGCATCCTGGCCTGGACGGTCGTCCTGCATCCGATCGCGGTCGAGTCGGCGATGCCCTCCGCGGAGCGGCTGGTGGCGATCGCCTATCCCGCGATGGACATTCTCCTGATCGGGATCGTGGCTCGCCTCGCCTTTGCACCATCCTCGCGCCGCGCCTCCCCGCGCTTCCTCATCGCGAGCCTGGCGCTCATGTTCGGCGCGGACCTCGCCTTCAGCCTGCAGGCCGCGGGGGCGGGCTATGCGACCGGGGACCTGATCGACCTGCTCTGGCTGCTCTCGTATGTCGCCCTGGCCAGCGCGGCGCTCCACCCGTCGGTGGCCGAGCGCATTGTCCCGGCCCCCGTCGTCGAGAGCGGCATGAGCGGTCGGCGCCTGGCGCTCCTCGGCGCGGCCAGCCTGGTGGGGCCTGCTGCCCTCGTGCTCGAGGTGGCGCTGGCCCGTGACGCTGATCCGCTGCTCGGCATCGCGACGCTGGTGGTCACGGCGCTGGTCCTGGTGCGCCTGGCCGGCGTCACCGGCACGCTCCGCCGCAGCGAGCAGCGGTTCCGCTCGCTGGTGCAGAACGCGAGCGACGTGACCACCATCATGGCCGCGGACGGCACGAATCTCTACGAGAGCCCGGCAGTGACCGGCGTGCTCGGCTACCGGCCGGACGAGCTGACCGGGCGCAGGGGGCTCGACCTCGTGCACCCCGACGACATTCCCTATGTCGCGCAGCTCTTGCAGGAGATCCGGACGAGTGCCAGTGGCGAGCGCGGTGCCGAGTTCCGCCTCCGCCGCGTGGACGGCACGTGGTGCCACGTGGAGGCGGTCGCGCGCAACATGCTGGACGACCCGGCGATCCGCGGCATCGTGATCAACTATCGGGACGTCACCCAGCGTCACGCACTCGAGGAGCAGCTCAAGCACCAGGCATTCCACGATCCGCTCACGGGCCTCGCCAACCGCGCGTTGTTCACCGACCGGCTGCAGAATGCGCTCGATCGGCGCTCCCGCCGCTCGGGACCATCGGCACCGGTGGCGATCCTCTTCCTCGACCTCGACGATTTCAAGGCGATCAATGACGGGATGGGCCACGCTGCCGGCGACACCCTGCTGACCGATATCGGCGCGCGCCTCGAGACCTGCCTGCGAGCCGGCGACACGGCGGCGCGGGTCGGTGGCGACGAGTTCGCGATCCTGCTCGACGAGCGCGTCACGGTGCGCGTCGCCGAGGGCGTCGCCCGGCGCGTCCTCGAGGCCCTGCGAGACCCGTTCACCGTCCTCGGGCGGAGCATCTCGATGCGGGCCAGCGTCGGGATCTCGGTGACCGGCCACGAAGGCACCGATGCGACCGATGCCGACACCCTGCTGCGCAACGCCGACGTGGCGATGTACCAGGCCAAGCTGGCCGGTAAGGGGCGCTATGAGATCTTCATCCCGGCCATGCACGGGGCGGCGATCGCCCGCCTGCAGATGCGCACCGATCTGGAGCGTGCGCTCGAACGCGAGGAGCTGGAGGTGCTCTACCAGCCGATCGTCGAGCTGGCCAGCGGCGAGCACGCCGGCGTGGAGGCGCTGCTGCGCTGGAATCACGCCGAGAAGGGCACGTTGATGCCGACCACATTCCTCGCGGCGGCGGAGGAGACCGGTCTCGTGGTGCCAATCGGCCGCTGGACGCTGGAGACCGCGTGCCGCCAGGCAGCGGCGTGGCGCGACCAGGGCGCCTGGCAGACCGCCGGCGGTGCGGCTCGGCTGGTCACCGTCAACCTGTCCGTCGCGCAGCTCCGCGACTCGACGCTCCTCGAACGCGTGCGCAGCGCGCTCGTTGAGTACCGGCTGGCGCCCGGCTCACTGGTGCTCGAGATCACAGAGAGCGCATTGCTGGAGGACACCGAGGAGCGCATCAGCGCCCTGTACGCGCTCAAGGACCTGGGGGTCCTGCTGGCCATCGACGACTTCGGAACCGGCTACGGCTCGTTCAGCTACCTGCGGCGGTTGCCGGTCGACATCCTCAAGCTGGATCGCTCGTTCGTCTCCACGATCGACACTCGCGCCGACGACCGAGTGGTGGCCAACGCGATCCTGGACCTGGGCCGCACGCTGGGAATGCGCGTGATCGCCGAGGGGATCGAGACGGCCGCCCAGCTCGAGGTGCTCGCCGAGCTCGGCTGCGAGCTCGGGCAGGGCTTCCTGTTCGGCCGGCCGGCCGCGCTCCACGAGGCCACCCGCCGCCTCGTGGGCTGATCGGCCCCCTCGACCTGCACCGGCCGGATATCGGACAGCGCGCGCGGTCGTTTCTGGCACGCTGCGTGCGGAACGGACCGCGACGGCTGTCAGCTGGACGGTACCTTCCAGCTGCCGCCTCTGTGGAGATCGTTGCCCCGAACATGACCGACCGCCCCGTCCTGGTCGTGGAAGATGACCCCGAGCTTCGGACCATCTACGAAGAGGTCCTCAGCGACGGGGGCTTTTCCGTTGTCGCCGCGAGAGACGGTCTCGACGCGCTCGAGAAGCTCGATGCCGGCACCATGCCGTGCGTGATGCTCCTGGACCTGCGCATGCCGCGCATGACCGGCTGGGAGCTCGCCGAGCGGATGCGTGCGGATCCGCGCTGGAGCGGCGTTCCCTTGATCGTCGTGGCGGCGTACTACCGGATAGCGGAGGAGGCGGAGCGTCTCGGCGCCACGGCCTGGCTGCAGAAACCGATTGACCTGTCTCGGCTGGTGGATGTTGTTGAGGGCGCCTGCCGTGGATCCAGACCCGCCGACGCCTGAGCTCGAGCTCCGGGAGATCCTGCGCCACATCGGGGACGCCATCACCGTACAGGCTCCCGCCGGCGGCTTGCTGTTCGCCAACGAGGCGGCTGCCGAGCTGCTCGGATTCGACAGCCCGGCGGAGCTCGTCAACGCCGCAGTCCCGGACCTCATGGGTCGCTTCGAACTCCTGGATGCGGATGGGCGGCCCCTCCCGCTCAGCGATCTGCCGGGCAGGCGGGCGGTGGCTGGCGAGGCATCGGTCGAGTCGCTGGTGCGCTTCCGGCTGAAGGGCAGCGCCCTCGACCACTGGTCGCTGGTGCGCGCCACGCGGGTGGAGCGCGATGGCAGGCTGCAGTACGTCATCAACGCGTTCCAGGATGTGTCAGTCCTGAAGCGTCGCGAAAACGAGCTCCGCCTGCTCGCCGAGGCGGGCGAGGTGCTCGGCGCGTCGACGGACTACCAGCACACCCTCTCGCGGCTCGCCCAGCTGGTCGTGCCACGTCTTGCAGACTGGTGCGTGGTGGACATCTTCGAGCCCGACGGGCTGCGGCGCGTTGCCATCGCGCATACCGATCCGGCGAAGATCGCCCTGGCAGAGGCGCTTCAGCAGCGGTACCCGCCCGCCCCCGAAACCGGCGCGATGCGGGTGGTCACGACCGGCGAACCCCTCCTGTTCAGCGAGGTCAGCGAGGAGATGCTGGTGGCGGGCGCCCAGGACGGCGAGCACCTCGACATGCTGCGCGCGCTTGGCCTGCAGTCGGCGCTCATCGTGCCGCTCGCCGCGCGTGGCACGGTGCTTGGGGCCATGACGCTCATCCGCTCCGCGCAGCAGGCGCCGTACACCGAGGCCGACCTGCCGTTCATCACGGAGCTGGCGCGGCGGGCCGGGATCGCGGTCGACAACGCCCGCCTGCTCCACGAGGCGACCGAGTCGGTGCGGCTGCGTGATGACTTCCTTGCGACCGCATCGCACGACATGCGAACCCCGCTCGCCACGATCCTGGGCTATCTGCAGATCGCGCAGCGCCACGTGCGTGCGGTGCCCGAACCCGGTCGCCTGCCCGATTTCCTCGCCCGCGCGGAACGCACCGCGGTACGGCTGGCGCGCCTGGTGGCGGAGCTCATGGACCTCTCACTCATCCGCGCCGGCCAGGCACTGCCGCTGGCGCTCGAGCAAGTCAACCTCCGCGAGCTCGTCGAGGGATCACTGCAGGAGCATCGCGCGCTCGCCGACTCCCACGAGCTCATCGGCGATGCCACCGGCGAGGTGATGGTCGTTTCGGATCCTTCGCGCCTCCACCGAATCCTCGATAACCTGGTCGGCAACGCGCTCAAGTACTCCGAGCACGGCAGCACCGTCACCGTGGGCACGCGGATCGACGACGGGGATGCGGTCCTGTGGGTCGCGGATCACGGCGTGGGCATTCCCGCCGCGGAGCTGCCGAAGGTGTTCGAGCGCTTCCACCGGGCCTCCACATCTGTCGGCTCGCCGGGGGTCGGTCTCGGGCTCGCCGGCTCGCGAAACGTCGCGCGCCAGCTGGGCGGCGACCTGACCGCGGAGAGCGTCGTCGGCGAGGGAAGCACCTTCACGCTGCGCATTCCGCGAACGCCGCCGACCGACGTCGCGAAGCGCGCCGCGGACGGGTAGCTTCCGGTGCGGGCGGCGTTTTGGCGTGGGTGCGCTCCCTCGCGACCTCCGGTTCACCGATCGAGGCCAGCCTCGCGGGCGTCGCCATCGAATGCCTGATCCCTCGTCCCATGCCGGGGGACGTCACGTCCGGGGCGAACCGATGAGCAGAGCGGCATTGAGCCCGCCGAACCCGAAGGAGGTCGAGAGAGCGACATCCGGCCGCGCGACGAGCGGCTGCCGCAGGACGGCGAGGTGCACCTCCGGGTCGAGGTCGCGCAGGTTGCAGGTGCCGGGCAGCTCCCCGTGGTGCAGGGCCAGCACGGTGATCGCCGCCTCGATGGCACCGCTCGCACCGAGGGCGTGGCCGTACAGGCCCTTGTTCCCCGACACCGGCACCGTGGCCGCTCGCGACCCCAGCGCGAGGTGGAATGCCCGCGCCTCCGCCACCTCGTTGAGTGGCGTGCTCGAGGCGTGGGCGTTCACGTAGCCGATATCGCCCGCATCGTGGCCCGCATCGGCCAGGGCGGCGGTGATCGCGGCCGCGGCCCGTTCGCCGGTTGGCAATGGGGCGGTGAGGTGATGCGCATCGGTCGAGGCGCCAAAGCCGAGCACCTCGGCCAGTGGCGTGGCGCCGCGGGCAAGCGCCGCATCGAGGGGCTCGAGCACCAGTACCGCGGCACCCTCGCCCATCACGAACCCGTCGCGGCCGATGTCGAACGGCCGCGAGGCAGTTGCCGGGTCGTCGTTGCGCACCGACAGCACCCGAATGAGGGCGAACGCCCCGAACGTCAGCGGCGCCAGCGGGGCCTCCGCGCCGCCGGCAACGGCGAGGTCGACGGTCCCGTCGCGCACCGCCTGGAATGCCTGACCGATGGCGACCGCTCCGGACGCGCAGGAGTTGGCGTTGCTGATCGCCGGTCCCCGCAGCCCCAGGTCGATGGCCACGTTGCTCGCCCCGGCACCGCCGAAGACAGCGGTCGCCAGGGTGGGAGAGACGCCACGCGCGCCGCGGGCCACGTAGGCGGCGTGCTGCTCCTCGCCGAACGCAACCCCGCCGAGCGCCGACCCGATCCACGTGCCCGAACGGTCGCCGAGCTCCGCATCCAGCGTGACGCCCGAGTCGTCGATTGCCATGCGGGCCGATGCCACGGCGAAGGCGCTGAAGCGGTCGAGGCGCCGCGCGCGCCGCGCGTCGAGATGGTCGGCAGGCGCGAAGTCGTCCACCTGCGCCGCGATGCGCGACGGGAAGTCGGAGGCGTCGAAGCGGTCAATGGGGCGCACCGCGGATCGATTCGCCTGCACCCCGGCCCACAGCCCCGCACGGCCGTGACCGATGGGCGTGACGGCCCCGATGCCGGTGACCACCACGCGTCTCATGCCGTCGCCTCCGCGAGGGTGCGGATGCGGCGCAGGGTGCGACGGGCGATCGGCTCCACGAAGAGCGGACCGATGACCCGCTCGGCGGCGAAGCGCCCGATGAGCGGCCAGCCGAGCTCCAGGACGTGGTGGATGCTCACCATCTGGCTGCCGTCGGGCGCAGGCTCGAAGCGCCACGCCACGTGCATCCCGCGGGTGACCCCGCCGGTATGCTCGAACTCGATCGTTCGGTCCTCGGGGAGCGGCCGCTGGATTGCCTCCCAGCGCACCGGGATTGGGCCGTTGCGGGCGCCCATCGCGAAGCGCCGATCGCCCGAGGGGGCGGGGAGGCGGCGGACGTATCGGTAATGAGGAAGCCGCTCCGGCCAGCGCTCGATCTCGGCGGCGAGCGCAAAGATCCGCTCGAACGGCGCATGGATGCGGATCGCAACGCGGCTCTTCATGGCCGCAGCACCGACGCCAGGAAGGCGGGCGAGAGCGCGTCGCTTGCGCGGCGGCAGTCGCCGAGGGCGGCGCCCAGGACGGCCGCCTGCGCCGGACGATCCTCCAGCCGGCGCAGGGCATAGCCGAGCAGCGGCGGGGCGGCGAGCATTCCCTGGACCAGCCAGGTGAGCGCATCCTTGGCCGCGAACGCGTGGCGCCGCCCATCGTGGTAGGCGGCCTCCGGGTCGGGACCACTGGTCAGGGCCTCGGCGGCGAGGCGGGCCGAGCGCAGGGCGCGGTAGATTCCCTCGCCGGTGAACGGGTCGACGAAGCCGGCGGCGTCGCCGACCAGCATCCAGCCCGGCCCGGCGGTGCGGCTGACGCGGTGACCGATTGGCGCCGCCCCGCGGAGTGGCGTGAGGCGACGCAGGCCGCGCAGCCGATCTGCGACGGCGGGGAGGGTGGCGATGGCGGCCGCGAACCGTGACTCGGCGCTCCCCGACCCCTCCAGCGGGAGGGCCATCCCGACGTTGAGCTGCCCGCCGGGGGTCGGCGCCAGGCCGATGTAGTGGGTGGGTGCCACGTGCATCTCGCCATGGGTGGTGAGGTCCGGCGAGCCCTCGTAGCGGGCGATCAGTCCCAGTCGCCGCGGGGCGACGACTGGGCGCTCGACTCCGAGTGCCCTCGCCACCCTCGACCGCGCGCCGTCGGCGCCGATGACCCAGCGGCTGCGGACGCTCACGCTTCCCTCGGAACCGTGGAGGATGGCACCGCGCACTCGACCGTCGGCGAGCTCGAGCCCACCGAGCCGGGTCAGGTCCAGAAGCCGGGCGCCGCTGGCCACCGCGTGAGCCGCCAGCGCGGCGTCGAACCCGACCCGATCAAGTCCCCAGGCGGTGCGCCGGCCGGTGCGGTCGGAGTAGGTGATCGGGACGCGCGTGCCGTCGCGGATGACGTGCATGCCGTCGAGCGGCACGGCTGTCTCGCCCCAGGCAGCACGATCAATGCCCAGTCGCGTCAGCTCCTCCGCGATCCGCGGGCTGGCGTACTCCGCGCAGGTCTTGGCGCGCGGATGGCGGCGGGCCTCGACCAGCAGCACGTCCCGTCCGGCCTGCGCCAATGCCGCCGCGGTCGCCGAGCCGGCCGGGCCGGCACCGATCACCAGGGTGTCGCAGCTGATCTCCCTCATCGGTATGCCGTCGCGACGCGAGGCATGAAGGAGGTGGAGCGCCAGGCCGGTCGCAGTCCGGCCGTCGCGGCCAGGTCGTCCAGCTCATCCAGCGTGTAGGCGCGCCGAGCCGACAGGACGCCGTCGTGGCGCGTGTAGCGGGCGCGCGACAGGGCGAGGACGGTGACCGCGGTCACGGCGAACGGGATCACGCCGCGGCGCAGGTCATTGATCACCACCCCGCGACGCGTCACGCGGCGCATCTCGCCGAGCGCGGCGACCGCGTCGGCCGGATCCAGGTGGTGGAGGAGCAGCGAGGCGTGCGCCACGTCAACCGATGCATCGGTGAAGGGCAGCGCCCGGGCATCGGCCTGGTCCAGCTCGATCCGCAGGTCGCCATGCGTCCAGGCGCGAGCGAGGTCCAGCACCTCTGGACGGGCGTCGATGCCCACGATCGTGGCCCCTGGCATGGCCCGGCGGAGCCTGCGCGGCAGATCGCCGCCACCGGTGCCGACATCCACGATCGTGCCGGCAGCCGCCGGACGCAGGCGCTCGATCGCCGAAATGCTTGCCCCGTTGCCACCCGGGAGCCGGTTCAGCCGTGCCATCTCGCGCAGATTGTCGCGAAGGGCGTGGCGATCCAGCGTCTCAGCGTCGAGAAGCTCGTGCTCCGAGGCACGTCGATCGAGTCCCAGCATTGGCCGATGGCCCTGTCAGCGGAGGGCAAGTATCGGCCCAATCGCACATGGCTGCGCTGGAGGGACGAAGTGGAGCGGGAGACGGGGATCGAACCCGCGACATGCAGCTTGGAAGGCTGCCGCTC
>JBDTQJ010000017.1:0-23376 GCA_039932235.1 Chloroflexota bacterium
GCGTCGACGCCCCGATGCAGCCACCGACGACGCTGGCGTAGTCCATCTGGTCGGCGATGCTGGGATGCACGTGGCGCGCCCCGAAGCCGATGACCGGGATGGGAGCCGCGGCCTCGACGACCTTGCGGGCGGCGCTGGCCCAGCCGGTCGACTGGCTGAAAATGCCCAGGATTGCCGTCTCGTACAGCCCGAACGCCGAGTAGCGGGCCGTGATGCGCATCACGACCTCCTTGCGCCCGATGAGGTCACCGTCGCCAAGCGATTCGACGACCGGTGGCGGGTCGAGATGCTGGTCCGGTCCGAGCGTCGCTCGCAGGTAGCTGAGCGCCTCGGTGGCGCCGCACAGCACGGCCTGGTCGGCGCGGCAGAAGATCTCCATGCTGACCACCGGGTCGATCCCCTCGGCGGCCAGGATGCGCGCCGCCCGATCGAAATAGACGTCGGCGTTCTCGCCGGAGAGCACCTCCGGCTCGGGGAGGAACAGGGGCGTGCGGGGCATCGGGGGCGCCGGCCGGCTCGGGTCGTCAGTCGTCGTCATGGCGCGCCATTCTACCCGCGGCATCGGGCGCCACCGCACCACGGCGGCGGATGAGCCAGACGATGAGCACCAGCCCCACCAGCAGAATCAGGGCGGCGCTCAGCAACCGCACGATCCCCGCCGTGCTGGCGCCGTCGAGGAGGCGCTGGGCCTCGGCCGTCTCGGCGCTGGCGGTGTCCAGGTCGCCATCCGCGAAGGCGCCGTTGGCGCGCTGCAGGACGACCGATGGGTCGGGACCGGCCAGCAGGCCGATGCGCTGGACGATTCCCCGCTCGGCGACCGAATCGTCGAGGGCGGCCTGGTAGGCGTCCACCACGGCGTGTTCGGCGGCCGACTCGGCCTGCGACTCGCTGCCGCCGCCGAACTGGGTGTACCGATCGCGCAGGCGGCTCGGTGTCGTCAGGCCGGCCGCGCCGATGTCGTCCATCAGCGCGTCACGGTCGTCGAGCCAGGCGTCGGCGGCGGCAGCGGCGTCCTCCGCACTCGGGAAGTCCCATGCCACCAGCGGCTCGGTGACCGTTCTCGGCGAGCCCCAGTCGCCTGCGCGCTGGAGGAGGGCCTGATGCGAGCCGCGCGCCGCACGCCGCGCGTCGAGCTCGTCGGCAATGCCCACGGCGAAGACCGTCGTGGCGAACGATTCGGCGAGGTCGGCCCCGCTCACCGCCTCGAGGTGGTCGAGGAGGCGGCGGGAGTCGACCGGGTTGACCGGCACGGCCCCCGGGTCCGGCTCCTCGTCGGCAATCGGGTCATACGCCGAGCGGCCGGCGACGATGCGACGCAGCGCCGACTGGAGGCCTTCGGGCGTGACGGTGGCGACGAGGTCGGTGACGAGCTTCCACGAGGCCGCGTAGCCGTAGGCATCCTGTTCGGCCGTTGCCTCACCGGCGCCCCACGACTCGAGCGGGAAGGCGGCCGCGGCGAGCTCGGTGGTGCGCGCCGCCGGATCGTAGGGCGGGCTCAGCTCGAGGTCGGCGGCGACCTGTGCCGCCGCCCACGAGGCGAGGCCCTCGCGGATCCAGCGTTCGGCAGCAAGCTGATCGGTGACCCACAGGTGGGCGGCCTGGTGGACGACGGCGAACGGCTGCTGGTCGAAGCCGACCAGCAGCTCGGGCGACGTGCCGTCACCCTCCCCGACGCTCGGGTCTGGCCCCAGGTCGACTGCCTCGGTGACCACCACCGGTCCCTGGCGGGTGTACTCGAGGCCCAGCGCCTCCTGGATGCCGGGCAGCGCCTCCTCCAGCAGGTCGGCGGTGGCCTCGCCCCACTCGGGGTCGTCGTCGAAGGCGCGCACCTGGAGGTCGACGGTGCCGCCGTCGAGCGGCACGGAGCGGGTGGTGGTCACGAACTCGGTCTGGCTCGTGGCGACCACCAGGGAGAGCCACTGCGTCGGGTCGGCAACCGCGCCGGAGGTGAGGGTGGTGGTGTCACCGGCCGACGAAGCAGTGAGGGCGTCGCCATCGGTGCTCACCTGGAAGTCGCTCGGCACGACGACCGAGACGGTCCCCGCCGTGCCGAAGGCCCACGCCGGGAAGACGACAGCGCTGGGACGCACCCGCAGGCCCGGCGCCGCGCCATCGGCCAGCTGGTACGTGACATCGAGCTTCACCGACTGGTCGAGGCGCAATCCGTCACGCAGCGCGATGGTCGCGACGTTCACGTCGCCCTCGCGGGCAAGGGTCGTCTCCAGGTCACCCTCCCCATCGCGGGCGGCGAGGGTGGCGGCACCGTCCTGGACGGCGATCTTCACCTCGTCGAAGACGCTGAACTGGCCGGCCGGGTTGGGCGTCGTGTTCTTGAACGTCGCGCTGAGGCCGACATCAACACGACGGTCCGCGGGCTTCACCGTGTACGTGGCAGCGGTGGTCATCTCGAAGCCGGTCGCGGCGTGCGCGACCGCCCCCGGGGCAAGGAGGCCCGCCAGCAGCAGGATCGCCGGCAGGAGGCGCCTCATCGGGCGCTGCCCATGAGACGGGAGAGCAGGCCCCGCCGCCGGCGCCGCGGCTCCGGCTCCGTCCAGGGCGGCATCGCGGCCTCCACCTCGCCACGGTAGGCGTCCAGCAGCGCCGGGTTGCGCGGGCTGCGACCGCCCCAGTCGGGCAGCATGCCGCGGTCCGCGATCGCGGGTGCAGTTTCGTCCAGCATGCGGTCGGCGACGAGGGCCAGGCCAACCAGGCCGCGGCCCAGCGCGTCGCGATCGACCGCGGTGACCGGGAGCTCGATCATGAGCATCGGTCGGTCGTCATCGGTCATGGCGAATTTCACGAAGGGGTATTCGAAGTTGGCGCGGAGCATTCGGTGGAAGACGCGCTTCGGAATCTCCATCGCCTCGAGGCCATAGTACGCCCAGAGCGAGAGGCCGATCCCATCGACCCACGCCAGGGTCACGCGCAGGTCGAAGCGGCGCTCGCCATCCACCTCCACGTCGCGCACCAGGGCGCTGCCACCCGGGTCGCCCCTCCCGATGACCTCGACTCCCAGCTCCGCCAGCCAGTCATCGATGGGCGGGGCACCGGCGCTCACGGGGCGGCGTGCCGCAATGTCTCGCCGGAGGCGATCCGCCGCCGGCGACCGAAATCTGCGGCATCGACCAGCGGATCGATCCGGCAATTGCGACCAATGCGGGTCCCCGGGGGGATACTCGCCTGCTTGCCGACCAGCGTGAGGCCAGCGTACAGGCGCTCCGGCTCGTCGCGATTTGGCCGCAGGTCCTCGCCCTGGCCGATCACCGCCCGTGCGCCGATGATGGCCTCCTTGTCGACGATCGCACGATCGAGGACCGCCTCCTCGCCGATCACGGTGTCGAACATGACGATCGAGTCGCGCACCACCGCGCCCGGGCCGACCCGGACCCCCGGCGACAGGATGCTGCGCTCGACCCGTCCCTCGACGACGCAGCCGTGGCTGATCATCGAGCGCTCCACGCTGGCGGTGGCGGTGAGGAGGGCCGGCGCCCGCTCCTCGCTGCGGGTGTAGATGAGCCAGCCACGGTCGTAGAGGTCGATCTCCGCCTCATCGGAGAGCAGGTCGATGCTCGCCCGCCAGTACGCCTCGACCGTCCCGACATCCTGCCAGTAGCCGCCGAACTCGTAGGCGAAGACACGCTTGCCACCGGCCACCATGGCGGGCAGCACGTCGCCGCCGAAGTCGATCTTGTCGGCGCGCAGCGCCGCGCGCAGGGCCGGCCAGCTGAAGACGTAGACCCCCATGCTGACCAGGTTCGACGGCGGGTCAGCGGGCTTCTCGATGAACGCGGTGATGCGCCCCTCGGTGTCCACGTCCGCGATGCCGAAGCGGTGGGCCTCTTCGATCGGGACCGTGCGCACCGCGCAGGTGACGTCGGCGCCGACCGACCGATGACGCTCGATGAACGGCCGGTAGTCCATCTTGTAGACGTGGTCGCCGGCGAGCACGAGCACCAGCTCCGGATCGCGGTCGAGCACGAAGTCGAGGTTCTGGAACACGGCGTCGGCGGTGCCGCGGTACCAGTCGCGGGTGCGGCCGCGGCCGAGGTAGGGCTGCAGCAGGGTCACCCCGCCGCGGCTGCGGTCGAGATCCCACGGGCGCCCGACGCCGATATGGTCGATCAGGCTACGGGGAGCGTACTGGGTGAGGATGCCGACATCGGTGAGGCCGGAGTTCACGACGTTGCTGAGCGCGAAGTCGATGATCCGGTACTTGCCGCCGAACGGCACACCGGGCTTGGCGCGCACCTGCGACAGGATCGAGAGGCGCTCACCCTCGCCACCGGCGAGGATCAGGGTCAGGGTCGATGTGGGCACGGGCGATTCTAGGCCGCGTGCCGCGGCATCACGACCCTGATTTCGGGCGCCGCCGCATGCGGCGCCAGCCGAGGGCGGCGGCACTCAGGACCATCGGCCCCCCGAAGATCGGGACGAGCGCCCCGCCGCTCGGCGGGGGGAGCACGGCGCCGGTGGGCGCGGCCTGCAGCGTCGGCGCCGGCGTCGCGCAGTTGGGGTTGTTGCCGTTGCAGTTGTCGGTTGGACCGGGAGTCGGTCCACCGCTCGGCGGGGCGGTCGCGGATGGTTGTGGTGTCGACCGCCGCTGCCCGCAGATGGACGCGCCGAAGCCGCTGTTGCCGGGTACCGGACCGATGCGCATCCACACCTTGTCCGGCCCGAGGCGGCCCATGTCCGCGGGATCGCCCTTCGCGCTGGTCTGGCCGTTCACGTACCGATCGGCCCAGCGCTGCGCCGATTCCACCCACTCGTCGGGGCGCCGGTCATCGGCGTTGACCATGGCCACGATGTCGAAGCAGCCCTTGCTGTGGAACGTGTCGGGCGGCGGCACGGTGCCCTCCAGGAACGGCATGTTGCGCAGCTCGCCGCAGTCGTTGGTGGCGCGCAGTCCGCTGAACTTGCAGACATCGACCATCTGCACGTCACCCGGCTTGGCGAACGTGGTCTGGCCGACCGGCGCCTTGCCGTTCCACTCCCACGGCTGGTTGAGCGCGATGGTCATGAAGTCGTGCCACAGGTACAGCGGCCCGTCGGCGCTGAAGAGGCCCTGTCCGAGGCGATTCGAGAGTGCCTCCTGGTTGTTGTTGCCCATCCACACGCCCACCGTCAGGCCGCCCGGCACGTAGCCGAATCCGGAAACATCGCGGAAGTCGTTGGTCGTCCCCGTCTTGAAGCCGGCTTGGCGCCGGACACCGGACGCGTCGCGCAGCTCCGCTCGCGATCCCCACACCGAGTTGCGCGCCGGATCGGTGTTGCCCTCCAGGATCCAGTGGGTCAGGAACGCCTCCCCGGTGGTGAGCGGGTTGGTGACCTCCGGACCGGCGGTGTCGAGGCTGTAGATGATGCGGTTGTCGCGGTCGCGGATCTCGCGGATGGTGGTGGCCGGGTGGAGCGCGCCCTGCTGCGCGAAGACGCTGTAGGCCTGGGTCATGTTCTTCAGCGACACCGGGACCGAGCCGAGCGTCAGGGTGAGGCCCGGGTCCAGGCCCATGATGTAGTCGGCAGGGGCGACGCCCATCGACTCGGCGAACTCGGCGGTGGTATCAGCCCCGACCAGGTACTGCATCATCACCGACGGGGTGTTGAGGCTGTAGCGGAGGCCGTCGGCCGCGAGCAGCGGCCCGTGATCGGTGACATCCGCGTTGGTCGGCAGGTACGAGGTCTCGAGCGTCTGCCCGAACTGCGTCACCGAGTCGACGAAGAAGGTGGCCGGAGTCGCGTCGCGAGCGCGGAACGCGGACGAGTAGGTGATCGGCTTGAACGCCGATCCCGGCTGCCGGCGTCCGAGCCCCGCCACGTCGAACTGGCCGTCGACGCGGGGATCGTCGCGGTTGTAGTAGTCGACCGAGCCGATGTAGGCGACGATCTCACCGGTCGCCGAGTTGACGGCCACCAGCGCCCCGTTGCCGACGTTCTTGTCGCTGAGCGCGGCGACCCACTTCTGCACCTGCAGGTGCGCCTGCTCCTGGAGCCCCAGGTCGATGGTGGTCGTGATGCGGAAGCCGCCGGTGCGCAGCTCGTACGCCGGATCCGGATAGTCGAGCGCCGCCAGGATCTGCTCCGCCTCGCGTTCGGCGGCGAACGTGAAGTGCGGCTCGCGGAGCGGCGTTCCGGCGCGCTTCGGGCTCATGTCGAGCCACGAGACCGCATCCGCCTGGTCATGCTCGGCCTTCGTGATGTAGCCCTCGCGAAGCATCGCGTCGAGCACCTGGCCGCGGCGCTCGATGGCATCCGCCGCGGCCTCCGGGCTGCCGGGCTCGCCGCCGGAGTTCTGGTACGGGTCGTACACGCTGGGAAGCTGCGGCAGACCGGCCAGGAACGACGACTGGGCGAGGGTCAGCTCGGCCAGGTCGGTGATGCCGAAGTAGTTGGCCGCGGCGGCCTTCACGCCGTAGGAGCCGTTGCCGTAGAAGACGAGGTTGAGGTAGGTGGTGATGATTCGCTTCTTGCCGGCCTCGCCCGGATACGCGGCGGTCACCTCGCGCGCAAAGATCTGCTCGCGGATCTTGTCGTCGATGCCGGGGTCCGGGCGCGGTTCGGGTGGCGTGCAGACTTCCTGCTCGGCCTCCTCCGTCGCGGCGGTCGGTGCCGCACTCGGGTCGAGCGGTTCGGCCGGACCGCTGGCGCTGATGGGTCCGCTCGCCGCGGGCGCCACGGGGGTGTCGGCCTGCTGCTCGCGCAGCACCTCCGCGTAGTCGATCATCTGCTGCGTCAGGGTCGACGCGCCCTGCACGATGCCACCGGCCTGCAGGTTGGCGTACACCGCCCGCAGCGCCGCGTAGTAGTCGACGCCGTCATTCGTCCAGAACGTGCGGTCCTCGGTCGCGACTGTCGCGTTGATGAGCGCCTCGGGGATGTCCTCGTAGGGAACCGCGTCCCGGTTCTGGCACTCGACGCGGGCGAGCAGGGTGGCGCCGGTACGGTCGTAGACGAACGTCGACTGCGGCAGGCGCAGGCCGTCGAGGATGTCCGGCTCGGGGAGACCCGAGGCGAAGTAGTTGTACGCGGCCAGGAGCCCGCCGGCGGTGCCCAGCACCGAGCCGCCGATCATGATGGCGAAGGCGCCGAAGATGACCACGAAGGCGGTGGTGAGGCTGCGGCGCTTGCTGGAGCCACGAACCGTGCTGCGCCGCATCATCAACCGATGCCGGCGCCGCTGCATGACCGGACGCATAGGCCGCTACGGTACCAGCCGCTGACCGATGGGTCGAATGGCCGTCGCGATCAGCGCAGCAGGGCGGCGAGATCGGTCGCCACGCCCAGCAGGCCGGGCTCGCGGAGGAGGGTCACGACCGCGCCGATGACGAGGAATGGCCCGAACGGGATGTAGCTCCCCATTGCGGCGCGGCCACGCACCAGCAGCACGATGCTCGTCCCCGCCGCCGCCAGCGCCGCGATGAAGATGGCGGAGAAGATGGCCGGCCAGCCCAGGATGAGGCCGAGTGGTGCGACGAGATACAGGTCGCCGAGCGCCACCCCCTGGCGGACGATCAGGCCGACGACCCACAGGAACCCGACGCCCGCGATCCCGCCGATCAGCGCCGACAGGGGGGCGACGGTCGGGTTGAAGGGGATGAACAGGACCCCGAGCGCGATGAGCGGATCGAGGGCCAGGTGCGGCAGGCGGCGTTGCTCCCAATCGGTGGCGGTGAGGAGCACCAGGAGCGCCAGCACGCCCAGGTGGAAGATGGTCGCCCACCACGGAAGCGTGGAGCGCGAAGCGATGGCCCAGCCCGCCACGCCCGCCGCAGCCGCCAGGATGACCGTACGCGGCCGCCAGCCGGCGCCACCGGCCTCGTCAGCCGGCCAGACGCTCGCCAGCCGCTCGGCGGCCGCGCCGAGCACGGCGAAGAGGATTCCCACTCCGATCGGAAGCATTTCCACGCGGTGACGGACCTCTCGAGCGATATCGCGCGTGCCGGTGCCCGGGCGCACCGACGCATCCTACCGATCCATCGCGATGGCGGGACATGGCCCGATCGTCTCATCTGGCACGCCGTCTGCCATGTCGGTGAGCGTCATGCCGGCGTCACCCGATGTCGGCGCTCACCACACAGGGGAGTTGAACGACATGGATTCCGATCGCATCAAGGGCCCGCTCAAGGAAGGGGCCGGCAAGGTCAAGGAAGAGTGGGGCGACCTCACCGACAACGCCCAGACCGAGGCCGAGGGCAAGGCCGACAAGGCGGAGGGCGACCTCCAGAACGAGTGGGGCGAGGCGAAGGACAACGCCCGCGACGCGGTCGACGACCGCACCTGACCACCAGACCGATGACGCCCGCCGGCCCTGCCGGCGGGCGTCTTCTCACGTTCGGGTCAGCTACCCGCGGCGAAGTCGAGGGCCAGGCGGGTGAGGGTCGTGACCCCCGTCCCGATGGCGCCCTTCGGGTTCGTCGCTTTATCGGCGGACAGGTAAGCCGAGCTGGCGATGTCGACGTGGACCCAGTTCTTGGTCGCGAAGTCGGCGAGGAACACCGCGCTCTTGATGAGCGATCCGTCGCGGCTCCCCGAGTTGACGATGTCGGCATACGCCGAGTCGTAGGCCGCGCGGTATTCCGTGGCCAGCGGCATCTCCCAGAACCACTCGCCGGTCGCGTCGGCGGCGCGCGCCACCTCCGCCCCCCACTCCCGTGGGCGGGCGAAGTAGCAGCTGATCAGCTCCCCGAAGGCGACGCTCGCGGCGCCGGTGAGGGTGGCGATGTCGACGAGGTGGGTCGCGCCCTGCTGCTCGGCCCAGTGGAGCGCATCGGCGAGGATCAGGCGTCCTTCGGCATCGGTATTGATCACCTCGATGGTCTTGCCGTTCATGGCCTTGACCACGTCGCCGGGGCGCTGCGCGTTGCCGCCGGGCATGTTCTCGACCATCGGCGCGACCGCCATCAGCGGTGCGTCGGGGTTGAGGCGGGCGACCGTCCGGGCAGCGGCGATTACCGCGGCGGCGCCGGACTTGTCGTGCTTCATCTCCTCCATCTTGTCCGCCGGCTTGATGCTGATCCCGCCCGAATCGAAGCAGACGCCCTTGCCGACGATCGCCAGGCGGCGCTCCGGTGAGGCCTTCTCCCAGCCCGGCAGCTTGATGGCGATCAGGCGCGGCTCGTGCGTCGCGCCCTGACCCACCCCGAGCAACGCACCCATCCCCAGCGCGCGCATCTCGTCGACGCCGAGCACCTCCACCGTGCAGCCGTCGGCCTCGAGCTCGCGGGCCACCTCGGCCATCTTCTCCGGGTACAGGTCGTTCGACGCGCGGTTGGCAAGCGTGCGGCCGAACTCGACGCCCTCCGCCATGATCACCGCCCGCTCCAGCTCGCCGCTCTCCGGGGGCGCTTCGCCGACCAGGATGAGCTCTTCGACGCTGCGCAGCATGGCCTCGGTGTCACGGACGCGTCCGTAGATGCGGTGCGGCCGATACGTGCCCTGCAGGGCGCCGACGGCAGCCGCGGCATAGCCGTCCGCGTCCTCGCCGTCGCGCAGCCAGAACGCCAGGCGGGCCACTCCCCGGCCCTGCAGGCGTCGCGTTGCGGTGGACGCCATGCGGCGCGCGCGCCACGGCCCACGGCCGCGGCGGATGCCGTTGACCAGCAGGACCTTCTTGACGCCGAGGTCGCCGCCGTCCAGCAGGGCGGTGTAGTGCTCGACGATGTTGAACTCGCCCCATTCGATGGCCCGCGAGATCACGCCCCCGGATGCCGCATCCAGCTCGGCCAGGTCCCCACTGATCTCGCGGTCCTCCTTGTAGATCGGGACCGCGAGGACATCGGCCTCGACGGATGCAGGTGCAGTCGAAAGGGCGCGCAGGCGCATGCAGCAGGTCTCCTGGGTGGCTTGGTCCGCCAGCGGCGGCATCGGTCAAGCGAGTATAGACCGGGCCAGTCTCAGTCCGGCGCGCGCCAGGCGTACATGATGAAGCGGCTCCCTGCGTCGACCGGGGTGCCCGCAGCAGGCTCCTGGTCGTAGATGCCGGGCGTCTCACCGGCGCGCTTCGTCCACTCGATCCGCCAGCGCAGCCCGGCGGCGCGGGCGGCGGCCTCGGCCTCCGCCTCGCTCATGCCGATGGTGTTCGGCACCAGCACCGTCCCCGGCGCCAGGCTCGGTGAGCCACTCGCGGTGGACGGCGTGGCGGAGGAGCTGCCCGCCGGACCGATGCGCAGGCCGCTCGCCGACGAGACGACCAGCCAGATGACGAATGCCACCCCGGCCAGGCCGACCACCGCCACGACCCACGCGCCGAGGCCGCTCCCCCGTCGTCGCGCCGAGGACGGGGCTGCCGCCGCCCGTCGCGCTCGATGGGTCGGGTGCGGCGGTGCGGGCAGGGCGAGCGGCGGTACGTACCCGGCGTCGGACTGGACTCGGCGGGGTGGCAGGGGAATCTCGCGCGTCTCGTCGCCGGGTGCCGCCGCCGGACTGCTCTCGGCGGCCACCTCGAGCGCGGTCGACATGGCCCGCGCGTTGCGGAATCGATCGTCCGCATCGGCTCGCAGGGCCTGCGCAATCACCTCGTCGATACGGCGAGGCACGCCGCTCACCACGTCGGACGGGCGTGGCACTGGGCCCGCCTGGGCGACGAGCATCGCCTCGGCCGTTTGGGCATCGAACGGCGGCCGGCCGGTGAGGACCTCGAAGAGCACAACGCCCGCCGCGTAGAGGTCGCTCGCCGGGCTGAGCTCCTCGCTGCGCAGCTGCTCGGGTGGCATCGCGTGCAGGGAGCCGAGCGAGGTGCCGTCGCGCCCGCTGCCGGCCGGCGTGCGGGCGATGCCGAAGTCGATGAGCTTCACCGGTCCCGGGCCGACCATCACGTTGCTCGTCTTGACGTCGCAGTGCACGAAGCCACGGTCGTGCACGAGCGCCAGCCCGGCGAGCACGTCGCGCACCACGGTGACGGCGTCGGCGGCGGGGAGTGGTCCCTCGTCGGCGAGCCGCTGGCGCAGCGTGCGGTACCGGGTCAGCAGCTCCATGACGATGTAGTGCAGTCCCTCGTCCGCGCCGGAGTCGTAGACATGCACGAGGTTGGTGTGGGCAAGCCCCGCCGCAGTGCGCGCCTCTGCCAGGAAGCGCTCGGCGAATGCCGCATCGGACGCGTACGGCTCGGCGAGCACCTTCACCGCCACGTCGCGCGCCAGACGCTCGTCATGCGCGCGGAAGACGCGCGCCATTCCGCCACGCGCGATGAGCTGGTCCACGCGATAGCGATCCGCGATGCGGCGACCGATGAGGTCGCCCTGCCCGTCCGTCACCGGCCTAGGGTGCCTCACCGGGTGTCGGCAGCGCCAGCAGGCCCGCGTCGACACGGTCCAGCCCATCCTGCGCGTCGGCAACGTCCCGCGACAGCTCCGCAAGCTGTTGCAGGGGGCTCCCCAGGACCCGGGACGCGCCCTCGCTGATGGCGAGGGCCAGCGCGCGGTCCGCGACCGCGGCCTCGCCCGCCGCGTCCCGCAGCCTCGTCTGCGCCGCAGCCGCCGCGGCCGCATCGCCGTCACGCAGGGCAGACGCGGCTTCATCCACGGTGGCGAGCAGGTCACCGGCCGTCTCGAGCCACAGGCGCAGCGCAGGCAGGCTGGCGGCATACGGCTCGATGCGGACCATCGCCGCTCCCGCTGCGTCCGCCGCCTCGAAGGCGGCGCCGTGGTCACCCGCGCCGAGCGCCCCGGCCGCTGCGGCCAGCTCGTCAAGGACCAGGGACGTGTCCTGGCGCAGCCCCAGAAAGCCCCTCGCTGCGTCGGCCGAATCGGTGATGGCGTCGCCAGCCGAGGTGGCTCGGGCCGAGCTGGCGGTCAGCTGCCTGACACTGATCGCCAACGCGGCACAGCGGCCTGCCGCACGAGCGAGCGCCGCCCGCGCCTCGTCGAGCGGCGCAGCAGCTGCCCGCGCGAGCCGACCCGCCTCCGCAAAGGCCGCCGCGTCGATGGCGCTGCCGCTGAAGGCGCTCGCAGAGGCCGTGCGCGTGGCGTCGATGGCGGTCGCAAGGGCCGCGGCCGCTTCGTCCAGCGCATGCGAGGCCCCGTCGACCGCTGCGCGGGCATCGTCGACGGCGTGCGCGTAGCGGGGCGGATCCGCCTCCGCCAGGGCGGGCGCACGCTGGGTGAACGGGGCACCGACGAGGACGATGCCTGCCACCAGGAGGAGCCACGCCATGGCGCGATTCACGCGAGGCGCGCCGCCGCCTATCATCGCGCGGTGCACCCGCGGGCAGAGCTCCGCGCCTTGCCGAAGGCAGAGCTCCACCAGCACATCGACGGTGCGGTTCGACCGGCGACGGCCGTCGAGCTGGCCGGGGAGGCGGGGATCTCTCTGCCTGACGTGACCGAGGCGCGGCGCAGGCTCGTCGCGCCGGTGCGCTGCAGGGACCAGGCGGAGCTGCTCACCTACTTCGACCTGCCGATCGCGCTGCTCCAGCGCACCGGGGCGTTGACCCGCGTCACGGCCGAGCTGATCGAGGATCTGGCGGACGAGAACGTGCGGTACGCCGAGCTGCGCTGGGCGCCCGCCCTCCACACCCGCGAGCGGCTCGACCTGGAGGCGGTGGTCGAGGCGGTGGCGAACGGCATCGCGGTAGCGGCCGCGACGCTGGGTGCGCGTGCTCCGCTGGTCGGCCTCATCGTCACCGCCATGCGCAGCCACCCGCCGGCGGCCAACGTCCGCCTCGCGGAGGTGGCCGCCGCCTTCGGTACGCCGGTGGTCGGCTTCGACCTCGCCGGGCCGGAGGCCACCTTCCCGGCACCGCCCCATGCAGCAGCGTTCCGGGCAGCGGAACGCGGCGGGCTGGCGCTCACCGCCCACGCCGGCGAGGTCGCCGGTCCGCAGCGCATCGCCGAGGCGCTCGACCTGGGTGTGCGCCGCATCGCCCACGGCGTCACCGCTGCGGACGACCCATCGATCATGGCGCTCGTCGCGGCCCGCGGCGTGACCCTGGACCTGTGCCCGACCAGCAACGTGCAGGCGGGGATCGTGCCGGACCTCGCGAGCCACCCGCTGGCACGGCTGCACCGGGCGGGCATCTCGGTCACCATCTCGACCGATGACCGGACGGTCAGCAACACGACCCTGACCGATGAGCTGACGGCGACCGCCGAGGCGCAGGAGCTTACCGATCTCGAGCTCGCGCTCATCGCGGTGAATGCCTTCCGGCGCGGATTCGCCCCCTACAACGTGCTGGCGCCGCTGGTCGCCTCCGCCGAGCGCGCGTGGGAAGCGTGGCTGGATCGCCCGAGCGGCTGATCACGCCGCGCCCAGCAGGTGCGGGAGGTCGGCAGCGCTGGGGATGACATGGTCAGGGCGGAGCTCCCCATCGAGGGACGCGGCCGCGTCGGCGTCCGCCAGCCCGGTCAGCACCAGGACCGAACGGATGCCCGCCCGTCGCGCGGCGACAATGTCGGCTGCCGGGTTGTCGCCGACGACCATCGCCTCGCCGGCCGGGATGCCGGCCGCGGCGAGGACCGAGGCGAACATCTCCGGCTGCGGCTTGCCGATGACGAGCGGCGTCACCCCGCCCGCGATCTCGATCGCCGCCACGGCGCTTCCGGCACCGGGCAGGAAGCCGCTGGCGGTCGGGTAGCGCTCGTCCGCGTTGGTCGCGATGAAGGTAGCCCCCTGGCGGATCGCCGTCGTGGCAGCCGCGATCGACCGGTAGTCGAGCTCCCGATCGAGGCCCACCACGACCGCGTCGTAGACCCGTTCCAGCGGCCCCCCCGCATAGTCTCGGGTCACCGCGTCCCGCGCGGCGGTCACGGCAAAGCCGGCGGCACGCAGCTCGTCGAAGAGCCCCGCCTCCCCGATGGCCAGCAGGTGATGGACCTGCGGGGCGTGGCGTGCGAGGTGCTCGACCGTCGCCGAGGTCGAGGTCACGACCGCCTCGCGGCGGGTCCGGATGCCCATCGCGTCGAGCCGCGCGACGTATGCATCGCGGTCGGCGGTCGAGTTGTTGGTAGCGAAACGGGTCGCGATCCCGGCTGCCTCGAGGGCGGCGATCGCGTCGGCAACGCCCGGCACCGGATCGGCCTCGCGGTAGATGACCCCGTCGAGGTCGAAGATGACGAGGCGCACCGGGAATGGCAGCGTGGTCATGCGCGCCGCATCATAGGGGGGAAATCCCTTGAGCAATGCATCGGTCAGGAAGTATCATTCCGCAGATTCTGCGCCGGGCTCCTCTCACCCGCCGGGCGCATCCGGAGGCGCCGCGATCGAGCGCGGCAGATGTGCACCCGAGTGGTGCAGAGGAGAAATTCATGCGAACGCATTCCAGCGTCGCCTTCATGGCGATCCTGGCCGTCCTAGCGCTTGTGGTGTCGGCCTGTACAAGCCCGAGCCCTGGTGCCAGCGGAAGCGCGGCGACCGCCAACGGCGTCTGCCGCCCTATCGGTGACGCGACCGCCGAGGCGACACAAGCCCCCGATACGGCCCCACCCGACAGCAGCGATCTCAAGATCGGCCTCGTGACCGACGTCGGCACGCTTGACGACCGCAACTTCAACCAGTACAGCTGGGAAGGTGCGCTGCGCGGAGCGGCGATCATCGGAGCGGCGGAGCCGCAGAGCGTCGTGACCACCGAGTCAAGCGAGTACGCCAACAACATCCAGTCGTTTGTCTCGGAGGACTACGACATCATCGTGACGGTCGGCTTCGCGCTCGGCGAGGCCACGCTGGCCGCCGCCGAGGAGAATCCCGACATTCACTTCATCGGCGTGGACCAGTTCCAGGCCAACGACCCGATCGACAACTACGAGAGCCTCATCTTCAACGAGGCGCAGGCCGGCTACCTGGCCGGGATCGTCGCTGCCAGCATCAGCGAGTCCGGCGAGGTCGCAGCGATCGGTGGCTCGGGCACGATCCCGCCCGTCGTCAACTACATGCGCGGCTACGAGAACGGCGCCCATAGCGTCAACCCCGACGCCACGGTTTACCTGAAGTACGTCAGCGACGACCTCGCGGTGGCCTTCAATGACCCGACCGCCGGCAAGACCTTCGCGGACCAGTTCCTCCAGCAGAACGCCGACGTGGACGTGCTGTTCCAGGTCGCCGGCAAGACCGGCAATGGCGTGCTGCAGTCGGTGACCGAGGCCGGGATCTACGGCATCGGCGTCGACGTCGACCAGTGGCTCTCCAATCCGGATAGCGCCGAGTGCACCGTCACCAGCGCTGAGAAGAAGCTGACCCTGGCCGTCTCGGAGGGCATCGCCGCCGTGGGCGACGACTCGCCGCGCAGCAGCAACGTCTTCTACGGTGCGGACAACGGAGGCATCGGCCTGGCGCCGTTCTATCAGTTCACCGACCTGATCGACGCCGAGACCCAGACTGCCGTCGATGATGCACTCGCTAGCATGGCATCCGGCGACCTCGACCCATGCGAGCCGTCGGGCCTCTGCTACGCCGGCGAGGCGGATCCGGGCACCTGACCGCCGCAGGCTGACAACGCGAGCGGGTCGATCCACGATGGATTGGCCCGCTCGCTTCGTATCGGGATGACCCAACCGATGACCGACCGATCGAGCAGCCCCACCGCCGCAGACTCGGCGACCGAGCGGCCGCCGCTGCTCGAGATGCGCGGGATCACCAAGCGCTATCCGGGCGTGGTCGCCAACGACGACATCAACCTTGATGTCGGCCCAGGCGAGATCCACGCGCTGCTCGGCGAGAACGGGGCCGGCAAGTCGACCCTCATGAACATTCTCTATGGGCTGGCTGCGCCCGACGAGGGCGAGATTCTCCTCAACGGCCAGCCGATCGAGATCGACGGCCCCAGCGATGCCATCCGACGCGGGATCAGCATGGTGCATCAGCACTTCATGCTCGTCCCCGTCCTGACGGTGGCCGAGAACATCCTGCTCGGCGACGAGCCGATGGCGAATCCGGTCTTCCTCGACCGTGGGGCGGCACATGCGCGCATCCGCGAGCTGTCTGCCTTCTTCGGCTTCGAAGTCGATCCCGACGCCAAGGTCGAGAATCTCTCGGTCGGCTGGCAGCAGCGGGTCGAGATCCTGAAGGCGCTCTACCGCCGGGCCGATATCCTCGTCCTCGATGAGCCGACGGCGGTCCTCACCCCGCAGGAGACGCGTGAGATCTTCACGGTGCTGCGCCGCCTCACCGCCGAGCTCGGGACTTCGATCATCTTCATCAGCCACAAGCTGTACGAGGTGCTCGAGATAGCCGATCGCATCACCGTCATCCGCCGCGGGCGCGTGGTCGGAACGCGCATCCCCTCGGAGACGGACGAGGACGATCTCGCCGAGCTGATGGTCGGCCGTGAGGTACAGCTGACCGTCGACCGCGGCGAGAGCCACCCGGCCGACGTCGCGCTGCAGGTCAATGGGCTCCAGGTCAAAGACGACCGTGGCCGGCAGGTCGTTCACGACGTCGGGTTCGAGGTCCGCGCCGGCGAGATCCTGGGCATCGCCGGGGTCGCCGGCAACGGGCAGGATGAGCTCGTCGAGGCGCTGCTCGGCCTCCGTCCGGTGTCCGGCGGCAGCGTGACGCTTGGCGGGGCGCCCATCACCGGGGCCAGCCCTCGACAGCTGCATAGCCTCGGGGTCGGATTCGTCCCCGCCGACCGGCATCGGTACGGGCTCGTGCTGAGCTTCCCGCTGACCGATAACCTGAGCCTCAACGACTACTACCACGCGCCGTTCGCACGGGGGCTGGTGCGCAACGACGCCGAGATCCGGGCCCACGCCGAGCGGCTCGTCGAGGAGTACGACGTCCGCACCCCGTCGGTGACGGCCAACGCCCAGACGTTGTCGGGCGGCAACCAGCAGAAGTTGGTGGTCGGGCGCGAGTTCGACGGCGACCTCACCTTGCTGGTCCTCGACCAGCCGACCCGCGGGCTCGACGTGGGCAGCGTCGAGTTCATCCACAAGCAGGCGATCGCCAAGCGCGACGCCGGTGTGGCCGTGCTCCTCGTCTCGGCCGAGCTGGACGAGGTCCTCGAGCTCTCCGACCGCATCGGGGTCATGTACCGCGGCAGGCTGGTGAAGATCCTCGACGCGCGGGCCACCGACCGCGAGGAGGTCGGCCTCCTGATGGCGACCGGCGGCCGGGACGCCGAGCCGCCCGTCGACGCCCCGACGGTGGCATCGTGACCGACGCGCCGGCCCAGGGCGAGCCCATGCGCGAGGAGGGCCACCGGCCGCCATCGACGGTGACCCGCCTGGTGCGGCTCGGGCTCCTGCCGGCGATGGCGATCCTGCTGGCGCTGGTGGTCGGAGCGGTGATCATGATCGCCTCCAGCCCGCTGGTCAGCGGCTCGGTGGACCTGGGACTGCCACTGACCGCCTACGGAGCCCTGGTGTCCGGATCGTTCGGCTCGTTCGACGCGATCATCAACACCCTGGTGCAGGCCACGCCACTCATCCTCGCCGGCCTGGCGGTAGGGGTGGGGTTCAAGGCCGGCCTCTTCAACATCGGCGCCCAGGGCCAGTTCTTGATGGGCGGGCTTGCCGCGGCCGCCGTCGGCGTCGCCACCGCCGGCCTGCCCCCCATCGCCGCCATCCCGCTGGCCCTCATGGCCGGCGTCGCCGCCGGCTTCGCCTACGGCTTCATCCCCGGCTTCCTCAAGGCATTCACCGGGGCGCACGAGGTCGTGACCACGATCATGCTCAACTACGTCGCGATCCAGATCATCGCGTACGTGGTGTCGGGGCCGCTGCGCGGCGAGAACGTCAGCTTCGCGCGCACCGAGACGATCACCAGCGCCGCGCTGCCCGTGCTCGCCGGACGGAACGGCCACATCGGGATCGCGTTCGCCCTGGTGGCGGTCCCGATCATCGCCTGGTTGCTCTTCCGCAGCACGTTGGGATTCGAGATCCGAACGGTGGGCGCCAACCCGGAGGCGGCGCGCTACGCCGGCATGCGGCCGCGGCTCCTGACGATCCTCACCATGGCCATCTCGGGCCTGCTCGCGGGCCTCGCCGGCGCGACGGTGATCCTGGGCACCGTGGGCCACATCCCGGCCGCCTACGCGACCGGGGTCGGGTTCGACGCCATCGCCGTCGCCCTCCTGGGCCGCTCGCACCCGGTCGGCATCCTCTTCGCGGGGCTGCTCTTCGGGGCCATGCGCGCCGGCTCGGGCCTGATGCAGATCCAGGCCGGCATCCCGGTCCAGATGGTCAACGTCCTCCAAGCGGTGATCCTCTTCTTCCTGACCGCCGAGGTGATCGTGCGCTACCTGTTCCGGGTGCGGGCCGAGACCGCGGAGATGTCCGAGCTCAAGACCATCACTGGCAGCTACGGCACCGGGCAGGCGGTGAAGTGACGCCATGATCGAGGTGCTGTACGGCATCCCGGTGCTGGGGCTGCTGTTCCAGTTCGTCGGCTACCTGATCGAGGTCCTGCCGATCATCGCGCCGACCATCATCGGTGCGGCGACGCCGATTGCCCTGGGCGCCATGTGCGGGTTCATGAACGAGCGCTCGGGCGTGGTGAACATCGGCATCGAGGGCATGATGCTGACCGCCGCCTTCGTCGCCTGGTGGGTCGCCAGCCTCAGCGCCCAGCTGCTGCCCGGCGACCCAATCGGGCCCATGGGCATGTCGCCGGCGCTCCTCGTCGGCCTGGTGGCGGCGATCGGTGCCGCGATGCTGGTGAGCCTGGTCCACGCCTGGCTGTCGATCACCGTCAGGGCCGACCAGATCATCTCCGGCGTGATCATCAACATCTTCGCGGTCGGCATCACCGGCTACCTCAACCTGCTCATCAGCCGCTCGGCGCCACCGTCCGCCGGTCAGTTCCGGGCCTGGGACGCGCCGGCCTTCCTGGCCGACATCCCCGTCATCGGCTGGCTGCTGCACGCCCTCCTGTCGCAGGGCCCGATCGGCCTCAGCCTGCTGGTGGCCGTCATCGTCATGCAGGTGCTGCTGTTCCGATCACGGTGGGGCCTGCGGACACGGGCCGTCGGCGAGCATCCCGAGGCGGCCGAGACGGTCGGCATCGACGTCGTCGCGCTCCGCTACCGCAACGTCATCCTCGGCGGCGTCTTCGCGGGGCTGGCGGGCGCGTACCTGACCATCGAGTTCGGCAACTCGTTCCAGGGCGAGATGACCAACGGCCGCGGCTTCATTGCCCTGGCGGCGCTCATCTTCGGGCGCTGGACGCCGCTCGGCTCGTTCGGTGCGGCACTCCTGTTCACCGCTTCGGAGGGCATCCAGCGGGCGGTTCGCTTCGGCCCGCCGGAGGGAGCACTGGGCGACTTCCTGAGCTCGGTTCCCACGCAGTTCTACAGCGCGCTGCCGTACCTCATCACGATCATCATCCTGGCGGGCGTGGTCGGCCGCAGCATCGCCCCGGCGGCGGACGGGCGACCGTACAGCCGCGAGAAGCGCGAGAAGCGAGCCAAGGCGAGCGCCTAGGCCTCCTTCGCCGGCTCGTGCTGGCGGGCGGAGGGCGGAACGCTGACCAGGTCCACCGGGAGCCCGGCGGCGGTCATGTCGGCGATCACCGTTGCGCGCTCGTAGTCGACGTTGCGGAACCCGACTACGACGTCGGCCCCGATGTAGATCACCGCGTAGCGTGCGCGGGCGTCGCCGTCGGCCCCGCAGCCGACCGAGCCGGCAGCCACGAAGTGGGTCGGCCCGACGACGCGATGGAACGACTCGTGGGTATGACCGAAGCACAGCAGGTCGTCACCCTCGTCCGCGGCGATGCGCGCGAAGGCACGCGACGGGCGGTCCGCCCACAGGTACTCGGTGTTGCGGATCGTCGAGCCGTGGAACAGCAGCGCGCTGCGGTTCTCGACCGATACGCGCAGCGTGAGTGGCAGGCCGCGCAGCCACGACCGGTGGCCCTCGTCGATGTGCTCGCGCGTCCAACGCAGCGACACGTCACCGGCCGCCTCCGCCTCGGACGAGGCCCACAGCGTGCCCGGCGTGTCGCGATCCATGCCGACCGCCTCGTCCCAGTTGCCCTGCACGGTCGGGACGCCCAGCCGTCGCAGCTCCTCGCACACCTCGTTGGGGTGCGGCCCACGGCCCACCACGTCGCCCAGGCACCACAGCTCGTCGCAGCCGATGCGCGCCGCGTCGTCAACGACGGCGCGCAGGGCGGGGAGGTTGGCATGCAGGTCCGAGATCACGGCGATACGCATGCGCCGCATTCTGCGGGCACGCAGGGCGGCTCCACAATCCCCCATTGCGGGCAATTCGCGGCGGGACGATCCGCCGCCAGCGAGATCAGACCGCGGCGGCTGCCCCGGCGAACGGCGCCGCCACCATGCTCACTCGGCCGGCGACCGTGCGCGCGAGCTCACGGAGCGCCTCGTTGGCCAGCGAATCGGAGCCACCGGGGTACTGCGGGGAGGTGATCGGGACACCGGCGTCGCCACCGGTGCGCACGCCCGGCTCGAGGGGGATGCGCCCGAGCACGTCGAGCTCCAGCTCGCGCGCGATCTTCGCCCCGCCGCCGGAGCCGAAGATGTCGTGCTCCTCGCGGCAGTTGGGGCAGATGAAGCCGCTCATGTTCTCCACCACGCCCAGGGTGCGGACGTTGACCTTTGTGAACATGGCGATCGCCTTGCGTGCGTCGGCGAGGCTCACCTCCTGGGGCGTGGTCACGACCACTGCGCCGGTCAGCGGGATGAGCTGGCTGAGCGACAGGACCGCGTCGCCGGTGCCGGGCGGCAGGTCGACGACGAGGTAGTCGAGCTCGCCCCACTCCACGTCCCTCAGGAACTGCTGGATCGCGGAGTGGATGAGCGGTCCGCGCCAGATGACCGGCGCATCGCCGGTGAGGAAGTACTGGATGCTCATCATCTTCACGCCGTGCGCCACGACCGGGTTGACGCGGCCGTCCTTCCCGGTCACGTGAGCGCCGGAGGTACCCATCATGAGCGGCACGTTGGGGCCGGTGATGTCGGCGTCGAGCAGGCCGACCCGGGCACCGTCGCGCGCCAGGCTGACGGCCAGGTTGACCGCCACCGTGGTCTTCCCGACACCGCCCTTGCCGGACGCCACCGCGATCGTGTTCTTGACCCCGGGGATGAGGTCGGCCGCCGGCCCGCCGAAGCTGCGCTTCACGTTGCTCGCCCAATCGACGCGCACGACCTCGGCGCCGAGGGTCGCCAGCTCGCGAGTGATGTCGTTCTCGATAGTCGCCTTCAGGGGGCAGGCCGGCGTCGTGAGCTCGACGGTAAGGTCGACCACCGAGCCTTCGATGGTGATCTGCTTCACCATCCCCAGCGAGACGAGGTCACGCCCGATCTCCGGGTCCTTGACCCTTCCGAGGGCGGTCATGATGTTGTCGTTGGTCAGCATCTCGGGCATGCGTGCGTCAGGGCGTCCTTTCGGGATGTGCACCGATCGTGGCTGACCTGAGCGTAGCAGAGGTGGCGGTTTGCTTCCCGAGGGCGTTCCTCGTCAGGCGAGCCCGTCGAAGAGCGACGTCTCCGCAGCGTCCACGCCGCCCGCCGGCACCGGTAGGTTGGAGCGCACCAGCCGATACGTCTCGCTGGCAAGGTGTCGATCACGGTCCTCCTCGGACCAGTCGCTGAACGCGCCCGACGAACCGGTCTGGGTCACGTGGCGGTTGATGGCCGCCAGCTTCAGCGACGCCACCTCCCCGAGCTCCAGGGTCAGGGTGGGAGCCGCGCTCGCGGGCGCCGCGGCCCGGTCCGGCGACCCGGCCGGTGCGACCAGCTCGTAGAGCTTGGCCGCGCGCCATGCCACCTGGTCCTCCTCGAGGTCGTCCTCGTAGGCCATCGGCTCGCCGGCACGATCGAAGGCATCCCGCACTGCCCGATGCATCACGACGTGGTCGGGATCCCCGGTTGCGCCATCCGGACCGAAGGAGAGGATCACCTCCGGGCGGTGCATGCGAATTGGCTCGACGATGCGCCCCACCAGCTCGTCGTAGTCGACCGCGTCCAGCTTCGTCTCGCTGTAGTCGAGCATCCGCAGCACGCGCACGCCCAGCAGCGCCACGCTGCGTCGCAGCTCGTCCTCGCGGACCGTGTCCAGGTTGCGCCACACGGTCGGCTTGGAGTAGTGGCGGTTGCGACCGCCGGGGGCCGGTGCCTTGTCGAGCAGGCGGCTGTCGAAGACGCCGCGAGTGACGCATACGACCACGACGTAGGCACCCGATGCGGCGGCGCTCGCCAGGGCGCCGCCGAAGCCGAACGCCTCGTCGCCCGGGTGGGCGACGATGGCCATCAGGCTGCGAACGGGGGCGCGCTCACGAACGGGACGCCAGATCGAGGACACGGCCCGGAGTATATCGGTCTAGTGCGCCGATCCGACGTGCATGTGCGCACCGCCGTCGACCGGCAGCACGACCCGCTCGATGGCAGGGGCACGGTCGACGAAGGAGGCCCGGTGGCCGGTCTCGATCGCCCGCATGACCTCCTCCTCGGAGAGGATGTCATGGCGCAGCAGCAGGTTGAACTCGCCGCGCAGGTACGAGCGCAGCATCTCCGGGCCATCGGTCGAGATGGTGAATCGCACCCCGTGCTCCACCAGGCGGCGAAGATGGTGGCGGATCTCGTCGACGCCGGCGACCACTCCGGTATTGAGGTTCGAGGAGGGGCAGATCTCGAGCACCACGCCGCGCTCACGGAGGAGGTCCATGACCGACGGATCCAGCGCGCTCTTGATCCCGTGGCCGATGCGCGCCGGCTCGAGCGCCTCGACCGCCTCGCGAACCTCCTCGGGTCCACCGGTCTCGCCGGCGTGGACGGTGATGCCCAGGCCGGCGCGTCGCAGCTCGGCGAAGATGTCCCGGTAGTCGGCGAAGCGGAACGACTCGACGACCGGACCGGCGATGTCGACCGCCACCACGCCGCGCGTCTTCCAGCTGATCGCCTTGGCGGCGATGATCTCGTTGAGGTCGCGGGTGAAGGCACGGTCCAGGCAGAAGATGAGCCCGGCGCGGATCTGTGGATACTCGAGCATGGCGCGGTCCATGCCGCGCACCGCCGCGGCGATGATGTGGTCGAGATCCTGCTCGCCGCCGCGGTTGCGCTTCATCGGGTTGAAGCGCAGCTCGATCTGGGTCACGTTGTTACGCCGGTAGGCGCCACCGATCACCTCGTAGACGCTGCGCTCGACCGCCGTGGGACTCGACTGGATCAGCTCCGTCCAATGGAACAGGTCGAGGTACGCCTGAAAGCCGCGCCGGCGCCGACCGACGGTGATCAGGTCGCGGAAGGCCCAGTAGTCCTTCGTCGGCAGGCGGATGCCCTGGGCGTGTGCGATGCCCCACATGATCGCCGGCGTGACCGCCGCGCCAAGGTGCACATGCAGCTCGGTGAGCGGCGTCGTGCGGCTGATGCGGGGTCTCGCCATGGGCGCCGAGTGTAGCGCAGCCCCGTGCTCGGCGGCCCGGGGACGGATGCTAGAATCGGCCGGCCATGCAGCTCATCGTCGACGTCATCGAGTGGGTCGCCAACGA
>JBDTQJ010000018.1:0-23303 GCA_039932235.1 Chloroflexota bacterium
CTGGTCAAGTACTACACCCCCGCCGAGTTCATGAGCCTGCGGCGCATCGGCCTCGAGATGGGCTTCAGGCACGTCCAATCCGGCCCGCTGGTGCGCTCCAGCTACCACGCGGCGGAGCAGGTGCCCGGCGCCGAGGCCGCGGCCGCGGTCTGACCAGGCTCCCTCGAACAGACCGATGACGTCCGGCACCCCGTTCCGCGACATCAGCGCGCCGCCCGCCGAGCCCGACCTCGAGCGATCGCGGCCGCGCCGACCCGCGAGGGGCACGCCGCACCGGCCCGCCAGCGATGCGCACCCGCTGCTCGCCGCGCACGGCGGGCTGCTCTCCGTCGAGCACCTCGGCACGGTGGCCTACGAGCCGACCTGGGAGCTCCAGGACGAGCTGGCGGCGCAGCGCCGTGAGCGGCGCATCGGCGACCGGCTGCTGCTGCTCGAGCACTTCCCGGTCTACACCCTCGGTCGCGGCGGCGACGCGGCCAACCTCCTCGCCGGCCCGCAGCGCCTTCGTGAGATCGGGGCGAGCCTGGTCCGCATCGATCGGGGCGGGGACATCACCTTTCATGGCCCGGGTCAGCTCGTGGCCTACCCCATCCTGGAGCTCCGCGACCCGCTCGACCTGCGGCGCTACGTGCGCACCCTGCAAGAGGCGGTGATCGCCACCGCCGCCGCGTTCGGCGTGGACGCCGGTCTGCTGCCCGAGCACATCGGTGTGTGGGTCGCCGGCGAGCGCAAGCTTGCCGCCTTCGGGGTGCGCGTCAAGCGTGGCATCACCACCCACGGGCTGGCCCTCAACGTCAACGTCCCGCTGCGCTGGTTCGACGAGATGATCCCGTGCGGCATCCCTGACAAGGCGGTCACCTCGCTGGAGCGGGAGCTCGGGCACCCCATCGACATGGAGGCGGTGGAGGCCGAGCTGGAGCGGCAGCTGGCCGCGCACCTCGGCCTGCGCCTGGTTGACGGCGCGCCGGGCGTCATCGGTCCGGGAGGCGGACGGGAGCAGTGACGGCCGACGAAGGGCTCACCCTTGAGCGCGCCACGACGAACGCGGCAGATCCGGCACACGCGGTCCGGATCGAGGTGGGCAGCTTCGGCCCGTGGGCGACCAATGCCTACCTCGTCTGGGACGGCCGCTCGACCGATGCACTGGTGCTCGATCCCGGTATGGGCGCCGCACAGCCACTCGTCGAGCGCGTCGCGGCGGCCGGCTTGCGGCTGCACCTCATCGCCAACTCGCATGGCCACATCGACCACATCTTCGACAACGCCCCGCTCAAGGCGGCGACCGGCGCGCCGCTGGCGATCCATCCCGACGATGCCTACCGGCTCGACGGGCGCAACTCGTACGGCTTCGAGGTGGTGCCGGCGACCGCTGAGCGAGACCTCCGCGAGGGCGAGCAGGTGCGCATCGGCGACCTCGTCTTCGACGTGCTGCACACCCCCGGCCACAGCGAGGGATCCGTGTGCCTCTACGAGGAGCGGCACGGCATCCTCCTCGCCGGTGACGTGCTCTTCGCCGGCTCCTACGGCCGGACCGATCTGCCCGGCGGCAACGACGAGCAGATGGTCGCCTCGCTCGCGCGCCTCGCGCGCGAGATCCCGCCATCGGTCCGCGTCCTCCCGGGTCACGGGCCGGAGACGACCGTCGAGCGGGAGCTGCCCTGGCTGCGCCGCATCGCGGAGGGCGGGCGGCTCATCGTCCCGGGCTGAGCGGCTGCGGCATCGGTCCTGCGGGTACCATCGCGGTCACGAATACAGCGGAGAGAGATGAGCGTGGGCAACCTGCAGATCACCTGGCTCGGGCACAGCGGCGTGCTCTACCGCACGGATGACGGCACGCACCTGTGGATCGACCGATGGACCGGCGCGCCAACCTATCCCGCCGCGTATGCCACGCCTGAGCGGGTCGACGTGGTGGCCCCGACGCATGGCCATTTCGACCACATCGGCGAGAACGCCAAGGACGTCCTTGACCTGGTGGAGGGCCGTGACGGGGTGACCGTGGTCTGCGGCCACGAGATGAGCATCTACCTCGCGGCGCGCGGGATCGAGGCCATCGGGATGAACAAGGGCGGCACCGTGGAAGCCGGCGGCGTCAAGTTCACGATGGTCCACGCCGACCATTCGGGCGGCGCCACCATCACCGGCGGCGGCGAGACGCAGGTCACCCGCGACCTCGGCTGCTGGGGCTGGGTTCTAGAGTTCGGCGACGGGACGGTCGTCTACCACTCCGGCGACACCGATCTGTTCGGCGACATGACCCTGGTCCGTGAGCGGTGGGCGCCGTCAATCGCCGTGCTGCCCATCGGCGGGCACTACACGATGGGTCCCCGCGATGCGGCGCGTGCCATCGACCTGCTTGGCGTGTCCACCGTGATCCCGGTCCATTTCGGCACGTTCCCGATCCTCACCGGCACGCCGGAGCAGCTGCGCTCGCACACGTCCGCCGAGGTGATCGGGCTGCAGCCCGGCGAGACGTGGAGCACCCGCGCCGGGACCTAGTGCGACTGCGGGAGGTTGGTGTTGGGCATCGTGATCGGGGCGTCGTGCCGCTGATCCGCCACCGGTCCCGCGGCGCAGTCCGGACACAGGAATGCGGTGGTGCCGGCCGCATCGGTCCGGGTCGTCCGCCCCGCGAAGGCAGGGCTGCCGGCGGCGGTCTCACGACCGCAGGCCGCACATGGCTGCTTCATGGCGTCACGATGCGACCCGGTCGCTGCGTGCGTCAACCCTCGTTGCGCAGGTGGCCGACCTCGAATGGCCGCAGCGTGATGCCGGACTCGACCTCCATGGTCGCGGGATCCGAAGCTGGCCGGAGGGGAGGTGTACCCTGACATCCTGAACATCACGCGCGCCGGGGTGGCGCGTCGGAGGAGACCACGCACCATGACGGATGACAATCGGACGCCGCGAAATGGGGACGGCAGCGGACCCGGAAACGACGCGGGCGCGGCCCACCTGACGACACGCCAGGGACACCCGGTCTACGACAACCAGAACCAGCGAACCGTCGGCAATCGAGGTCCGGCGACGCTCGAGAATTACCACTTCATCGAGAAGGTCAGCCACTTCGACCGCGAGCGGATCCCGGAGCGTGTGGTCCACGCCCGCGGCTTCGTGGCCCACGGCGTGTTCGAGGCCTACGGCAGCATCGGCGACGATCCGGCATCGGTGTACACGCGCGCCAAGCTGTTCAATGCGAAGGGCAAGAAGACCCCGGTCGTCATTCGCTTCTCGACCGTCATCGGCGGACGTGACTCCTCGGAGGCCGCTCGCGACCCGCGCGGCTTCGCCGTCAAGTTCAAGACCGAGGACGGCAACTGGGACCTGGTGGGAAACGACCTGCCGGTCTTCTTCATTCGCGATGCGATCAAGTTCCCCGACGTGATCCACGCGCTCAAGCCTGACCCCATCACCTTCCGCCAGGAGCCGAACCGGATCTTCGACTTCATGAGCCTGTCCCCCGAGTCGATGCACATGCTGAGCTGGCTCTTCAGCCCGCGTGGCATCCCGAAGGACTACCGCCACATGGACGGCTTCGGGGTGAATACCTACAAGATGGTGAACGGCGACGGCGACGCGGTGCTGGTGAAGTACCACTGGACGACCCAGCAGGGCGTGGAATCCATGACGCAGGCGCAGGCGAACGAGGTCCAGGCCACCGACCTGGGCCATGCCTCACGGGACATCTTCGAGGCGATCGAGCGAGGCGACTTCCCGCGCTGGGAGCTCAGCGTCCAGGTCATGGAGGACGGCGAGCACCCGGAGCTCGACTTCGATCCGCTCGACGACACCAAGACCTGGCCGGAGGATCAGTTTCCGCTGCGCCCGGTCGGGATGATGACCCTCGACCGCAACGTGGACAACTTCTTCGCCGAGAACGAGCAGGTCGCGTTCGGCACCGGCGTCCTGGTGGACGGCCTCGACTTCAGCGACGACAAGATGCTCGTCGGCCGGACATTCAGCTACTCGGACACCCAGCGCTATCGGGTGGGGCCCAACTACCTCCAGCTGCCCGTCAACCAGCCACTCGAACGGCCTGCGACCAACCAGCGCGACGGGCAGATGGCCTATCGCGTCGACGAGGTCGGCCAGAACCCGCACGTCAACTACGAGCCGAGCGGGACCGGAGGGCTGGAGGAGGCAGCGGCAGCCGGGCCGGAGCACCGCCCGTACGTGGAGGGACGGGCTGGGCGCCAGCACATCGATCGCCGCAATGACTATGCGCAGGCGGGCGAGCGCTACCGGACCATGCCTGCCGATGAGCGCGACGACCTGGTGCGCAACCTCGTCGATCTGCTCGGTATGTGTGATCCCCAGATCCAGGAGCGCATGGTCGCCCACCTCACCCAGTGCGACGAGGAGTACGGGCGCCGCGTCGCCGAGGGAATCAACGTGGTCACGCCGCAGCCCGCGGAGTCGCTCGCCTAGGTCCTGTCTCCCAGATATCCGACGTCGAAGGCGCGGGGGACGATGCCGAAGTCGCGCTCCATCGACCGCGGATCTGCCACGTTCGGGCGACCCAGCGATCGAATCTGGTCGTGGCTCACCGGGAAGATCGGAAGGATCCGATCGGTCACCCAGGTGAGCGCGCTGATCAGCGGAACCGGCATGTTGAGCTTCAGCCGACGTTTGCCCGTTGCGCGGATAACGCGGTCCACGATCTGGCGGTAGGTGACGCGCTCGGCACCGCCGACCTCGTAGACCGATCCGTCCCGCGCCGGATCCTCCACCGCCAGCACGACCGCCGCCGCGAGGTCCTCGACGGAGAGCGGCTGGAAGGCGGCCGTGCCATCGCCGGGGATCGCGACGATGCCGGGCGACCACCACGTCAGGGTGGTCTTGATCAGATTGAAGAACCCATCGCCGGGACCGAACAGCAGCGAGGGGCGAAAGACCACCCAGCCGAGCCCGCTCTCGCGGACGAGCTGCTCCCCGCGCCACTTCGACGAGAGGTACTCGAAACGCGGCTCGTCCGTGACGCCCAGCGCGGAGAGATGCACGATGCGCTCGATGCCCGCTATGCGGGCGGCGGCGAGGACGCGCTCCACGCCCCTGACGTTCACGTTCTCGAAGCTCCTGCCGCCCGTCTCGCGCGGGATGGCGACGAGGTGGACGACCACCTGCGCGCCGGCGAGCGCCTCGGTCAGCCCGCGGCCGGTCTCGACGTCGCCTCCGAGCGCCTGCACGGATGCGGGCCAGTCCGGCCGCCGGGCCGCGTTCGTCGAGACGGCGCGGACGCCATGTCCCGCGTCGACGAGGCGCCGCACCACGTGGCGGCCGACGAACCCGGTGGCGCCGATGACGGCGACGGTGCTGGTCATTGGGAGATCCTCGTACGTCGGCCCCAGTGTGGAGTCACTACCTGCTACTGTCAACGCGCACGTTTCGGCGGGGCGATGTGGTACTGCTACGGCCCCGCTCGCCCCCCGGATCTCCCGTGGTTGGGATGGGTACCTGACCGGTGATGGCAGGTACGTCGGCGATGATCATTGCCCATGGCAACCGTCCGACATCGAGATGAGATTGGGGCTATCATCCGCAGTCCCATGGCGACCTCCCCCTCCCTTGTCCATGCCCGCGGACTGACGAAGCGGTTCGGCGACTTCACCGCCGTCGACGGCGTCGATTTCGACGTGCGCCCCGGCGAGGCGTTCGGCTTCCTCGGCCCCAACGGCGCGGGGAAGACCAGCACGATGCGCATGATCGCCTGCGCCAGCCCGCTCAGCGGCGGCACGCTGAGCGTGATCGGGATGGACCCGCGCACCCAGGCGCGCGAGATCAAGGCGCGCCTCGGCGTGGTGCCGCAGATCGACAATCTCGATACCGAGCTCACCGTCCGCGAGAACCTGGAGATGTACGCCCGCTACTTCGACATCCCCGGTCCTGTGGCTCGCGAACGGACCGACGAGCTGCTCCAGTTCGTGCAGCTCGACGAGCGCGCCAGGGACCAGGTGGAGCCGCTGTCCGGCGGCATGAAGCGGCGCCTCACCATCGCGCGGGCCCTCATCAACGAGCCGGACCTGGTGATCCTCGACGAGCCGACGACGGGGCTGGACCCACAGGCGCGCCATCTCCTCTGGGATCGCCTGTATCGCCTCAAGCAGCGCGGCGCCACCCTGATCATCACCACCCACTACATGGACGAGGCCGAGCAGCTGTGCGACCGCCTGGTGGTGATGGACAAGGCCAAGATCGTTGCGGAGGGGTCGCCGCGCGAGCTGATCGACCAGTACAGCACCAAGGAAGTGCTCGAGCTGCGGATCGCCGACGACGTCCGCGCCAACCTCAACGGCGCGCTGGATGGATTGGCGGACCGCATCGAGGAACTCCCGGATCGGCTGCTGCTGTACACCGACAACGGCGAGCAGACGCTGGACCAGGTCCACGAACGGCGCGTCCACGTCACCGGCGCGTTCGTGCGACGTTCCTCCCTGGAGGACGTCTTTCTGCGGCTGACCGGCCGCACCCTGGTCGACTAGGCACGGACCGATGACCGTCATCGCCGCATCCGGCCGCGTCTGGCAGCGGAACTGGCTCGTCTACCGCCGCCTCTGGCATCGGTCACTCGCGTTCGGCTTCCTGCAGCCCGTCCTCTTCCTGACCGCGATGGGGCTCGGCATCGGCTCGCTGCTGGGCGCCGGCGATCGGTCCGCCTTCGGCGGGTTCGACTATATCGATTGGCTCGGTCCCGGCCTGATGGCGGCGATGTCGATGCAGACGGCCACCTTCGAGTCGACCTACCCGATCATGAACAAGATCATGTGGGGCCGGAACTATGAGGCCATGCTGTCGACCCCGCTCGGGGTGCGCAGCATCGTCGGCGGCGAGCTGGGCTGGGTCGCCTTCCGGATCGGCAGCCTGGCGACGGTCTTCGTGGTCGTGCTGCTCCTGTTCGGGATCGTCCGCTCCCCACTCGCGGTGCTCGCCATCCCGGCGGCAATGCTGACCGGGCTCGCGTTCAGCGCGTGCCTGATGGCCTTCACCACGACCCAGAAGAACGACGTCGGCTTCTCGGCCATCTTCCGCTTCGTGATCAATCCCCTCTTCCTGTTCAGCGGGACGTTCTTCCCGCTCACCCAGCTGCCGGAGCCGCTGCGCATCGCGGCGTGGGCGACGCCGCTCTTCCACGGGGTGGAGTTGATCCGCGGCTCGGTCCTCGGCACGCTCGAGCTGCTGCCCGCGCTCGGGCACCTGCTGTATCTGGTGGCGATGCTCGCCGCCGGCGTCTACTTCGCCCAGCGCCTCCTCCAGCGCCGGATGGCGGGCTGACGATGACCGCCGTCACCCATCCCTCCGCGCCGGGCCCGCTCGCCGTCGCCTGGACCCGTGTCTGGCGCGCGCGGCGCCTGGTCGAGCGCAACATCATGGTCTACCGCCACCAGTGGATCATCATCCTGTCGGGCGTCTTCGAGCCGATCTTTTACCTGCTGGGCATCGGGCTCGGACTGGGCGGCATCATCAAGACGGTCGAGCTCGCCGATGGGCGCGTGATCTCGTACGTGGCGTTCGTGGCGCCCGCCCTGCTGGCCACCGCCGCCATGAACGGGGCGGTCTTCGAGACCATCTTCAACGTCTTCTTCAAGCTCAACTACGCCAAGACCTACGAAGGCGTCCTCGCCACCCCGATGGGCATCACCGAGATCGCCCTCGGCGAGATGATCTGGGCGCTGTTGCGCGCCGCCCTGTACGCGGTGGCGATGTTCGTGATCATGTTCGTCGCCGGCCTGCTGCTCTCGCCGTGGGCGCTGCTGATGGTGCCCGTCGCGCTGCTGGTGGCCGCCGCCTTCGCGGCGGCCGGCCTGGCGGGCACGTCATATCTGCGCACCGTCAACGACTTCGACGTGCCGATGGGCTTGATCGTGGCACCCATGTTCCTCTTCAGCGGCACGTTCTTCCCGATCAGCATCTACCCGCTGCCGATCCAGATCTTCATGGAGGCGACGCCGCTCTTCCACTCGATCAGCCTGATCCGCGGCCTGTCGGTCGGTGCGGTCGGCCTGCACCAGCTGTGGGACTTCGTCTACCTGCTGGCCTTCTTCGGGATCTGCCTGACCATCGCGATGCGGCGCATGGAGCGCAAGCTCATCAAGTAGGGCGTTGTCCGTCGCCCCGCAGGACCGGCAGAGCGCCGCGCAGGTAACTGAAGCCGGAGAGCAGCGTCAGGGCGGTTGCGACGACCATCACCCACCACCCGATCAGCCGGATCGCCTCGCCGGCGCCGGTCCCCGCCAGCGGTCCAGCGGTCATTGCGTCCCAGGCGAGGAGCAGGAACGCCATGCCGGCCAGGGTTGTCGCCGTCTTGCCCTTTCCCAGCCAGCCGGCGGGGATGACCAGGTTCGCTGCTGCTGCGACCTGCCGCACGCCCGAGACGACGATCTCGCGAACGATGATGGTGGCCACCATCCAGGTGGGCAGCAGGCCCACCTCCACCATGGCGATCAGGACGCCCGCCACGAGCACCTTGTCGGCCGTCAGGTCCATGAAGATGCCGAGCGCCGACACCTCGTCGCGGCGGCGCGCCAGCCACCCATCCGCCCAGTCGGTGAGGGCCGCCAGGCCGAAGACGACGAACGCGGCCAGGCCCATCCCCGGCGCAGCGATGAGGACGAGGGCGCACACCACCGGCGTGGCCGCCATGCGTGCCACCCCGAGCATGTTGGGCGCCGAGCCGATGCGGGCGCGACGAGTCCGCGGCTCAGCCATGCGCGTCCGCCTCGGTCCGCTGGCCAAGGCGCCGCTCGGTACCGGAGCGCAGGCGCTGGATGTTGTCGGCATGGGCCCACACCACCAGCCCGCCGGCGGCCACCGCGTAGCCCGTTGCTGCCCATGGCGCAAGCCCGAAGATCGCCAGGACGGTGGTGATGATCGGCGCCGTCACCGCGCCGATGACCGAGCCGAGCGACACGTAGCGAGAGCGCCACACCACCAGTCCCACGACCGGAACCAGGATCCCAAGGCCCAGCGGGGACATCGCCCCCAGCGCGCCGGCCGAGGTCGCCACACCACGGCCACCGGTCATGCGGATGAAGACCGACCAGATGTGGCCCGCCACTGCCGCCGTGCCGGCTGCGGCCGCCACCCAGTGGAGACTGCCCGGCGGCCCCGCGGCGAGGATCGCGCGTGCCGCGAGGACGGCCACCACGCCCTTGGCGATATCCAGCACAAAGACGAGGGCCGCCGCACGCGGGCCCAGGGTCCGCAACGCGTTGGTCGTGCCGGTGCGGCGCGAGCCGTGCTCGCGGAGGTCAATGCCACGTGTCAGCCGCCCGATGAGCAGCCCCACGGGGATGGCGCCGACGAGGTAGCCGACGAGCACCGCGGCCACGGCGCCGAGCGGCCACGTCATTGTCGGCCGCTCACGCGAGCGGGCGCCTGGTGATGAGCCACCGTTCGACGAGGCATGTCGTGTCGCCCGTGCGCGTCAGCGGGGCGGGGGGGAATCCGATGCCGCGCTGCGCGATGCCGCCCAGCGCGCGATGAACGCGAGGGCGAGCCAGGCGATGGCTGCACCCAGCCCGATGTACAGCGCGTTCGGCATCCCCTGCGGCCAGGCCAGCGAGAAGGCGGCCAGACCGATGATCACGAACCCTCCGACCGCCCACAGGACGAACCGCGACTGCCCGCTCCCGGCACGGGTGCCGCGCCGCGCCGTGCGCTTCTGCTTCTGGCGTTCCATGCGCTGGCGTGCCTGGGCCGATACGGGCGGCGCGAACGGGTCGCGTCCCTTGTTCATGCGCTCGTAGGCGCGGCGCTCTTCACGTGACATCGTCCGCCGAGCATAGCGGAGAGCCGAGGAAGGTGGCCGCTCAGGAGCGCGGGTCGACCGAGCGCCGCCGCGGACGCCGCGTACCGGACGAGCCCATGGCGCTCGACGGGTCGTCGACCCGCAGCTGCACCACGTCGATCCCGAAGAGGCTGGTGAGCATCCAGTCGAGTCCGACGCGAACTTTGCGCCCGATGCCGGGGAGCCGGCTCCAGTAATAGCCGCGCCACATGAACCAGGCGAGCCAGCCGCGCACCCGGATGCCGAACACGACGCCCACCCCGGTGTGGCTGCCGAGGCTCGCCAGGGTACCGATGGTGCGGTAGCGGAACGGCCGCTGCTCCCCGCCGTCGATGCGCGCCACGATGTTGGCGGCGAGCACCTTCGCCTCCCGGATCGCGTTCTGGGCGGTCGGGCCGTGCGGCCGGCCGTCCGGGTCGTCGACGTTCGGGATGCTGGCGCAGTCGCCGATGGCATACACCCCCTCGCGGCTGGTCTGCATCGTCGGCCTGGTCACGGCGCGGCCGCCACGATCGACCTCGACGCCCGTATCCGCCACCAGCTCGGAGGGCTTCACACCACCGGTCCATATCACCGTGCGGGTGGGAATCTCGCGCCGCTCTTCGCCGACGATGACGGCGTCTTCGCGGACCTCCTTGATCGCCGTGCCGAGCAGGAGCCGGTAGCCGCGCTTCGTCAGCCGGCGAGCCGCGTAGTCCCCCATCTCGGCCGGCATTTCGGGCAGGACGCGATCCTTGAGCTCGACGAGGTAGCCGCTCACCTCGCGATCCATGACGCTCGGGTAATAGCGGCGCCGCGCGTGGCGCACGAAGTCCTCCACCTCGCCGGCGGTCTCGACGCCACTGAAGCCGGCGCCGCCGACCACGAAGGTCAGGAGCGCGGCGCGCTCGTCGGGATCCGATTCGAGCTCGGCACGCTCGAGCATCTCGATCAGCCGGTTGCGAAGGCTGAACGCATCGGCCAGCGTCTTCATCCCCACCGCATGCTCGGCCAGACCGGGGATCCCGAATGTCGCGGTCTCGCCGCCCATTGCCAGCACCAGCGTGTCGTAGCGCAGGCGGTGTGGCTCGCCGTCGCCGCCCACGACGGTGACCAGCTGCGCGTCGAGATCGATCCGCTCGACCACGGCGGTGATGCACCACGTCGATGCGTGACGAACCATCCCGCGCAGCGGGTTGACGACGTGGCGCGGCTCCAACACGCCGGAGCACACCTCCGGCAGGAGCGGGGTGAAGAGGGTGAAGTTCTCCTCGTTGACGAGCCATACCTCGACATCGGTGCGGCGGCCCAGCTTCCGTTCGAGCGCCTGCACGGTGGAGACGCCGGCGAAGCCGCCGCCGAGGACCAGCACGCGGTGGGCGGGTGGCGGCTCGGCGTAGATGGTGCGCATCGCTCCGATGATGCCACCGGGGGCTGCGGGGCGCGTCAGCGCATCGGTCTGTACCATGGAGGCCAATGGCCCAGATGCACGAGATCTTCGACCAGTTCAAGCAGCAGCTGCCCGATATCGACCCTGTCGAGACACAGGAGTGGGTCGACTCGCTCGACGCGGTGGTGCAGCAGGCCGGGACCGACCGCGCCCGCTTCCTCCTCTTCCGCCTCCTGAAGCGCGCGCGGCAGCTGCAGGTGGGGCTGCCGAACCTCGTCCAGACCCGCTACATCAACACCATCAGCCCCGAGCAGGAGCCCTACTTCCCGGGCGACGAGAAGATGGAGCTCCGCATCCGGCGCATCATCCGCTGGAACGCCCTGGCGATGGTGCTGCGCGCCAACACGCGCTTCGAGGGCATCGGCGGCCACCTCTCCACCTACGCCAGCGCCGCGAGCCTCTACGAGGTCGGCTTCAACCATTTCTTCCGTGGCAACGACGAAGGCACCGGCGACCAAATCTTCTTCCAGGGCCACGCGGCGCCGGGAATCTACGGACGCGCCTTCCTGGAGGGGCGCATCACGGAGGAACAGCTCGATCACTTCCGCCGCGAGGCCCTGTGGCCCGGTGGGTTGAGCTCGTACCCGCATCCACGGCTGATGCCGGAGTTCTGGCAGTTCCCCACCGTCAGCATGGGCCTGGGGCCGATGAACGCGGTCTACCAGGCGCGCTTCAACCGCTACCTGGCGGCACGCGGCATAGCGGATACCTCCAGGAGCCGGGTCTGGGCGTTCCTGGGCGACGGTGAGATGGACGAGCCCGAGTCCACCGGCGCGCTGGGCCTCGCCGCACGGGAGGGCCTCGACAACCTCACCTTCGTGGTCAACTGCAACCTGCAGCGCCTCGACGGCCCGGTACGCGGCAACGGCAAGATCATCCAGGAGCTGGAGGCGACCTTCCGCGGCGCCGGCTGGAACGTCATCAAGGTCATCTGGTCGCGCGAGTGGGACGACCTGCTTGCGCGCGACGTGGACGGGATCCTCGTGAACAGGATGAACGAGACGCTGGACGGCGACTACCAGCGGCTCTCCATCGCCGACGGGGCGTACATCCGCGAGCACTTCTTCGGCCCGGATCCGCGCCTCCGAGCACTGGTCGAGCACCTCTCCGACGATGAGCTCACCAAGCTGCGACGCGGCGGACATGACTACCGCAAGGTCCACGCCGCCTACCAGGCCGCCGTCAGCCACACCGGGGCGCCCACCGTCATCCTTGCCAAGACGGTCAAGGGCTGGACGCTCGGGCCTGGGATCGAGGCCCGCAACGTGACGCACCAGGCGAAGAAGCTCACCGCGGACGAGCTGAAGATCTTCCGCGATCGCCTCGAGCTCGACATCCCCGACGAGAAGCTCAAGGAGGCGCCGTACTTCCACCCCGGCAAGGACGCGCCGGAGATCCAGTACATGCTCGACCGGCGGCGGCAGCTGGGCGGCTCCCTCCCGCGCCGGGTGGTGCGGCCGACTCCGCTCACCGCACCGAAGGAGACCGCCTTCAGCGAGCTGTTCGCCGGCTCGGACCGGCCGGCCAGCACGACGATGGCCTTCAGCCGCCTCATCCGAAGCCTGGTGCGCGACAAGGAGATCGGGCGTCGCGTGGTCCCGATCATCCCGGACGAGGCACGCACATTCGGCATGGACCCCCTCTTCAAGGAGGTGGGCATCTACAACCCGCTCGGCCAGCGGTACACCCCGGTCGACAAGGAGCTCCTCCTGAGCTACCTCGAGAAGACCGATGGGCAGGTCCTGGAGGAGGGCATCACCGAGGCCGGCGCGATCTCCGAATTCACCGCCGCCGGGACGGCCTACGCCACCTGGGGCGAGCCGATGATCCCCTTCTACATCTTCTACTCGATGTTCGGCTTCCAGCGCACGGGCGACCAGGCGTGGGCCTTCGGGGATGCGCGTGGGCGCGGCTTCATGATGGGCGCCACCGCGGGCCGCACCACCCTCACCGGCGAGGGGCTCCAGCACGACGACGGCCATTCCCACGTGCTGGCCTCGACGATTCCCAACCTGCGGGCCTACGACCCGGCCGTCGCCTACGAGCTGGCGATCATCGTCCGCGACGGGATCCAGCGGATGGTCGAGGCCAACCAGGATGTCTTCTACTACATCACCCTCTACAACGAGAACTGGCCGATGCCGGCCAAGCCGGAGGGGGTTGAGGAGGGCATCATCCGCGGGATGTATCGCTACCTGCCCGCCGAGGGCGGCCAGCGACGGGTGCAGCTCCTGGGCTCCGGCCCGATCCTCCACCAGGCGGTGACCGCGCAGCGGATCCTCCGCGAGCAGTTCGACGTGGCCGCCGACGTGTGGAGCGTGACCAGCTACCAGCAGCTGCGCCGCGATGCCCTTGCCGCGGAGCGCTGGAACCGCCTGCACCCCGATGCCGAGCAGCGCATCCCATACGTGACCGAGAGCCTACGCGGATCCGACGGACCCATCGTGGCCGCGACGGACTACATGAAGTCGGTGCCGGACATGGTGAGCCGCTGGATCGAGCGGCCGTACACCGTCCTCGGCACGGATGGCTTCGGCCGATCCGACACCCGTGAGGCGCTGCGCATCCACTTCGAGGTCAGTCCGCAGCAGATCGCCTACGCCGCGCTCCACGGCCTGTGCCGCAACGGCCAGGGGAGTACGGAGGAGCTGCGCGCTGCACTGGGCACCCTGGAGATCGACCCGGAGCGCAGCGACCCCGTCGACGCCTGACCGCGATCTCCGCGTTCAGCCGCCGGTGAGCAGGAGCCGACCGCAGGCGACGCAGTAGCGGTCGTCGCTGCCGATGACGCTGCGGCAGGTCGCGCAGCGTGGCGGCGCGAGTGCCGTCACCGCCGCCCGTACTCCGACCACCGCGGCGCGCAGCCGGATCCCGATGCGGGAGCGGCGCACCGGGTGCGTGGTCGTGTCGGCCGTCCGAACCTGGAGCGAGGCGTCACGGGACGCCCAGAATCGCCAGCGCGCGATGTCGTACTCGGCGCGTGCCGCGGGATCGGCGACCAGGCCGCGGATGGCATTGACGACCTGCATCTCCTCGTGGGCGCGTCCGGAGTCGTTGCGGTCCGGGTGGAATGCCCGAGCGAGTCGCCGACACGCGGCGGTGACCTCATCGGTGCCGGCGCGCGGGTCGACCTGCAGGAGACGGTAGATGTCTCGGTCGGGGGAATAGGGCAGGAGTCGCTGTTGCATCGGTTCGGACGCCATGGTAGCGCGGTCGAGTCGCGCTCGCGCGGGACCTCCGCCCTACCAATTTGGATACATTGGTATCTAGTTTGCTAAATGGGGTTGACAAACCATCCGTCCACCTGCATAGTGCCCTCATTACCTAAGCAAACAGCAAGTCGGGCTACCAAATCCCGAGCAGGAGATGCCAGATGTTGGACTACCGGATGCACTACGCGATCATGGCCACCGAGGATCGCCTCCGCGACGCGGCTCGTGGACGTGTGGCGCGCCTCTCTCATTCGAAGCGGGTCGTGAATCCCACCGACGAGCGGCGTGCCGACCGCTCCACCCGGCGCTAGTCGGATGGCACACGACGTCATCTCCACCTGCCCGGTCTGCCAGGGCGAGCTGATGATCAGCCGCCTCCACTGCCGGAGCTGCGGCACCGCGCTGGAGGGCGAGTTCGGCGTGGGCCGCTTCGGCCGGCTCGGCCGGGAGCAGCTGGCCCTCCTGGAAAGCTTCCTGCGCTCACGCGGCAACCTCAAGGAGATGGAGCGCGAGCTGGGCATCTCCTACCCCACCGTCCGCTCGCGGGTCGACGGACTCGTCCGCGCCCTGGGCCTCGCGGATGGTGAGGGCGACGCGCCCGTCGACGGCGAGGGCCTCGAGCCAGAGCCACAAGCACCGCCGCCCGCCGCCGACACGGCCGCGGACGAGCGCCGCAGCATTCTCGAACGCCTCGCGCGCCGGGAGCTGAGCGCCGAGGCCGCCGCCGAGCAGCTGCGCGCGCTGGGAGGCGACTGACCGATGGCCACCTATGTCCGTACGCAGAGCATCGACCATCCCATCGGCGCATCGGGTCGCGTCACACTTGGGGTCACCTCCGCCGACGTGGGGGTCGAGGCCGTTGATGGCGACACAGCGCGCATGCGCGCCACGTTCGAGATTCGCGCGGGTTCCGATGCCGAGGCCGACAGCATCTTCGACGCGGCCAAGCTGCGGGTCAGCGTGAGCAGCGACTCGGTCGAGCTCCAGGAGCCCGACGAGCGGCACGCCATGCGCCATGGCGTGATCGGGGCGTTGCCGCGCCTCTTCGGCGGCAGCGACGGCGTGGAGCTGGAAATCCATCTCGAAGTGCCGCACGGCGCCGAGTTGCGCCTGGCCACAGTGAGCGGCGACGTCAACATCCGCGGCCTCGTCGGCGACCAGCGCTACCAGACGGTCTCAGGCGACCTCTCGCTCGTCGACGCCGGTGGCGTCATCCGCGTCAACACCGTCTCCGGCGATGCCCGACTGCGCGGTGACGGATCCGTGGTGGTGCGCGCCGAATCGGTCAGTGGTGACGTCGCGGTGAGCGCCCCGCACCTGGTCGCAGTCCGCGCCCAGACGGTGAGTGGCGATGTCGAGGTCGAGGGGGAGCTCGAGCCGTCGGGCGAATTCCGGGCCGAGACGGTCAGCGGCGACCTGGTGGTCGGGCTGGTCGGCAGCGCGACGTTCGAGGTGCGCGGCCTTTCGACCGACATCAGCAGCGACATCGATCACCGGGTCGAGGGACGCCACGACCGGCGCCGCCTGGTGGTCGGCAGCGGCACACCGGTCTTCACCTTCTCGTCCATGTCCGGTGACCTGGCGGTGCGCCGGCCGCGCCGTCTCGGCGGCATTCCTCAGCCGCCTCAGCCGCCGAGCGCGCCCTCACCGCCGGCGGCTCCCCGTGCGCCGCTCAGCCCGGACCAGCAGCTCAGCGTGCTGCAGGCGCTGGAGCGCGGCGAGATCGACATCGACGAGGCGACCCGCCGCCTGGCCGGGGAGGACCGCTGATGCCGGACGAGATGACCACCATCCTGCGCCTGGTGGCGGAGGGCACCCTCTCGCCAGAGGAGGCGGCACCGATCATCGATGCGCTCTCGCGTGTGGCCGGCCCCCGGCCGCCGGATCCCCCGCCCGTGACCAGCGCGTCCGGTCGCCGGGTGCGGATCCGGGTCAGCGAGAAGGGGCGCCACGTGGTGGACGTGCGCGTGCCGCTGGGGCTGGCGTCGATGGCCGCCCGCATGGTCCCCGGCATCCCGGAGCGCTACGCGAACCTCATCACCGAGGCGGCCGAGTCGCGCACCATCGGCACCATTGTCGATGCCGAGGACGAGCAGGGCGACGGCGTCCTGATCACGTTGGAGTGAACCGATGACCTCGACGTCGCCGGCGCTCGAGCAGTCGGTCGGGCAGCGCGGCCCGGCCCTGTTGCGGCCGCTGCGTCTGCGCGACTTCCGCCTCCTCTTCGCCGGCGAGAGCATCTCCATGCTCGGCGACCAGTTCCATTTTGTGGCGCTCGCATGGCTGACGCTGCAGCTCACCGGTTCGGGCTTGGCGCTCGGCGGCGTCCTGACCGTGGCGGCGGTGCCGCGCGCCATCTTCATGCTGCTCGGCGGTGCGCTGTCGGACCGCCTCTCCCCCCGCACGCTCATGTTCGCGTCGAACGGTCTCCGCGCCGTGGTGGTGGGAATCGTGGCCGCCCTTGTCCTCAGCGGCCGTGCCGAGCTTTGGCAGCTCTACATCCTGGCTGCGGTCTTCGGCGTGGTCGACGCCTTCTTCTATCCGGCGATGAACACGATGCTGCCGATGCTCGTCGGCGACCGGCAGCTTCCGCCGGCCAACGCACTCGTGCAGGGGACGCAGCAGCTCACCGGGCTCATCGGGCCGGCCGTCGCCGGCGTCGTGATCGCCGCCTTCAGCACGGGCCCCGCCTTCGCGTTCGACGCGATCTCATTCGCCATCGCCGCCACCGCTCTGCTCCTCATCCGCGGCGGTCGCCGCGCGGCGCCGGCGGCCGATGGCGGCGTGCTGCGCAGCATCGGTCCCGGCCTGCGCTACGCCTGGTCCGATCCGGCGGTCCGTTCGCTCGTCCTCCTCACCGCCGCCGTCAACTTCGCGATCACCGGGCCGACCACGGTCGGGGTTCCGGTGCTCGTCGACACGCGGCTCGGCGGCGGGTCGGCGGCGTTCGGCATCATCCTCGCCGGCTTCGGAGCCGGGGCGCTGGTCGGCGCCATCGCCGCCGGAGCCATCTCCCGACTGCCGCGGCTCGGCCTCGTGACGCTCCTCTCGGCCGTCGGGATCGGCATCGGCCTGGGCATGCTGGGGAGCGCGCCGAACGTCCCGGTCGCGGCCGCGATCACCGTCTTCATCGGTCTCCTCATTGGCTTCATCAACGTGCGCGTGATCGCCTGGCTGCAGGCTCGCACGCCCGAAGCGCTGCGAGGCCGGGTGATGAGCCTCGTGATGCTCGGCTCGGTGGGCCTCGGACCGATCAGCCTGGCCCTGGCAGGCGTCGTGGCTGACCTGGGAGCGGTGCCGCTGCTGTTCGGCATCGCCGGGGCGATCGTGATCGCGACCGCGCTCGTGGGGATCGCCTCCGGCGTTCCGGCCCGAATGACCGAGGAGGCTGCCGCCTGACGTCGCCGGCGATCGAGGCCGCGGGCCCCGTCCAGCAGGGCTCGTCGCGGGCTCGAGGGGCAGTCGTTGCACCGCCGGCGTGGCGTTCGATTCATCGAACAAATCGTGCGTGAGACCGCCGGGGCGCGCTGTTCAGCCGATATATCGAACACCGGTGAGCGTGGGCCACGCCGCCCCGCGCCCGTCACGCGTAGCAGCGTTCGATATATCGGCCAAAGCGCGCGGAAGGGGCGGCATCGGTGCAAACCGTTCGATATTTCGAACACGCAGCGCGGCTGACGGAGCGGAGCGCCACATCGGACCGCCGAGCGCCCGCCGAGCGCCCGCCGGGTCGGCACGCCCACCCGCCGGCGGCCCTACAATCCCATCGCGTGAGCACCGAACCGACATCAGCATCGCCCTGGTGGCAGGGCGCCGTCATCTACCAGATCTATCCCCGCTCCTTCGCCGACGCCGATGGCGACGGCATCGGCGACCTGCTCGGCATCCGGCAGCACCTGGACCACGTGGTCGAGCTCGGGGCGGACGCGGTCTGGCTCTCCCCCATCTACCCGAGCCCGCTGCACGACTTCGGCTACGACATCAGCGACTACACCGATGTCGCCCCGGAGTTCGGGACGCTCGCCGACCTGGACGCCCTGGTGGCCGCCGCGCACGAACGCGGGCTGCACGTCCTGCTGGATCTGGTGCCGTGCCATACCTCGATCGAGCATCCCTGGTTCGTCCAGGCGCGCCGCTCCCGCAACGATCCGCGTCGGGATTGGTACCTCTGGGCCGACGCGGCGCCGGACGGCGGGGTCCCGAACAACTGGATCGCCGCCTTCGGCGGCTCGTCATGGACCCTCGACGAGGCGACGGGCCAGTATTACCTCCACTCCTTCTACCCCGAGCAGCCGGACCTGAACTGGCGCAACCCTGAGGTTGCGGCTGCGATCCACGACGCGATGCGCTTCTGGCTCGACCGTGGCATCGACGGCTTCCGGGTCGACGCCATCGCCCACGCCATCAAGGACGCGCAGCTGCGCGACAACCCGCCGGCCGCCTTCGGACGCTCCGTGTTCGGGATCGACAGCTCTGGCCACGAGCGGCTGTGGAACGTGGAGCGCCCCGAGGTTCACGAGGTGATCCGGGGCCTGCGCCGCGTCGTCGACGAGTACGGCGGCGACCGCGTCCTGATCGGCGAGGTCTACACCCCCGCCGAGCTGCTGGCCGGCTTCCTGGGCCAGGGCCGCGACGATGAGTTCCCCCTGGCATTCAACTTCGAGCTGCTCCACACGCCATGGCAGGCCGACGCGCTGCGCCTGGCGATCGAGCGGGCCGAGGCCCTCACCCCGCCGAGCACGAACCCGACCTACGCGCTCAGCAACCACGACCAGGTCCGCCACGCCACCCGCTTCGGGGCCGATGCGGTGCGCCTCGCCGCGCTGCTCCTGCTGACCGTGCGCGGCACCATCACCCTCTACGCGGGTGAGGAGATCGGCCAGACCGATGCGCCGGCCCTGCCCGGGCCACCGTTCGACCGCGCCGGCCGCGACGCGCAGCGCACCCCGATGCAGTGGACCGCGGACGGCGGCTTCACCAGCGGCACGCCATGGCTGCCGCTCACCGATGCGGCGGTGCGCAACGTTGCCGACCAGGCCGCCGACCCGGGCTCGGTGCTGTCCCTCTACCGGAGCCTGCTGGCCCTGCGGCGCGCCACGCCGGCCCTGCACCGTGGACAACAGCGCGGCCTGCTGGACCTGCCCGGTGAGGCCATCGGCTGGACCCGTGAGGCGGACGGCGAGCGCATCGCGGTGCTCGGCAACCTGGGGGGCCGCCCGGTCACGGTGGCCTGCCCCCTCCTGGCCGGCGCCGAGCTGCTGCTGGCCACCCACGATGCTCCCGATCTCGTCCCCGGAGGGGTCGTCATCGGTCCGCACGCGGGGTTCGTCATGCGGCTGGCGGAGTAACGTGCGCGGCATGACGACTCGGCGTGCCACGTGCATGGGCGACGGGCGATGAGACGACCTCCCCCGCCCGCGGGCCCGGAGCCGCACAACTCGGTCGATCCGCACCTCGAGGTACGCGAGAAGCGCCAGGGGAAGCGGATGGGCGATGCCTATGTGCGCATCGTGCGGCCGTTCGAGGACACCTTCGAGCGCGGCGAGGAGGGGAACCTGATCGCCAGCGAGCGGACGGTCCTGCACCGCAAGGGCTGGACCTCCGCGCTGCGCCGGGTCCGGACCGCGCTCATCGGCCGCCCGATCAGCAGCGAGCGCGAGGCGCACGAGCGGCTGACCAAGAAGAAGGCGCTGGCCATCTTCTCGAGCGACAACATCTCCTCGTCCGCCTACGGGCCGGAGGAGATGATGCGGGTGCTGGCCACCGCCGGCGTGGCGGCCATCGCCTGGACCCTGCCGCTGACGATCATGATCATCGTGATGCTGGCCATCGTGGTCGGCTCGTACCGGCAGACGATCAAGGCGTATCCCGAGGGCGCATCCAGCTACATCGTGGCCAGCGACAACCTCGGCTCGATGGCGGGCGTGACCGCGGCGGCGGCGCTGATGATCGGCTACGTGGTGACGGTCGCCGTGTCCATCTCGGCCGGCGCCGCCGCGCTGACATCCATCTTCCCGGACCTCTTCGATTGGCGCGTGCTGATCGCCGTGATCGCGGTCATCCTGCTCACCGTCGGCAACCTGCGCGGCATCCGCGAGTCCGGCACGATCTTCATGGCGCCCACCTACCTGTACGTGGTCGCGATCCTGGGCCTCATCGGCTGGGGCCTGCTCGAGCAGTTCACCGGTGGACTCGCGACGTACGTGGCGCCGGTGGTCAACGAGGTCGAGGAGGTCGGCCCGCTGCAGGCGCTGTCGATCCTGCTGCTGCTGCGTGCCTTCAGCTCCGGTGCCGTGGCCCTGACCGGCGTCGAAGCCATCAGCGATGGCGTGCCCGCCTTCGAGAAGCCGGAGTGGAAGAACGCCCGGACCACCCTCACCTGGGCGGCGGTCATCTTCGCGGTGCTGTTCATCGGCATCGGCTACCTGGTGGTGGTCACTGGCATCGTGCCCGACAGCACGGAGCAGGAGACCGTGCTGTCGCAACTGACGCGGCTGATCACCGGCGACGGTCCGTACCTCTACCTGGTGCAGATCTCCACCGCGCTGCTCCTGGTCCTGGCGGCCAACACGAGCTTCGCCGACTTCCCACGCCTCTCCAGCTTCCTGGCCCGCGACGGCTACCTGCCCCGCCAGTTCGCCTTCCGCGGCGAGCGCCTCGCCTTCACCACGGGCATCGTGGCCCTGGCCCTGATGGCAGTCTTCCTGATCGTCGGCTTCGACGCCAAGGTGAGCGCCCTCATCCCGCTCTACACGCTCGGCGTGTTCATCGCCTTCACCCTCTCGCAGGGCGGCATGCTGATGCGATGGTGGCGACGCCGCGAGGAAGGCTGGCGCCGCGGCCTGGTCATCACCGGGCTGGGCACGCTGACCACGTTCGGGGTCATGATCGTGGTCAGCGTCAGCAACTTCACCCGCGGGGCGTGGCTGGTGGCGGTGCTGGTGCCGATGCTGATGTGGCTCCTGATGCGCATCAACCGCCACTACCAGGGCCTGGAGCAGTCGCTCGCCCTCGAGCACATCCCGGAGGGCAAGGAGGTCGCGCCGGCGCCCATCGTCATCGTCCCCGTCGCGCGCCTCGACCGCCCGGCGCGCCAGGCCATCGCCTTCGCCAACTCGATCAGCCAGCACGCCGTGGCCGTGCACATCACCAACGACCCGGATACCGCCGACGAGCTGCGCGAACGCTGGCCGGACTGGGCGGGCACGACCGAGCTGGTGGTCGTGGAGTCCCCGTACCGTGCCCTGGTCGGCCCGCTGCTGGCCTACATGGACGCCCTGCAGCAGCAGGCGCCGGAGCGGCCCATCGTGGTGGTCCTGAACGAGGTGGTGCCGAACCACTGGTGGGAGAACCTGCTCCACAACCAGACCGCCCTGCGCCTCAAGCTGCGTCTCTTCAGCCGCCGCAACACGATCGTCGCGGATGTTCCCTACCACCTGAAATAGCCCAGCGGCGCGCCGGGTGTGGTGCCGAACGCTGGCGGGCGCTGGACGGGACCGTTTACCATGCTAAGCGTCGGTCGTCTCGACGAGCACGCGAGGCCACCGGCCTGCCGGCCGTTCGCATCGCTCGGGGTGCGGGCGGCCGCATTCATTCCCACGGAGGTACCGATGGAGCTGTTGCGCACGCCGATCACCTTCGTCGCCGCCGACGGCGCCTCCGTGCACTCGCCCATGATTCGCGCCACGGTGGGCGGCGTCGAGACGCTGCTCGTCCTCGACACCGGCTCGGAGGTCCACCTGCTCACCAAGGAGCTGAGCGACGAGATCGGTCTTGCGCTCGCCGAGGGTGAGGAGGGAATCGATCACTCCGGTGCCACGATGCCGAGCTGGTCGGCCGGCGAGGTACCGATGTTGGCGGCTGGCGTGGACCTGCCGTTGCGCGACGTGGTCGTGATCCCGGCGCCGGCCCCCTTCCCCGGCTGGGGCGTGGGCGGCATCCTGAGTCCGCAGCACCTCCATCCCGATGCGTACATGGTGCTCGACCAGGTCGACGACGAGCTGCTGCTGATCGACGGAGACGCCGATGCCGTGGCCGCGTGGCTCGACGAACGGCACCCCGGGCTGACGACGCTGCGGCTGGCGCGCGACGGCACATCGACGACACCGGTGGTCCGTGGGGCGATCCTTCCGTTCGACGAGACCGCGGTGCTCGTCAACTCCGGCGGCAAGCACACCGAGTTCGACGTGACCGTGGTACCCGGCCTCGCCCCTGCGGCGCTGGAGCGGCTGGGCGGCGGCGTGAGCGGCAGCGACGTGATGGGTTCGGTCGTCGGGGCGCAGACCCTGGCCATCGGTCGACTGCGCGTGCCCGTCGCCATCCTCGCGCTCCGCGAGGGGATGACCTATCCCCACGCCATGATCGGCCGCGACCTGCTGCGCGGGACGGTCGTCGCCTGCAACGCCGATCCCGCCGGCGAGCTCCTCTGGCAGATTCCGCCCCGGTAGACGAGGCGACGCCGAGGCGGTGTGCAACCACCACCCCGGCGCCTGTCCCGCACGCCCATCAGCACGGGAGTGCGGGATGCGTCCAATCCTACCCGCGTTCGCCGAGCGCGGCTCTGTGGGTGGCCGAAGACATGAAACAAGGCCGAGCTGGAGTGGCTACCTCCTGCCCGGCCTCTGGCTCGGCTCCTGAAGTTCCCAGGAGGCGAGGTGAAATCATTCTACGCGAGTCTTGGGCTTGCGATCATGATCCCCCTCTGGTGACCCGACCGGTCCGCCGGCCAGGAGGTAGCCTCCGACCGCAACCGCCCACAACATTGCCGGGTAGACGATCATCCGCTCGGAACCGCCATGCCCGATGGCACCGAAGATCGCCGGATTCCCGGCATCCCCGATGAGCATGACCACCACGTACGCCAGGCCGAGCAGGCCGG
>JBDTQJ010000019.1:0-23069 GCA_039932235.1 Chloroflexota bacterium
TCCGCCTCGCGGTCGGTGGCGACGCGGCATCGTTCCCACACGCTGGCGCCGGAGCATCTCGGTGAGCGCGCCAGCGTCGCGACCCTGGTGATCGGCATCGGCGGCGTCGCACTGCTCATCACGGCCGCCTCGATCATCGTCGCGGGCCTGACGATCGGATCGCGCTACGCCGACTCGACACCGCCCAACATCGGCCAGCTGGGGATTGGGCAGGTCATCGGCGGGATCGGGCTGCTGATCCTTGCGATGGGCCTCGTCGCGGCTGCGGCCGCGGTGTTCCTCGACGTCCGCGGCTCACGACGCACGGCCGCCGGCGTCGCCGCGCTCACCGCCATCCTGATGGCCGTCGCGATCGTCGTGGTCATGACCGTCGGGGGCGGCGATCGGCTGCTGGCCATCGCGCTGCTGGTCGGCGTGGTGATGTTCGGCGCCTCGAGCGTGCTCCTGCTGCGCACCCCGCGCCCCGAGTCGGCCGCCTAAGCCCTCCCGGTCGCCCATGCCGCGTAGAGGCGTTCGGCGACGGTCGCTCATCATCCTCCTCGCCGTCGCCGGCGTGGCGGTCGTCGCCGGCACGGGCGCCGTGCTGCTCGGGACGGCGGCTCCCTGGTGGATCCTCGACCAGCTGCGCGGGACCGGCATCGTGACCGATGCGGCGGCCGTCGGCGGTGCCACCTCGGCGCTCGGATTCGCGCTCGTAGGCGTTGGAGCGGGCCTCGTGGGGGTCGTGGAGGCGCTGCGGGCCAGGGTCCCGTGGGCCCGTCCCCTGGCGACCATCCTGGTGGGCGCGATCCTCGCCGCGCTGCTCGGCTCGCTGGCCGCGGCGCTCGCCTCGGTGGCCGCCGACCCGGGGAACGGGGCGGCCTACGCGGGCGCCGCCGGCGTCGTCGGGATCGGCCTGGTGGCCTTCGCAGTTGTTCTCTTCGACCTGCTGCGAGGCATCGGGCCCACGGACTGAAGGTCCGGGGAGCCTCTGCTATACTCCGCCACCGTCACTCCCGCGGGCCCGTGGTGTAGTGGCCAAACATGCCAGCCTGTCACGCTGGAGATCGCCGGTTCGAATCCGGTCGGGCCCGCCAAGCCCTTGCTTCTCGACCGCCCGCATCGCATCGCTAGGGCGTGAAAACGAAGGAGTCGCGTATCGACTCGAAGATGCGCCGATCCTCGGCATCCTTCGCAGTCGGCGAGTGGAGGAAGATGATGTAGCCGCGTCCTCCGTGCAGGGCAGCGAGTTTTATGGCGTCGCCGTCGGTGCACGTCGCCAACCACTCCAGGGCCGGCTCGCCCCCGAGGGTCGTCTCCTCGACCGTCGAGGACTCTGCGCAGACCGAAGGTGCGGCGCGCACCATCGCGGCCCTCCATTCCGGCAGCTCCATGCCCTCCGCGGCACGCGCGGCGCCGGCCACGAGCGTGCGGCCGGTCGCCGGGGCTCTGAAGCGGGCGAAGGCGGGCGACCTGAGCCCCTGGAGCCTCGCGCCGTCCCAGTCGGCCACCGCGTCGACCCCTGACCACTCCTCGCTGAGCGTCACGCGGAAGCCGTACCGCTCGGAGGTGAACTCTTGCGCCGCAGCGGTCGGCTGGGTGCCCGTGGCCTGTGGCGACTGCGCGGCTGGCTTGCCCGACGGGGAGCCGCAGGCCACCGCGGCTAGGGCGACCGTCGCGATGGGGATCAGCGCGCGCACGGACGCTCGCCTCGGGTGCATGCGTCGCATCTCGTCTCCTCGGGTGGGCGGGGGGCCGGCCCTGCGGGCCAGCCCCAATCAGGTCCCGTTACCCCGCACAGGGCGGCGGATCGTCCTCGGCCCGGAATGGGGTCCCGGCGGGCGCGATCTGGGTGGCATAGACCACGGCGTTCGTGGTGCCTCTGTTGCTGACCATCATGGGCTCGGCACCGCTCTCGACGAAGGCCTCACCCTGGCCGTAGGTCATCGTGTGGCAGTTCTCCTCGTGCACCGTGACCTGCCCGGACTCGACGATGACCATGATGACGCCCGGGTGGTGGTGCCAGCCCGAGTACGCGCCGGGAGCGAAGGTGATCGTCTGCGTCTGCAGATCCGTTGCGCCCTTCGTCTGGAACTTGATCCGATCCTCGTTCACCTGGATGGCGTCGGAGAGCGTCGCTCGGTGGCCCAGGACCGTCGTCACGGCACCTGACCCCGGACTGGCGAAAGCGATGGGGCCGACGAGGGCGACCGACGCTGCGATCGCAATCGTCAGGACGGCCGCGAACCGTGCCGGCCGCATCACGCGCCCCTCCCCTTGTTGCGAATTGCCCATGACGTTTCCTCCTGCTGCGATGCAAGGGCTTCCTGCCTCAGCGGCTCGACAGCCGACCTGGCCCGTCGCTCACCCTCGTGGCGTACGCCGAGGGCATCGCGCGCGAGAGGCGTTCCACGAGATAGCTCGACATGTGCCGGACGGTACCGCTGCCGCCGATGCGGACGAAACGTCAGAACCTCTGAACGTTAACCGTCGCCGTGAGGGTGGAGGGGCGTGCTGGGCACTTGCCCTCGCCGAACGCCACTGTCACGATCGGCGCGGAGGAGAGCGTGTTCGAGATCATCGGCAGGGACGAGGAGCTCGCCACCGTCGCCGCCTTCGTCGACGAGAAGCGGGAAGGTCCATCTGCTCTCGTGCTCGAGGGGCAGGCCGGCATTGGCATGTCGACGCTCTGGCTCGCTGGCGTCGAACGAGCGCGCACGCGGGGGTTTCGCGTTCTCTCTTCGCGCCCGGCCGAGGCCGAGCGTAGCCTCCATCACACGGGGCTCGGCGACCTCCTCGATGTCGTCCTTGACGAGGTCCTGCCCGCGCTCGCGATACCGAGGCAGCGCGCCCTCAAAATCGCCATGCTTCGAGACGAGGCGTCAGGTGATCCGGTCGATCACCGCGCACTCGCCGTGGCCGTCCGCGACGTCTTTCAGGTTCTGAGCGATCGCGAGCCGATTCTGATCGCCGTCGACGACGTTCAGTGGCTCGATGCGTCATCCTCGAGCGCGCTGGCGTTCGCGCTCCGCAGGCTCTCCATGAGCCGCGTGCTCGTGTTGACCGCCCGCCGGCTTGTCAACGGATCGCAGCCCTCAGGATTGGACCAGGCCCTGGATGCAGAGCGCGTCCGGCGGCTGCCGGTAGGACCGCTCAGCGTCGCCGCGATCCACAAGCTTCTGCGCAACCGCCTCGCTCGGTCATTTGCGCGGCAGACTCTGCTGCGCATTCACGAGAAATCCGGCGGGAACCCGTTCTTCGCGCTGGAGTTGGCCCGCGTCCTCGATGCGGACGTCGACCCACGCACGCCGCTCGCGGTCCCTGAGACGCTCGAGGGACTGCTGCGGGCGAGGATTGCCGGACTGCCCGCGTCGACCCGGGACGCGCTGGCCCTGGCCTCGGCACTCGGAACGACTTCCGAGTCAGTGCTGAAGCGGGCGGGCGTCGCGGCGCGGGCGCTCGACGCCGCCGTGGCCGCGCACGTCATCGAGCGCGAGGATGGGACGATCCGGTTCGCTCACCCACTCCTCTCTTCGGTCCTTTACCAAGACCTCGGCGATGAGCAAGCGAGCGTGCATGAACGGATCGCCAACATCGTCGACGACCCCCTCCTTCGGGCACGTCACCTCGCGCTCTCCAAGAGCACGCCGGACGCCGACGCCGCCGTCGTCCTCGATCAGGCTGCGAGTCTGGCGTTGGATCGCGGCGCGTCGGCTGTCGCAGCCGAGCTTACCGAGTACGCCGCGCGGCTGACGCCGCCATATGACCCCGAGGAGCGCCGCCGCCGGGTGGTCGCTGCCGCTCGCGCCCATCAGGCAGCCGGCGAGTGGACACGCGCTCGCGCGCTCGCGACCGACCTGCTTGCCGAGCCGGCGACCGGGGCGTGGCGTGCTGAGGCGCTCATGCTGCTAGCCGAGCTGGAGAGCATCGATCATGCGGCGGAGCTCCTGGAGGCTGCCCTGGCCGAGGCGGGATCACGCCCCGCGCTGCAGTCGGCCATCCACTGTCGCCTCGCGTGGGCGCGGCGCTTCAGGACAGGGTTCGACCACGCGGGTGCGGCACTCGAGCTCGCCGAACGGCTCGATGATGGTGTGCTGCGCGCCCGCGCTCGCGCGGTCCAGGCGATCCTCGGCTGGTTTCGCGGCGACGCCGAGACGCCCGGCGATCTCCTGACGCTCGCCCGAGACCTGCCACGGGCCCTGGGCGGCGAGAGACTGGTGCAGGAGGCCACCCAGGCCATCGTGGACACGTTCGCGCCGTCCTCGACGCGGGACGAGGCCCGCGCCCTGCTCGAGCGCGAGCACCGAGAGTGGCGCGAGCGCGATGAGCCGCGCAGCGCCCGCGCGTCCTGGGGCCTCGCCTGGGTCGAGTTCTGGTCGGGGCGCTGGGAGATTGCGGCCGCCCACGCCGCGCACGCGCACGATATCGCCATCCAGTACGGCCTGGAGGTGCCTCAGGACCACCTGCCGATCGCCGTCATCGCGGTCCACCGCGGCCAGCTCGAGCTCGCTCGCGAGCATTCGCAGCGAGCCCTCGAGCTGGCGGACGAGCAGTTCGGCTTTCGCCCGCCCCAGCACCTGGCGGTCCTGGGGCTCGTCGCGCGCTGGAGCGGAGATCCCGACGCGGCCGCCGACTGGTTCGACAAGGCCGAACGGCGAGCCACGGACCTCGGGTGGGGCGAGCCGAGTGTCCGATGGTGGAGCGACGATCATGCCGAGTTGCTCCTCGAGCGCGGACGGATCGATGACGCCGTCCGCATCCTCGACGTTTGGGAGGCGGATGCGACGCGGGTTGGTCGCGAGTGGGTCCTCGCGCATGTAGCGCGTTGCCGCGGCCTTGTCGCCGCCGCCCGCGGCGACGTCGCTCGGGCCGCTTCTCTCCTCCAGCAGGCGGTGGCGCAGCACGACGAAGTCGGAGACCCGTTCGGCCGGGCTCGCGCACTGCTTGCGCTCGGCATCGTCCGCAGGCGCGCGCGCCAGAAGCGCCCGGCACGCGATGTGATCCGTGCGGCGCTCAGCGGGTTCGAGCAACTCGGCGCTGCCACCTGGGTCGAGAGGGCGCGTCACGAGCTCGCGAGCATCGGCGGGCGTACACGCCAGGAAGGGCTGACTGCCGCCGAGCACCGCGTCGCCGAGCTCGTGGCGGAGGGGCGGACGAATCGGGAGGTCGCTGCCGCCCTGTTCCTCGGCGAGCGGACCGTGGCCAGTCACCTGACACATATCTATGCGAAGCTCGGCGTGCGCTCGCGCACCGAGCTCGCTCGCAAAGTGCAGCCGTCCTGACGTTTCCACCATGCGCCGATCGCGGCACGAGATCGCGGCGTTGCGGGTGAGGAGTGGGATCGACACGACGCGGGCCGCGAAATCCGCGTTACCGATGTCGCTGCGGTTTCCGTCACAACGCCGTCCTTGGGGCAGCCCGCTCCACTCGTGGCGGCCGGCGATCGGAATGCGGAAATCGCGCTCACGCCTCTAGGCCTCGCGCAGCGCCGGGAGCACCTCGCGGCCGAAGTGCTCCACGAATCGTTCCTGCTGCTGCCCGACCTCGTGCAGGAAGAGGCCGTCGAAGCCCCGCTCGATGTCGCCGCGCAGCCACGCGACGTGCTGCTGCAAGTCCGCCGAGATCCGCACCGCCGTCCCGACGTCGTCCGGGGTCACGTGTGCCGCCGCCGCGCTGAACTGCGCCGGATGGACGAGATCGGTCATCACGCTGCTCGGCAGGGTGTTCTGGCGCCACGCGGCGAAGGCGGCGTCGCGTGCCTCGCCATCGGTCGGGGCGTACGCGAGGTGGACCTGGAGGTACATCGGCTTGCCGGCGCCGCCGTTCGAGCGGAAGGCCTCGACCACCGCGTCGAGCGTCTCGTCGGGCTGGACGACCGTGATCAGCCCATCGGCCCATTCGGCAACCCAGCCAGCTGTCTCCGGCGTGACGGCCGCACCGAGAAGCAGGGGCGGCCGCTCGGGTCGCGTCCAAAGCCGGGCCTCCGACACGGTCACGTGACCGCGATGCGTGACAGTCTCGCCGGACCACAGCGCGCGGATGACATCGGCGCATTCGCGCAGCCGCGCATTGCGCTCCGCCTTCGCGGGCCAGCGCTCGCCGGTGACATGCTCGTTCATCAGCTCGCCGGATCCGACCGCGATCCAGAAGCGGCCCGGGTACATCACCTCGAGGGTCGCGGCGGCCTGGGCGATGATGGCGGGGTGGTAGCGCTGGCCGGGGGCGTTGACCACTCCGAACGGCAGGCTTGTGGCCTGCAGCGCTGCGCCGAGCCATGACCAGGCGAATCCCGATTCTCCCTGCTCCTCGCTCCACGGCGCCCAATGGTCGGAGCACATGGCCGCGTCGAAACCCGCCTCCTCGGCGGCCACGACCAGCCGCAGCAGTCGGTCCGGCGCAAACTGCTCGTGGCTGGCGTGGAACCCGATCAGAGGCGCCATCAGACCCCCTCGCGGCGGCCGAGCCAGTGATAGCCGTAGGCGGGCAGCTCGACCGAGACGCGGCCGGCGGCGGTGACCGTCGGGGCCTCGCTCCCGCGCTGGCCGAGGATCGGTCGCCAGCGGCCGTCGCGGGCAGCCTCCGGGATGCGGATCGTCGCACGCGCCGGCGCATCGGAGAAGTTGTGCACGGCGAGCGCGCTGGCGCCGTCCCAGGTGGCGATATGCGCCAGGACGCGTGGGTTGCGGGTGCCGAGCACCTGCCACTCGCCCCAGCCGAATTCCGGCCACTCCTTGCGGGTGCGGATGGCGCGTTCCATCCAGTTCAGGAAGGAGTGCGGGTCGGTGCGCTGCTCGTGGACGTTGACCGCGCGGTAGCCGAAGGGGCCGTCGCGCATCGGCCGTCGCGGGAGCGATGCCTCGTCGGAGGTGGTGAAGCCACCGCCGGGGTCATCGGTCCATTGCATGGGCGGCCGCACCGCTCCACGGTCCGGGACAGCCTGGTCGTCGCCGAGCCCGATCTCCTCGCCATAGAAGAGGACTGGCGTGCCGGGCAGGCTGAAGAGGAGGCTGTAGGCAAGCTCCATCCGGCGCCGATCACCACCGACCATGGTGGGGAAGCGCCGCCGGATGCCACGATCGAAGAGACGCATCGAGGCCTTCGGCGCGAAGGCGGTGAAGACCTCCTCGCGCTCCGCGTCCGACAGCTTGTCGAGCGACGCCTCGTCGTGATTCTTGATGAAGTTGGCCCACTGCCCTTCCGGCGGGACGGGCGGCAGCGAGCGCAGCGCCTCGACGACCGGCGTCGCCTCGCCGCGCACGAACGCAAGGTAGAGCGCCTGGTTGGTAATGAAGCTGAAGAGCATCTGCATCTGGTCGCCGTACTCGCCGAAGAACTCGGGGAGCTTGGCCGCCGGCTCGTTCGCCTCCGCGAGCAGGAGGGCGTCACCCCGGCGTCGGACCATGAAATCGCGCAGGTCGCGCAGGTAGGCGTGCGGGTCCGCGACGGCCGGATGGTTCGGGTCCGCCTGCTCGATCAGAAACGGCACGGCGTCGACGCGGAAGCCCGAGAGACCGAGCTCCAGCCAGAAGCCCATGACCTTGTGAATCTCGTTGCGCACCAGCGGGTTGTTGATGTTGAGATCCGGCTGATGCGGGTAGAACCGGTGCATGTACCAGCGCTTCGCCGCCCGGTCATAGCTCCAGATGCTCTCCTGCTTGCCCGGGAAGATGACTCCCTCGTCGGCGTTCGGGGGCTTCTTGTCGGCCCAGACATAGAAGTCGCGGAAGATGGGGTGGCCGCGCCGCGCCGCCTGGAACCACGGGTGGTTGATGGAGGTGTGATTCACGACCAGGTCCGCGATCACACGGATCCCGCGCTCGCGGGCGGTGCGGACCAACTCGACCAGGTCGCCCAGGCTGCCGTACTTCTCGGCGACGCCGTAGTAGTCGGCCACGTCGTACCCGTAGTCGCGTTCCGGCGACGGGTAGAACGGCATCAGCCAGAGGCAGGTGACTCCCAGGCCGGCAAGGTAGTCGATCCGTTGCGTCAGTCCATCGAGGTCACCGATGCCATCGCCGTTGCTGTCGAGGAACGACTGCGTGTCGACGCAGTAGATGACCGCGTTCTTCCACCACAGGTCGCTGGTCGCTTCGAGGCTCATGCCTCCCAGCCCTGCAGGAGGCGTTCCCGCGAGGTCGGGCTAGACTGCACCGATCATGAACGGCACAGCACCCCGCGCCCTCGCATGGCTGTTCGGCGCGGCCGTCGTGCTGGCCGCCTGTGCTCCGGCCATCGCCGACGAGAGGCTGCCGGCGTCCCGGGCGGCGACCGCCGTCCCGATCGCACGGCGGGCGGTGACCGCCACGCGGCGGCCATCGCCGTTGCCGCTGGCGACGCCCGTGCCGACTGCGACGCCGATTCCGCAGCCGTTCGCCCTCAATCTGTACCAGGACGGCGACTTCGTGCCGCAGTACACGTTCGACTGGTGCGTGGCTGCGAGCATCCAGATCGCCCACAACCTCCTCGACGACACCGGTGGCGGCACATGGGCGGATCGCGGCCACCAGGGCGAACTGTGGGAGATGGCTCGCGCCCGTTCCTCAAACTCGTTCAACGGCGCCAACCCGTTCGGCTGGGCGGAGGTGCTGGGCGCCGTCGGCCTCGGTCCGTACGCGGTCGTCTCGGTCCCCGACTACGAGGAGGCACTGCGCACGGCGGCGCGGGCCATCGCCGAGACCGGGCGGCCGGTGGGCCTCGTCATGTGGCGCGGCCGTCACGCCTGGGTGATGAGCGGCTTCGAGTCGCTCGGCGATCCCGCCGCGGTGCCGAACTTCGCGGTCACCGGGATCCGCGTCCAGGACCCGCTCTACCCACACGGCAGCGGGCGGTGGGGCCCCTCGCCGGCACCGAACAGCCTGCTCACCCCCGCTGAGCTGGCCACGCAGTTCGTGGTGCGTGAGCCGAGGCGCTGGAGCAGCGGCCTGCCGACCGGCTACCTCCTCGTCCTGCCGCTGGCCGACGACTGATCAGCGGCCCGCGCGGTTCGTGCCCTTTCCGTGCTCGGCGGCCTGCTGCGCATCCTTGGTCGCCTCGCGCGCCGCGGCCTCCTTCGACTCCTGCTCCGGTGAGCGCCGCTGGCGAATGATCGCCTCGCAGGCTTCCTCGACGTCATCGGTCAGGGTGAGCAGGCGGAGGTCCTCCGGTGAAACCTTGGCCTCGTAGAGCGGCTTGGCGCGGATCCAGTCCAGCAGCCCGCTCCAGTAGTCCTTGCCGTACAGCACGACGGGGAAGTGCTCGACCTTGCCGGTCTGGATGAGGGTCAGGGACTCGAAGAGCTCGTCCAGGGTGCCGAAGCCGCCCGGGAAGATGACGAATCCGTTGGCGTACTTGACGAACATCGTCTTGCGGGCGAAGAAGTAGCGGAACTCCATCCCCAGGTCGACGTACTCGTTGAGCCCCTGCTCGAACGGCAGCTCGATGTTGCAGCCGATGGAGAGGGCGCCCGCGTCGCGCGCGCCACGGTTGGCAGCCTCCATGATGCCCGGCCCGCCGCCGGTGATGATGGCGTACCCCTTCTCGCCCAGCCTGGCGGCAACCTGGCGGGCGGCACTGTAATAGCGGTTGCGGCGCCCGACGCGTGCAGATCCGAAGATGGTGATCGCCGGACCCACCTCTGCCAGGGCGTCGAATCCCTCCACGAACTCGCCGAGGATGCGCAGCGCGCGCCACGTGTCGGTGTCACGGAATCCGGGCCACGCCTCGTGCGACCGGAGCAGCGCCTGGTCCTCGGTGAGGCGCTCGCGGGTGTGCTCCTTGCCGCGCACGACGACGGCTCCGCGACGTCGCTCCGGCTCCTTCTTCTTGCGTGGCATGTGGCCTCCGCTGCAACCGATGGATGGGGCGCCGGCAGGGCGCCGGCGCTCGACAGGTGGTCGGACCGATGGTACGGTTGGACCTCGTCGTGCGCCTCCGCAAGCGTCGCGCCACCATGCAGCGCGGTCCGTTTGGCAGTTGAAGATTGCCCCATCGGTGCACGACGAGCGTACTCAGCACTTCTCGAGGATTCTATTGCCGGATCTCTTGCGACGCGTCGCCGTCCTGACCGCCATGAGCATCGTGGGCATTGCCCTGCTCGCACCGCTCACCGTGCGCGGCACCACCCCGGTCACGCCTGAGATCGACCGGCTGCTGGACGCCGCTGCCGTGGTCCCGCACCAGCTCGCCAGCCGTGGCGACGCTGGCCGCGCCGCCGTCGCTGTGGACACCCTGGCGGCGCTGAGCGCCCCGGTGGCCGTCGAGAATCTCTCCGCCCCCAGCTCCACGGGCGAGCGACCCACGGTTGACCTGCAGGCCGAGCTGCGCGCCGTCGCCACCCCACGACCGACACCTCCGCCGACGCGCGTGGTCACGTATCCAGGTGACACCGTGTGGGATCAGCTGGCGCAGTGCGAAGCGAGCGGCAACTGGGCGGCGAACACCGGCAATGGCTACTACGGCGGCCTCCAGTTCAGCCATTCGACGTGGCTCGGCTACGGGGGCGGTGCCTACGCCGACTATCCGCACCAGGCGACGCGCGAGGAGCAGATCGCCATCGCCGAGAAGCTCCGTGCGGCGCGCGGCTACCAGCCGTGGCCGGCATGCCGTCTCAAGCTCGGGTTGCCCTGACCCGTCTCCCGGCTCGGGCGTTTCGGCGTCCATCCCGCGAGCCGGCGGGGTAGCATCGGCCGATGCTCCATCCGCAGGGGGTTGGACACGTCGTCCTCAAGGTGAGGGACCTCGACCGGGCGCTCGCGTTCTACCGCGATCTGCTGGGCTTCCAGGTGTCGTCGCAGATGACGAATGTCATGATCTTCCTGACTGCCACCGGCGAGAGCCACCACGACCTGGCGCTGCTCCGGGTGGGTGACTCCGCTCCCTCGGCCCTGCCCAACGGGGTGGGCCTGTACCACGTCGCCATCCGTCTGGCGGATGAGACCGAGCTGCGCCGGGCGCATGCGCTGCTCAGCGAACGGGGTCTCCTGCGCGGGGCGGTGGACCATGGCGTGACCCACTCGCTCTACACGGCCGACCCGGATGGGAACGAGATCGAGCTCTACTGCGACACTCCGCGCGAGGCTTGGGAGGGACGCGTCGACCAGGTGATGACGGTGCGACCCCTCCGCGTCGACTGACGGCCGGGCACGGGCCTTGCTCCCTCGCCGAGCGTGCCGTTCCTCCCGCTGGTCCTCCTGCTTGCCTGGCAGGCGCTGAGCCGCTCCGCCTCCTTTGCCCTCGGCTGGGCCACGTCGCTGTTCTTTGGCCACGTGCCCGGCAGCAAGGGTCGCCTGCTCTCGATCATGGCCCTCGTCTCCGCGGCGTGGGTGGTCGTGGTGCTCGGCTTCGCGGTGCCGATCAGCGCTGGCTGGGTGGCCGAGCGAATGGGCCTGGTGGAACGTAACTTCGACCTCGCGTGGTGGCAGACTTGGGGCCTCGCGGCGGCGGTCGTGCTGACCCCGCCGGTCGTGGCAGCCATCTCCGAGATCGCCGGCTTCGACGAGGAGCGCTCGGTCGGTCATTGGCTGTCACGCGTGCCCTTCTCGTACCCGGGGACGGCCTCGTTCGGTGCGTCGGTGCTGATGATGGTGGTCATCGCGCCGTTCCTGGTGGTGCAGCGCATCCGCGCCAAGAAGGTGCTGCTGCCGATCCCGCTGGTGCTCCGCGACGGGTCCGACGATGAGAGCGTGACCGATGCCATCCGCGCGGCCCTGGATGACCTCGACCTCGGCACCTTTGAGCACGAGACGCTCGGGGGCCTGCGATCGTGGCCGCTGCGAGCCATGGGCTTCGCCGCGCGTCACCTGCTCGGCACGGTAGTGCGTGGTGAGCCGGACCGCATGGTGGGCGATGGGATGGAGGTGCTGAGCTTCGCCACCAACGTCGCGGTCCTCGGGCCTCCCGAGCACGCGCACCGCGCACGTGCCGCCATCGCGCGACAGCTGTCGTTCAGTGATGCATACGTGACCTGGAGCGAGGACTCGCAAGAGCTGGAGGACGCGCTCGTCGAGTTGCGGAGCGCCCGCGAGAAGGGCCGCGACATCGAGCCGCTCCTGGATCGCTTCCGCGCCCGGCTCGACGCCGCGTCACTCAATGCAGACGAATGGAACGTGCTGGAGCGGCTGCGCCTGCAGCTGGCCCAGGAGACGGACGCCGACGCGCCGGCGCCGGGAGCCGAGGAGCTGACGCCGGAGACCGAGGTGACCGTCAGCGCTCGCTAGCATGCAGCCATGCGGCGTCGCCTTCACCTGGTCCTCATCTGCGTCCTTGCGGCGTCATTGCTCGTCCTCGCCTGGAAGCCGGCGCGGATCACGGTGCAGACCGCGTTTCTCGTGCCCAGCGTGCTGGACTCGGGCGTGCGACCGCTGGATTGGCTGAATGCCGCGCCACGCCGCGAGACCCTCCAATGGCGAGTTGCCCACGACGGCGTGGCGGACGAGGCGGACCTGTGGATGCCGGGGTCGGCATCCGCGGGGCGGTCGCACGGGGCGATCCTCCTCGTCCTGGGGGTGAACAACGTCGGCCGCGAGTATCCGGCAGTGGTCCGCTTCGCCGACGCCATGGCCCGAACCGGCGCCGTGGTGCTCATCCCGGACTCGCGGCTGCTGCTCGAGGGGCGGGTGGCCCCCGCCGAGGTCGACGGGGTGGTGACCGCCTACCAGCTCCTCGCCGCGCGTCCCGAGGTCGACCCGGCGCGGATCGGAATCATCGGCCTGTCGGTCGGTGGCGCGCTGGCCCTGCTCGCCGCAGCGGACGATCGGATCGCTCACGACGTGGCATGGGTCAATGCCTTCGGCAGCTACGCGGACGCGTCGCGCTTCCTGGCGGCGGTGTTCGCCGGCGCCTATCGCGACCCGGATGGCCGGGCGGTGGCCTGGGAACCGGCGCAGCTTGCGCGCGACACCGCACTGCGACTCCTGCTGGACCTCGTCTCCGACACGACCGACCGGGCGGCGCTCGACCGCGCCTACGGCATGCCCATTCGAGCCGGTGAACGTCCCTCCCCAGCGCACCTTGCGCTGCGGACCACTTCCGCGCGAGCGGTGGAGCGACTGTTGGCGGCGACCGGCCTCGATGCCGCGGAGGCAGCGGTTGACGGCCTCCCGCCGGCGGCTCGCAGGACGCTCGCAGCGCTGAGCCCGGCCGGCCATCTCGCTGGCCTGTCGACGCGCGTATTCCTCATGCACGACCTCGGGGACGCCTACGTCCCGTACCCCGAGTCGCGCAGCCTGGCGGCAGAGCTGGGCGACCGCGCCAGCCTCACCGAGTTCCGCCTCTTCGACCATGTCGAGCCGAAGGGCATCGACATCGCCGGTGCCGCGCCCGAGGCGTGGCGCCTGCTGTGGCACATCCAGGCGGTGCTCCAGGAGACGCTCTAGGTCAGCCGCCCCGCCCGCTGAAGCTGAGCACCACGAACCCGATCACCAGCGCGAGCAGGATCACGATGACCAGCACCCGCGCGCCGTTGCCGCTGCGCCGCGGCGGCATCGGCTGGTAGGAACGGCCGCGCCGACGGGAGCGGCGGCTCATCGGTCCGGCCTCACCAGGTGCGCCGGAAGAGGAAGGGCGTGGTGAGCGCCTCCCGGTTCGAGACGCTGCGCAGCTGCTTGCGCGTCCGCTTCAGCAGCTTGCCGTGGTACGTGCCGTCACCGTACGGCTCGAGCAGCCGCGCGACGTCCCAGTCGTGGGTGCCGGCGACCGCGGTGGCAGGGAGGTATCGGTCCAGGATGGCGGTGGCCTCGTCGATGGCCACGAAGCGCCTGGCGCGCGACGTGTTGTCGAGCAGGGTCAGGAGGTCGGCGAAGCTGACCTCGACGTCCTCCACCAGGGTGGAGAGGCGCTCCATCGTCCCGGGCACCTGCTCCGGCTTGAACAGCCCGGTCAGGAGACGCTTGCGCTCCGCGTCGTCGAGTGCGCCGAGCGCATCGCGCAGGTTGGGAATGCCCGCCGCCGGATCGGCAACGGGCACCGCGTAATCGGTCAGGTGCACCATCATCAGGCCGTCAGGGTACCGATCGAACGCCGAACCTGCTCAGGGCGCGTCGCTGCGAATGCGGTCGGTGAGCAGGCGCCCGACGGCCGGATCCAGGTGCATCTCCCCGCGCGCCGCGCGGCGGATGGCACCGGCCACCTCGTCCGCCTCCGCGTCCTTCAGCAGGTAGCCAGAGGCGCCCGCCTCGAGCGCGGCGGCGACCTTGTGCTCCTCGATGAACGAGGTGAGGGCGACGACCGCTATGTCGGGATGCTCCTGGCGGATGGCCGCGGTCGCCTGGATGCCATCCATCTCCGGCATCTGGAGGTCCATCAGCACGACGTCCGGAAGCAGCCGCGAGACGGCGGCGACCGCCTCGGCCCCGTTCTCCGCCTCACCCACGATGTCGATCTCGTCGAGCAGCTCCAGGAAGCCGCGCAGCCCGCGGCGGACGACGCCGTGGTCGTCGACGATCAGCACCCGGATCGGATGCTCATCCGCCGCTCCCTCGGCGGGTACGCGTGCGGGCGCCTCGCCGGCGCGGCGGCGTCCACCACGGACGAGCGAGTACACGTGCTCGGGCTGCGCCACGTCGCGCAGGCGCTGCTCGCCGAGGTCACGAAGCCGCGTCCCCTTCGGCAGGGCGCCCGCCAGCTCGGCCACCGTCTCGCCGCCGAGGAACGTCTCGCCGCCTCGGGCAAGGGACTGGATGCGTGCGGCGACGAACAGGGCGCGGCCGAAGTAGCGCTCGTCGCGCTCCTCCACCAACCCGCTGGCCACGGCGACCCGCACCCGCAGGCGGCCGACCTCGCCCCAGTCGGCGCCCAGGACGCGGGCCTGCAACTCGACGGCTGCCGCCACGGCCGACGGCGCCCCGTCGAAGACCACGTACGCGCCGTCACCGATGCGCTCGAAGACCCGCCCCGCGTGCGGCGCGCTGACGTCGGCCACCAGCTCGTGGTAGCGCGCCAGGACGCTGCCCGCGGTGGCGTACTGCTCCGCCAGGCGGGTGCTGCCCTCGACGTCGGCGAAGAGGAAGGTGAGGTGGCGCTGCGGCGCGGCCGGCTCCATGATCGGCACAGGATAGGCGCCGGGGATTGACCCGTCGCCGGGACGGCACGCATGATGGGCGGACCGAGCAACCGGGGGGTTCTCCATGGCTTCCGACCCGCGCCGCGGGCCACGCGTCCCATTCGATCCAGACCTGGGCTGGGCGCTGGTCGGCATCGTGGCAGTCGCGATCGTCATCGGCGCCGCGCTGATCTTCACGTCGCCGGGGCCGGTCGACGCGCCCGATGGATCGAGCGCCGCATCCGCCTCGCCGCTACCGACGGGGTCGGGCGCCGGGCTGACGATCCCCGGGCCGCCCCTTGCGCTCGAGGATGGGACATGGGTGCGCACCGCGTGGCGCGACGCGCAGGATCATGCCCCGCATGACGGCGTGAGCGTCGGGCGGCTCGACGGGACCATCACTGCCGAGCTCCCGTTCAGCGCGCCATCCTGGGCGCGGGGGTACGGGCCTCCGTTCCTCCGCGGACCGCAGGCCGGCATGGTGCTGATTGCCGACGGCGATGCCCCGAGTGTCGCATTCGACCTGCTCGACGCGGCCACCGGGCGCACCGCCCACGTCGGCACCGTTGACCGCGCCGTACCGGACGCCGTGCTCAGCACAGACGCCACCCAGATCTACTTTTTGGTCGATGGCGAGGCAGGCCTCAGCGTCGCCCGCATCGCTACCGACGGCAGCGGCACGACCGAAGGGGTGGCACCGCCGCGGCCACGGGTCGCCCGTTCCGAGGGGATCGTCCTTGCGGCGTCCCTGGTGCGCCGCGCGACGCTCGTCCTCAGCCCGGACGAGACGACCCTCGCGGTGAGCGACTGCTTCACCACCTGCGAGATACGCCTGATCACGCTCGCCAGCGGCGCGGAGCGGCTGCTGCAGGGCATCAGCGGCATCTCCGACTGGATGACCTGGTCGGATGCCGGCATCGGCATCGGGACGATGTGCATCGATCCACGGACCGGCCTCCCCGGCGAACGGAGCTGCCCGTCGCCCGACCTGGAGGCCAGCTTCGGCGCCTCGGTCGAGCTCCCCGCGGGGTGGCGCGCCGAGCTCCGCCCGGTCCCGGATGCCCCGCCCATGTCCTTCGCCCTGCAGGTCGTGGCAATCGGCCCGGACGGCGAGGAGGTGGTGCTCGACGCGCTCGGCGCGTTCAACGGGAACGGGTGAACGCAGCCAGTCGCGCGGGACGCCCTACAATCGTTGCACCAACGACCACACATGAGGTACGGGCGTGCTGCTCGAGGGCAAGAAGCTGCTCATCACCGGCGTGCTGACCGACGACAGCATCGGCTTCGCGGTCGCCCGCGTGTGCCAGGAACAGGGGGCGGAGCTCCTGCTCACCAATGTCGGCAGGGGCGTGCGCCTGACCGAGAAGGTGGCGCGGCGCCTACCCACCACCCCCGACGTCATGCAGATGGACGTCAACAACCCGGACGACATCGCCGCGGTCGCCGAGGAGGCGATGAAGCGCTGGGGGCGTGTCGATGGCGTCATGCACTCCATCGGCTTCGCGCCGCAGGACGCGCTGGGCGGCAACTTCCTGAACACGCCGTGGGAGAGCGTGGCGGTCGCCTTCCAGACCTCCGCCTTCTCGCTCAAGGCGCTGAGCGTCGGCATGCTCGAGCCGCTCAAAGTGGCTGGTTCCGACGGTGGTGCGGCGGTCGTCAGCCTCACCTTCGACGCGCGCTTCGCCTGGCCGATCTACGACTGGATGGGCGTCGCCAAGTCCGGCCTCGAGTCCATCACCCGCTACCTGGCGCGCGACCTCGGCGCGCACAACATCCGGGTCAACACGGTCTCCGCCGGACCGATCCGCACCATGGCCGGCAAGAGCATCCCCGGCTTCGACACCATCAGCGGCACCTGGGATGCCCGAGCGCCACTGGCGTGGTCGATGACCGATGCCACCCCGGTCGGGGACATGTGCGCCTTCCTCCTGAGCCCGATGGCCTCGATGACCACCGGCGAGATGATTCACGTCGACGGCGGCTACCACGCGCTGGGGACCGACTTCAAGCCGCGCGGATGACCGACCTCAGGACCGCCGCCCAGCACTTCGACGAGTGGGCCCCGCGCTACGACGCCCAGATCCGCGAGATGGTGCCGCGGTACGAGGAGATCCACGAGACGCTCATCGCGCTGCTCGCCCTGCGGCCGCCGCGGCGCTTCCTGGACCTGGGCGCGGGCACCGGCTACACCATCCACCGCGTGCTGGAGGCATATCCGGGCGCCACCGCCACCGGCCTCGATGTCTCCCCGGAGATGATCGAGCGTGCTCGCCAGCGGCTGGCGAAGCATGGGGAGCGCGCCGAGCTGCGGCAGAGCGACATCGCGGAGCCGACCATCGACGGCATCCACGACGCGATCGTATCGGTCCTGGCGGTGCACCACCTCTTCGGCGATCAGAAGCGGCACCTTTTCAGCCGCATCTGGGAGCACATCGAGCCGGGCGGAATCTTCGTCATTGCCGACTACTTCCGGCCTGCCATGGACCGATTGAGCGAGCTCTACGACCTCCCGGACGAGCCCGATGCGCACGAGGTCGAGCACGACCATCCCGATACCGCCGCCGAGCATCTCGCCTGGCTCATCGCGGCCGGCTTCGCCGCCGTCGACGTGGTCTGGAAGTACGACGATGTGGGCGTGCTGGTCGCATGGAAGGCCGAGCTGCCGTACCGGTAGACCCCGCGCGGGTTCACGCGGCGGCCGCGGCCTCGAGGTCCAGGAGGAGGCGCTTCACCGGAAGGCCGCCGCCGTAGCCGCCCAGTCCCCTGCCGCTGGCCACCACCCGGTGACAGGGCACGATGACCGCGACCCGGTTCGCGCCGTTGGCGCGGCCGACCGCCCGCCACGCGGCGCCGGCGTCAACCCGCTGGGCGAGGTCGCGGTAGCTGATCGTCTCGCCGTACGGAATCGCCCGCAGTTCGGCCCACACGCGCTCCTGGAAGGCGCTGCCCGGAAGGTCCAGTGGCAGGTCGAAGTCCCGACGCGTCCGGGCGAAGTACTCGTCGAGCTGCACCTCCAGCCGGTCGATCAGTGCCGACGGCCCCTCGCCGGTGGGGCCGATGCGCCGTCGCACTGCGGCCAGCTGGGAGTCGAACATCCGGCGCTGCGCGAAGTCGAGCAGGACCACGGCGTCATCGGTCGCACCGGCGACCATCGGTCCGATGGGAGTCGTCAGCTGGCGAATGGTCACCGGCCGAGCGTCGTCGGGATGGCACCGCAGGCACGCTCGGTACCCGGCCGCGCGGGCGGTGGCGGGATCGGGCAGAAACGTCACGTTACGCAGGAGCGGCTTGCGGACGCGGCACGACGGACGGCAATAGATGCCGGTCGTGCGCACCGCGGTGACGAAGCGCCCGTCGTACGCGGGGTCGGTGGTGAGGAAGGCACGCTCGTAGGCGGATCCGTCGTCGTTCATGCCCATGGAACGCCGTGCAGCTCCGCGACGTGAGAGCCGCGCGCGTCGGTGCTAGCGCTCCATGGGCAGCCCGGCGCGCTGCCAGGCAACGGTGCCACCGCGCACGTTGATCGGCCGTTCGAAGCCCGCCTGGCGAAGATAGGCCGCCGCATTGTGACTGCGTCGGCCGGTGGCGCAGATGAGGTAGATCGGCTCCGCGCGCGGCAGGCTGTCGAGGCTGGCCGGGAGCTGCGCGAGCGGGATGTGGCGCGCGCCGCGGGCGCGCCCGGCCCGCCATTCGGCCGGCTCGCGGACGTCGATCAGCACGGACCCGTCGTTCGGCAGCGCGGCGGCCACCGCTGTGACGTCAGCCTCTTCCACCTCGGGGAGCGGCGGATGCATGCCGGCTCGCTCGCTCAGGCCTGGGCAGCCTGTTGGCTGCGGAAGACGAGGTTGACCGTGAACGGCGACGTACCGAGCAGCCGGTCTCCCTCGCGCAGCTCGAAGCGGTGGCGTCCGATCTCCTTGATCTCGAGCCCCTGCAGGTCCGCCACGATGTTCGCGGTGGTCGCGTTCGGCGGCACCTCGATGTTGAACTTGGGCGGCCGGGGAAGGAGCGGCTGGCCGCTCGGCGACGTGAGCTGCAACGTCAGGTCGTACCGGCCGGGGTCCGCCTCCAGGATCGCGACCACGAAGCAGCGGCCATGCACCGCCGGCAGGCGCGCCACGTTGATCTGGCTGAAGACGCCAAGCGCGCCGAGCTTCCCGTCCTGCGCGGTGAGGGCGTAGTCGCAGATGAGGAGGGTGTGCAGCTGGAGGTCGGCCATGCCGCTCAGTCTACCGGTCGCCGCCCGATGCGCTCGAGCGCGAGCTCCACGATGTCGACGATCCGTGCCCGGCGCGCCTCCTCGAGGGTGAACCAGCGCGCCTCGTCCGTGGTCCCTCCCTCCTCCGGCCGCAGGGTCCCACCGGTGACGCGTACCCGGTACAGGATGCCGATGGCGTGGAAGTCGGAGGCTGCCATCTCTCCCCACGCCGGCAGCGTGCGGCTCCAGCTGTCGACGTCCAGCAGCTCCACCACCTCTCCGGTCAGGCCAGTCTCTTCGGAGAGCTCCCGCAGGACCGCGTCGCGCGGGTGCTCCCGGTGGTCGATGCCGCCGCCAGGCAGCGTCCACCAGCCGTCGCGGTCACGGGTCGCGCCCTGGGCAATGCGGCAGAGGAGCATCCGATCCGCCTCGTCCACGCAGACGGCGTAGGCGGCGACCCGCGTGACGCGCGGCTCAACCGCCATGCGGCGCGCCGTACAGGTCCGGGTCGATGAGCCACGCCAGCTCGCCGGTTCCCGGCTCGGGGACCCCGTAGAACTCGAGGCATGCCAGCCCGCCCTTCCGCATGCGGACCGATGACGCTCCGCTGAGCTCGGCGATGGTGCTCGACAGGTCCGGCTCGTGACCCACGAACATGACCCGCCGCGCGTCGGGGTGGGCCGCCATGGCGCGCGCCAGGTCGCTCCAGCGAGCGCCCGGCCGCAGCCGATCATCGATCTCCGGATCCCCGCCGACGGCCTCGCAGAACAGCTCGGCGGTGCGCAGCGCCCGCGGCAGCGGCGAGGTGATGACGACCTCGGGGCGGCAGTTGAGCTGCCGCCACAGCGGGCCTGCGCGTCGCAGCTCTTCCTCGCCCGCGGCGGTCAGCTCGCGCGCGTCGTCGTCGTCGTCGCGCGCTATCCCGATCACCCGATTTGAGGCGCCAGCCTTCCCGTGGCGCAGGAAGTAGAGGATCACGCCACGGTGGTCGCGCGGCTGCCGTCGTCGGGATCGGGGTCGTCGCCGGCACCGCCGCGCGCACCAGGGTGGCCGGCAGCAACGCCGCGCGCGTGGCCGCTGCGCTCGAGCGCCACCGATCCGGCCCGCGTGGCATCCGCCTTGGGGAAGGTGATCGACAGGACCCCGTTGCCGTACGCAACGTTCGCGCGCGTCGCGTCGACCGCGCACGGCAGCTCGACGGTGCGCAGGTACGGCCCGTATGACCACTCGCGCAGCAGGTAGCCGATGCGCTCCTGGCCCTCGCCGCGCTGGGCGGAGCGAAGGGTGAGCGCCCCACCGGCGGTGACGTCGATGCTGATGTCCTCCGGCGCAATGCCCGGCATCGGTGCGATGACCATCAGCTCGCGGTCGTTCTCGAACAGGTTGACGGGGACGGCGGTGGGTTCTGTCATGGCGGCCTCCTGTGCAAGTCCGATGCTACACGTGGGATCGCAGGATCAGGCCTTGCGGATCTTCCAGTAGGAGTCCTTCTTCACCACGAGCCCGTTCCGGAAGGTCCAGAGGTCGCAGCCACGCACCTCGATGCGGTGGCCGTCCGCGGCGGTGCCGCTGAGCGTCCACTCCGACGCGCCGCGGTCACCCGCCACGAAGTGCTCGTCATCGCCGTAGCGGACGTCGGGGATCCCGGCAAAGCGAGCCGCGAAGGCCTCACGAATGGCAACTCGACCCTCGACGCGGGTGCCCCATGGGTCTGGCCCGCGCGGCCCTTCGAAGACGGCCCCATCGGCGAAGTGGCGGAGAATGCCGTCGAGGTCGTGCGCGTCGAAGCCGGCCGTGATCTCGCGCAGCGTCGCCAGTCGCTCGTCATTGGGCTCCATGCTCAGTCCGGGAAGGCCTCGGGCCCGCGCTCGGAGAGCTCCCGGGCGTGCTCCGCGCCATCCTCCGGCGGCATCCAGGAATACGGATACCGATCGTCCTCCAGCTCGCTCGCCTGCTTCGTGAGGTGAAGCGGATGGAAGGTGTCGATCATCACCGCCAGCTCCTCGGTCGCCTCCTTGCCGATGCTCGCCTCCACCGACCCCGGGTGCGGACCGTGCGGGATCCCGGCCGGATGGATGGTGAAGGAGCTGATGTCCACCCCGCGGCGGCTCATGAAGTTGCCGGCCACGTAGTAGATGACCTCGTCGCTGTTGATGTTCGAGTGGTTGTACGGCGCCGGGATGGCGAGCGGGTGGTAGTCGAACTTGCGCGGCACGAAGCTGCAGATGACGTAGTTGCGCGGCTGGAAGGTGAGGTGCACCGGCGGCGGCTGGTGGACGCGCCCGGTGATCGGCTCGAAATCGGCGATGTTGAAGGCGAACGGCCAGAGGTGCCCGTCCCAGCCGACGAGGTCGAAGGGGTGGTGGCGGTAGTGGTAGGCAGTGATCCGGCCGCGCGTCTTGACCTCGATCACGAAGTCGCCGCGCTCCAGGTTGGGGGCCATCTCGGCCGGCGGGCGGATGTCACGCTCGCAGTACGGCGAGTGCTCCAGCAGCTGCCCGAAGTCGTTGCGGTAGCGTTTGGGCGGGACGATGCTCGACGGCGACTCGACCCACAGCATGCGCTGCGCGACGCCGGCGTCGGGGCGCAGGCGGAACGTGGTCCCGATGGGGATGACGAGGTAGTCGCCGGGGCCGTAGTCGATCGGTCCGAAGATCGTCTCGAGGGTGCCCGTCCCGGCGTGGACGAAGTACATCTCGTCCGCCTCGCCGTTGCGGTAGAAGCGCTCCATCGGCTCCGCGGGGAGGACGACGCCAAACGTCACGTCGCCGTTGTAGAAGAGCGGGACGCGGCCGGTCAGGCCGTCCCCCTGCGGCTCCAGGTCCTTCGTATTGACCAGCCGATGCCGATGCGCGCCCGACGCCTCGTCGGCACTCTGCTCGATGCGCACGTCGCGCACCTTCTCGACCTGGTGCGTCTGCGTCGGCGGGGTGTGGTGGTAGAGCAGGCTGGCGCGTCCGCTGAAGCCCTCGACCCCGAAGAGCTCCTCGGCGAAGAGCGAGCCGTCCGGCTTCCGGAACTGGGTGTGGCGCTTGTGCGGCACGTCGCCGCGCTGGAGATAGAACAACGACGACCTCGCGTGGTGGCTGGTCGCACATTCTACCGATGGCGCTTCGGGTCTATGACCGGCGGGCGCCTTCCGCTACGATGCATCTCCGAGTGCGCTCGCTGCGCGGAAGCGCGAGACGCCATAGGCGAGGAGACAACCGTTGGCAGCTGACCAGACACTTGCATCGGTCCCGTTGTTCGCAGGCCTCGATGCGCGGGCGCTGAAGCGCCTGACCGAACAGGGCAAGCGGCGCACCTACGAGGCCGGCGACCCGATCATCCGCCAGGACGCCCCCGCCTCTGCGCTCTACGTGATCCTGAGCGGCAAGGTCCGGGTCCACGAGGGCAACGACGGACCCACGCTCACCGAGCTCCATGCGGGCGACTTCTTCGGCGAGCTGGCGCTCATCGAGGACCGGCCGCGGACGGCAAGCGTGAGCGCGGTCGATGAGACCGAGTGCATCCTCTTCGTCGCGTGGGAGTTCACCGCGCTGCTCAAGGAGCACCCGGCGATCGCGATCCCGATCATGCACGCGCTCATTGCGCGCCTCCACCGCCGCGAGGGCCGCTAGCCCGCAGGCACCCCGGGCTGCGAGACCGGCGACGCGTTGTCGGCGATCGCGGCCAGGATGGCCTTGACCTCGAACGGGGTCAGGCCGGGATGTTTGGAGCGCAGCAGCGCCACGAGCCCCGCGATGTGCGGCGCGGCGAACGAGTTGCCGGTGGCGAGCGTCTCCGTGCCACCCAGCCACGCGACCGGGACGTCGACCCCCCACGCCCCGAACTCGACCGGCGGCGACGGGTTGTAGTAGAACCGGCGCGGCTCCG
>JBDTQJ010000020.1:0-22571 GCA_039932235.1 Chloroflexota bacterium
CGCACGAACTTCACCATCTCGACCTTGTCGAACTGGTGGACGCGCAGCAGGCCGCGGGTGTCCTTGCCCGCCGCGCCCGCCTCGCGGCGGAAGCAGGGCGTGTAGGCGGAGTGGTAGCGCGGCAGGTCGTCGGCGGACAGGATCTCGTCGCGGTACAGGTTGGTGACCGGCACCTCGGAGGTCGGGATGAGGTACAGGTCGTCGCGCTCGACGACGTACATCTGCGCCTCCTTGTCCGGCAGCTGCCCGGTGCCCCGCGCCGAGGCGGCGTTGACGACCAGCGGCGACCAGATCTCGGTGTAGCCGTGCCGCTCGGCAAGCTCCAGCGCCAGACCGATGAGCGCGCGCTGCAGCTTCGCGCCGGCACCGGTGAAGACAATGAACCCCGAGCCCGCGATCTTGGCGCCGCGCTCCAGGTCGAACAGGCCAAGCCGCTGGGCGATCTCCCAGTGCGGGGGCGTGCCATCGTCTTGGCGTGGGTCGCCCCAGGTACGGACCTCGGGATTGTCGGCGTCCGAGCGGCCGTCGGGCACGCTCTCGTGCGGCAGGTTGGGGACGAGCAACAGGTCCTGCTCGATGACCGACTCGGCTGCGGTCAGCTCCCCCGCCAGCGTGTCGATGCGGCCAGACAGCTCGGCCATGCGCGCCTTGAGCTGCTCACCCTCCTCGCGACGGCCGTCGCGCATCAGGCCGCCGAGCTCCTTGTTGCCGGTGTTGCGCTCGGCGCGCAGCTCGTTCACCTCGGCCTCCACGCGGCGGCGGCGTGCGTCGGCTTCGACGATGCGGTCGATCACCTCGGCCGCCTCGCCCTTGCGCGCCACGGCGCGCTTGACGGCCCCGGGGTCGTCGCGGATGAGCTGCAGGCCGATCATGCGTCGAGCGTAGCGGCGGCGGCAGCGGCCCGCAGGCGCTCCGCGACGACGAGATGGTCGAGGCTGGCCAGCAGCCACCCGGCGCGCGGTCCCGACGGCTGGCCGAGGAAGGCGAGGTAGAGCGCCGCAAAGGCGCGTCCGGGCGGCAGGTCCACCCCGCGCGCGGCCTCGAAGATCTCGTTCTGCAGCGACTCGCCGCTCCACGCCACGTCGGAGGTGAGCCGCCGCTGCAGCGCCGCGATGAAGACGCGCTGCGCGTCGTCCAGCGCGCTTGCGGCCGCCGGCAGCTGATCCTGCACCGCGACGCGCGCGCGGTCCGGCGCGTAGGCATCCAGCCAGGCGCGCGCGGCGGCGACGCGCTCCTCCAGCAGCGCCAGCTCACCGGCGTCAAGGGCGCTCCCCTTCTCCGCCGTCGTGCGATCGATCAAGTCGACGCCGGGGACCTGGACGAGCAGGGCGAGGTGGTTGAATGCCGGTCGGTGCAGGCGTGCCGCCTGCAACGGGTCGAGGGCGCCGTCGACCAGCGAGGCGGCAAAGAGGCGCGGCGCGTCGGCCGGCAGCTCGCCGCGCACCTCGCGGCCGGCGGTGGCCGCGGCAAGGCGGTCCGACTCGTCGAAGAGGCGCGGGATGGCATCGGTCCCGTCGGGATCAAAGGCGATGGCCTGGTTGGGACGTGGCCGCAGGAAGAGGAGGCGCAGCTGCTCCGGCGGCACCACCTCGGCCATTCGCGCGGCAGAGGCGCCCGTCCCGCGGGAGGTGCTCATCTTCCGACCGCCGATGTTCAGGAACTCGTACACCAGGTTGACCGGAGGCGCGCGATCGAACACCTCGCGGGCCAGGGCCTCAGAGCGGTCGCGTGCGCCGCCCCGCGTCCCGAGGTCTTTGCCGTTGGGCTCGATGGTGACGCCGAACTCGGACCACTTGGCCGCCCAGTCGACGTTGAAGGGGAGCTTTGCCGCGCCGCCGAACGGCGACACCTCGCCACGGTTGCCGCAGCCCGTGGCCCACTTCACGAGGTCCGTGCGGCATTCGTAGGTCACGGTGCCGCGCTCCGCGTCCCAGCCGGTGACGATGGTCGTCCCCACCTTTCCGCAGTTGGGGCAGATGACCTGCAGGGGGTGCCACTCCGCCGGATGGTTGACGTTGGCGACCCGAGCGTAGATTTCGCGCACGATTGCCGCGCGGTCGAGCGCCACGCGGATCCATCGGTCCATGACGCCGGAGCGATACAGGTCGCTCATCCAGTAGGTGACGTCGGGGCGGATGCCGAGCCGGTCGAACGTATCGATGAAGACCCCGGCGAAATGCCGCGCGTACGAGGCATGGCAGTCACCGGCGGGATCCGGCACGTTCGCCAGCGGGACGCCCATGTACCGATCCACCGCATCCGGGGTCAGCAGGGCCTGGGCATCCATCGGGTCGAGGTCGTCGACCCCGTAGCGCAGCTCGGTCGGCAGCTCGCGGGCGCGCAGGGCGCGGACGATGACGTCCAGGATCACCGGCCCGCGCAGCGCGCCGACGTGGACGGTCCCGGAGGGGGTCTTGGAGTCGTTGACGACCTGCGGCCCGTCGACCGAGGCCGCCAGCTCATCGGCCCAGAACACGGCGACGGTGCGACGCGTCAGCTGATGGCGAGGACGGTGTAGTCCGATGCACCGCCGGGAGACTGGACGGTGACCTTGTCGCCCTTCTTCTTGTTCATCAGCGCCTGGCCGACCGGCGACTCGTTGCTGATCCGGCCCTCGCGTGGCGCCGCCTCGGCCGAGCCGACGATGGTGAACGTCTCCTCGCCCTCGTCGCCCTTGATCACGACCTTCGAGCCGATGCCGACCTTGTCGCCGTTGTTGCCGGCAATCACCTGGGCGTTCTTCAGCTGGCCCTCGAGCGTCGCGATGCGGCCCTCCAGGAACGACTGCTCCTGCTTGGCATCCTCGTACTCGGCGTTCTCGCTGATGTCGCCGTCCTGCTTCGCATCATGAATGCGAGCCGCGACGCGCGGCCGCTCGTTGGTGATGAGGTGCTGCAGCTCGGTCTCGAGCTTGGCGAGCCCCTCGGCGGTCAGGTAAACGGGCTTCGTGTTCATCGTGCTCACTTCCCCCTTCTCTGGGTATGTCGATCCCGCCTGGTCCGTGGATTGGCGGTGCCGGGCGCGCCGGGGATGCGCGTCGGTGTCGATCTCGTCTCGATAACAAAAAACGCTCCAGGCCCCGCACGCGTTCGCGTGGCGTCCCTGAAGCTGGCCTCCGCGGCCTTGACGTCGCGCGATTGTAGGCTCGAAGGCCCGTTTCGTCAAAGCCGGGGGCGGTGTTGCCGGGCGCGCAACGTCCGGAGCGCCAGACGGGTGTCGCTCTCCGATCGTTGCCGCCTGGACACAACAGCCGGTCGCCCAGGACCCCGTGAGCAGGCTTCCGTATCCGGACGTTGCCGCGGGAGCAACGAGCGCCAGGATCACGCTAGCGGACGATCACCAGCAGCACGATGCCGGTGGCGAAGAGGATCCGGTACAGGCTGAACACGGCGACCGAGCGGGTGCGCAGCCAGGCCAGCAGGAACCCGATCGCCAGCATCCCGCTCAGGGCGGCCACCACGAAGCCGGCCGCCACCGCGGTCCATTCGTTGGCGGTCAGCGCCTCGTCGAACAGCTTGCGCGAGCCCCACAGGCCGGCACCCAGGGTGATGGGGGTGGCCAGCAGGAAGCTGAAACGCGCCGCCGACTCGCGGGTCAGGCCCAGCGCCAGGCCGGCGGTGATCGTCGCGCCGCTGCGGCTGATGCCGGGCAGGAGTGCCAGCGCCTGGCTGAAGCCGATGACCAGCGCCGAGCGCGTGTCCATGGCGTCCAGCTCCCTGGTGCGGCTGCCAACCCGGTCGGCGATCCAGAGGCCGATGGCCCCGATGACCAGGAAGCCGGCTATCGCCAGCCGCACCGCGTCGCTGTCGCCATGCAGCACGTCGTTGATGAGGTCCTCCCCGACGAAGCCGATGATCGCCGCCGGCACGCTGGCCAGCACCAGCAGCCAGGCGAGCCGACGCTCCGGATCCGGACCGATGCGTCGCTCGCGCAGGCTCGCGACGAGCGCGCCCAGGTAGCGGAGCCAGTCGCGGGCGAAGTAGGCCAGCAGCGCAACCAGGGTCCCGAGATGCAGAAAGACGTCGAAGGCGAGGCTACCGATCAGGCCACTGTCGTTCCAGCCCGCGATCCACGGTGCGAGCTCGAGATGCGCGCTGGAGCTGACGGGGATGAACTCGGTGAGGCCCTGCAGCAGTCCGATGAGGGCGGCCTGGATGATGAGGTCCATCGGTACCTTCGTGGTGGCGGGAAATGGCGACGCCGGCGCCCGGAAGCCCGGGACGCCGGCGTCGAGGGTAGCCGAGTGCTAGCGGATGAAGAGCGGCGCCAGCACCAGGGTGATGGTGGCGAGCAGCTTCACGAGGACGTGGAGCGACGGGCCGGCGGTGTCCTTGAAGGGATCGCCGACCGTGTCGCCGACCACCGCCGCGGCATGGGCATCGCTGCCCTTGCCGAGCACGTTGCCGTTCTCGTCCTTGAGGTTGCCGGACTCGATGTACTTCTTGGCGTTGTCCCACGCCCCGCCACCGTTGTTGAGGACGGTGGCCAGCATGACGCCGGCAATGGTGCCGACCATCAGCATGCCGGCCACTGCCTCGTGGCCAAGCAACAGGCCGACGGCGATGGGCGTGGCCACCGCAACCGAGCCGGGCAGGATCATCTGGCGCAGGGCCGCGCGAGTGGTGATGTCGACCACGCGAGCGTAGTCCGGGCGCTGGGTGTAATCCATGATCCCAGGCATCTCACGGAACTGGCGCCGGACCTCGACGATGATCGCCTGGGCGGCCGTACCGACCGCGCGGATCGCGAGGCTCGAGAAGAAGTAGACGAGCATCGCCCCGATGAGCGCCGCGATGAAGACGTTCACGTTGGCAAGGTCGACCGACTCGAGCAGCGTCCCCGCCGCGCGCGTCCCGGCATCGATCTGGCGCTGCAGGATGAGGTTGACCTTGTCGATGTAGGCGCTGAAGAGCAGGAACGCGGCGAGCGACGCCGACGCGATGGCGTAGCCCTTGGTGAGGGCCTTGGTCGTGTTGCCGACCGCGTCGAGGCGGTCGGTGATCTCGCGGGCGCCCGCCTCCGCCTTGCTGAACTCGGCGATCCCACCGGCGTTGTCGGTGATGGGCCCGAAGGTGTCCATCGCGAGGATGTAGGCGGTGGTCATGAGCATGCCCATGGTCGCCACCGCGGTGCCGAAGATGCCGCCGTTGACGGCGCCCTCGATGCCGGCGAAGGCCTGCTCGCCCAGCCAGTGGCTGGCGAAGAGGGCGATGCCGATGGTGATGGCGGTGACGGCAGTCGTCTCGAATCCGACCGCGGTGCCGCTGATGATGTTGGTCGCGGGGCCGGTCCTGCTGGCCTCCGCGATCTCACGCACCGGGCGGAAGGTGCCGGCGGTGTAGAACTGGGTGATATAGACGAAGGCCACGCTGGTGGCGAGGCCGACGACGCCGGCGCCGAAGAACCAGACCCATGGCGGGATCCCGCTGCTGCCCACCTGGCCGCCGGTGTCCATCATGACCGAGGTCGTCAGCGCCAGGCCGGCGACCGACAGGATGGTGGTGGCCCAGTAGCCGCGGTTGAGGATGTTCATCGGGTTCTCGGTCTCGCTGCCGCGAACGAAGAACATCGCGATGATGGTCGCCAGCAGGCCAAAGCCTCGGACGACGAGCGGGAAGAAGATCCACAGCTCCGGGTGCGGCCAGTTGCTCGCCACCGCGAGCCCGTAGACCGCGACGCCCAGGATCATCGCGCCGATGTTCTCGGCGGCGGTGGACTCGAACAGGTCCGCGCCACGACCGGCGCAGTCGCCGACGTTGTCGCCGACCAGGTCGGCCACGACGGCCGCGTTGCGTGGATCGTCCTCGGGGATGCCCGCCTCGACCTTGCCAACGAGGTCCGCACCCACGTCGGCGGCCTTGGTGTAGATCCCGCCGCCCAGCTGGGCGAAGAGGGCCACGAAGCTGGCGCCGAAGCCGAAGCCGACGATCAGGAAGGGAGCCTGCTCCGGGTTGGAGAAGCCACCGAAGGCGGCGAAGATGCCGTACACGCCGAGCAGCGAGAGGGCCACCACCAGGAAGCCGGAGACGGCGCCGCCGCGCATCGCGACCTGCACCGCGCGCACCAGGCTGTGCTGGGCGGCCGCGGCCGTGCGCAGGTTGGCCTTGACGCTGATGAACATCCCGATGATCCCCGACGCCATCGAGCAGGCCGCGCCGACGAGGAAGGCGATGCCGGTGCGGATGCCGAGATCGAGGCCGTAGATGTCGGTATCGGCCACGTTCCGGCCCTCGACGATGGTGATGACGGCCCCGATGAGGAGGGCGCCGCCGAGGGCCAGCAGGCCGATCGTCCGGTACTGGCGGCGGATGAACGCGACCGCACCCTCGTAGATCGTGCCGGCGATCTCCTGCATGGCGGGCGTCCCGGTGTCAGACCGCAGGACGTCCCACGCGAGATACAGGGCGAACGCGATGGCCGCCACTCCGGCGAGCGGGATGACCAGGGTGATGGGCTGGAACTCCATGAATCCTCCGATGGGCGGTCACTCGCTCGGCGCGACGAGCTAGACGCGCGCGCACGATGAGGGATCCGATATGACACACGGAAACGCCGGCGAAATCGGCACATCCGTGCCCGCCAGCGAGGCCGCGCCATGGTAGCCGCGCGCGGAGGGGCGGGTCAACCGGCTCCGAGCGCGGCGCTCACGGCAGCCAGCGCGGCCGCGTTCCGTCCACGGTCAGCTCCTCCAGGCGTCCGGTGCCGATGTCGACCAGCACGATGCCCGACTCGGTTCCCTGACTCGTGGCATGCGCGGCGACCAGGGTACCGGGCTCCGGCGTGAAGGCGACCCACGTGATCACGTCCGGCGCCACGTCCAGCAACCGCGACTGCGCGCCTCCGCTGGCGGTCGTCAGCCAGAGCGGCCCGCCCGCGGCGCCGCGCGGGATGACCACGAAGGCAATGCGTCCATTCGCACCGATCGCCAGGCGCGCCGGACCGTCGAGCGACGTGGCCTGCGGCGCGTCGGAGCCGCGCAGCAGACGGAGGACCTGCTGGGTGCCGGAGACGGTGCTGCTCGCCGGGTCGAGCGGCGGGACCGGGCTGGAGGCGGGATGCGACCGCGCGACATCCGACGGCCCCTCCAGCTCCGTTCCGCTGACCAGGACGCCGCTCGAATCGGGCAGCCACACCGGTGGGCCCGCGACGGCCACGAATGCGGTCGCCTGACGACCTGTGTCGACGTCGATGATCACCAGCCGCCCGGCCGTGTCGACGTAGGCGATGGCGCTGCCATCGGGCGCGTAGACGGGCGCGCGCAGGAGCGGCACGGCGCCGGCCGACACGCCTCCCGAGGGCGAAACGGAGGCAGATGCGGAGGCGGTCGATGACGCCCGGCCCTCTGCGGCTTCCGGCGCGATGACGACGGACGCCTCGCCACCGGCGACGCCGCGGCGCCAGATGCCGAGAGCGGCCCCTGTCGCCAGGTCGGCACGCCCGAAGACGATGGTGCGCCCATCCGGGCTGTAGCGGGGGTCGAACTCGAGGTGCGCAGCATCGGTCAGCAGGCGCACGTCGCCGCCGTCGGCCGCCTGTTCGACGAGCTGCACGCCGTCACCCGCAACCAGCGAGCGGCTGTCGGGCGCGACCGCGAAATCGGTCACCGGCGAGAGTGAGGTGGTGACCTGGTGCTGGTTGGTGCCGTCGGGATTCATCGCCCACACGTTGCCGATCCCCGAGCGGCCGCTCAGGAAGACGACCTGGTTGCCGAGGTTCAGGCTGGGAGCCCCGGTGGTGAACGTCCAGGTCACCGGCTCGGAGAGCTCGCCGCCGTCCGTCGCGCGCAGGCCGGGCGCGAGTGAGACCTCGTAGGTCGTGTTCGCGGCCAGGGCACCGGAGGGCACGAAGCGCAGGAGCCGCGCGCCTTCCCCGCCGAGGCCCGCCGCGCCCGGCGGCTCCACCACCTCCAGCGATCCGGCGACGTCCGGCACGACGGTCAGCAGGCTGCCGTCGACCGAGTCCGGATCGAGGGGCCGATCGAAGAGGATGGCGATCGGCGTGTTGACCGCGATGCCCTCCACGGCATCGTCGGGCACCAGCTGTGCCACCTCCAGGTCCGTGCGGGCGGTGACGAACGAAAGCTCCAGCGGGACGTCCAGCTGGGTCCCGCCGAGGTCCGTGGCATCGGTCGAGATCTCGAGCCGGTAGCGGCGGCCCGGCTGGAGCGGCTCGTCGGGCTCGAGGGTGAGGTGTTCGCCGCGCCAGCGCAGGGTGACGGGCACCCGCGGGGTGATGCGCAGCGCGGCCTCCACCGACGCGGTGTCCATCAGGGTCGAGAAGTCGAGCTCGATGGCCGCGTCCCGCGCGATCCCGGTGTCCCCGTCGCCAGGGACGGTGCTCGCCACCCGCGGCGGCCCGACCGTCGTGAACGCCAGCGGGCGGGTGCCCGCCTCCATGGCGTTGCCGGCCTCGTCACGAGCACCGGGTCCGACGCTCACCACGAATTCCGCCTCGAGCGGCAGCGGATCCGCCGGGGTGAAGGTGAGAGTCGTCCCGCTCCAGCTGAAGCTGCCATCGATGTCCGGCGCAACCGAGAAGGCCGATTCCGCCGATGCGGGGTCGACGATCTCCGAATAGGCGACCGTGACGCTGGTGGTGGTGAGCGCGACCGACTCGTCGCCCTCCAGGTGCTGTGTCAGCGCGATGCGGGTCACCAGTGGCGGGCGGGAGTCCACTGTGCTGGCGATGTAGAGGATGCCGGCCAGCAGCACGCCGCCAACCCCGAGCACTGCCATGGACCGGAGCAGCGTGCTCCTCACCGCGGCGGGGGCCTAGTGGTGTCGCAGGCGGGCAGGCAGGATCTGGAGCTCGTCGCGGTACTTGGCGACGGTCCGGCGCGCGATGGCGATCCCCTCCCCGGCGAGATGATCCGCGATCTCCTGGTCCGAGAGCGCGTTGCGCGGCTCCTCGGCCTCGATGAGCTTGCGAATCTGGTCCTTGACGCCGAGCGAGGCGGTGAAGAAGTGGCTGAACGGCACCACCTCGCCGGAGGGGATCATGACGAACTTCTCTGCGGTGGCGCGGCTCACCGTCGACTCGTGCATGCCGATCAGGTCGCCCACCTCGGCTCGGGTGAGCGGCACGAGATGTTGGACCCCGTGCAGCAGGTAGTCCCGCTGCCGCTCGGCGAGGCACTCGGCGATCCGCTGGATGGTGGCGCGACGACGATTGATGTTGTCGATGAAGAACTTGGCCCGCCCGACGTACTCGCGCACGTGCTGCTTGTCCTGCTCGGTCGTCTCGCTGGCGCGCAGCTGGCTCGACAGTGATGAGTAGATGGGCGTCACCTGCAGGCTGAAGCGCCGCGACTCGACGACCTCGACAGCCAGCTCGCCGTCAGACTGCCGAATGAGCACGTCGGGGCGAACGAGCGTGCGCTGGCCGCTGCCGCTCACCGCCGCCGTGAAGGCCGCCGTGGGATATGGGTTGAGGCTCGACTTCACGAACTCCCAGGTGGCGATCACCGTGGCCTGATCGGTGCCGAGCGCGGATGCCACGTCGCGGAAGCGCCGCTCGCCCAGCTCGGCCAGGTGCTCCCCGACGACCGCCTCGGCGATTGCCGGGACATCCGCCTCGCCCCCCTCGCGGAGCCAGGCAATCTGCGCCAGCAGGCACTCCACGATGGAGCGGGAGCCGATCCCGATCGGCTCGATGCCGCGCATCGCCTCGAGCACCTGGGCGACCTGCTCGACCGAGGTATCGGTTGCCGCAGCGATCTCCTCGTCGCTCTGCGTCAGGAAGCCGCTCCCGTCCAGTGCGCCGATGACGTAATCCGCGATCGGGTGCAGCGCACGCGGCAGGATGGCGTGCAGATTCCAGGTGAGGTGCTCCTCCAGCGTGAACTCGGCCTCGGCGCGGGCGATCGGGTCGAATTCGTCGGCCTCGTCGCGCAGGCGCGGCGAGGAATCCGGCGGCAGCTCGTCGATCGCGGCGCTGCCGTCATCAGCGGACGCCTGGCGGTTGGGCATGCACTCGGTGCAGTAGTTGCCGGTCACCGGCGAGCCGCAGATGGGGCAGGCCGATGTCTCGAGCATCTCGAGCGCCGGGTTCTCGTCAAGCTCCTCGCTGATCGCCTCCTGCAGCTCGACCGAGCTCATCTGGAGGATGTAGTTGGCCGCGATCTGCTTGGGAGTCACCTTGACCTGCAGTGACTGGGAAAGCTGCTGGTTGAGCTCGAGCGACATGAAACCTCGCGAGGGGACGGGCCATCCGCTCGGACGGCCGGGTGGCGATTATACGGGGCTGCCCGATTTCACTCGGCAGGCACGTTCGCCGCGGCCGCGGCGTTGATGCGGCGGATGACCGGCCCGTCGCCGCCGAACGTGACGATGTTGTAGCCGGCAGGCTCCTGGTTGAGGCGGCGGCGATAGTCGCGCATCGGCCAGCCCAGCAGGTCGGTGAGCACGAGGCGGTTGACGTGGTTGTGGGCGACCACCACCCCGCACCGGGCGCGATCCTCGGCCGCCCAGGCGGCGAGCGCATGCACCAGCGGCAGGGCGCGCGCGGCGACGTCGGCACCACTCTCGCCGTCCGGGCAGCGAGTCGCGTACGGGTCCGCCTCCCAGGCCGCGCGAAGCTGCGGGTCGCGCGCGTGGCACTCCTCCGCACTGAGCCCATCCCAGGCGCCGTAGTCGATCTCGAGGAGCCCCGGCTCGACCTCGATCCGTTCGGCCTCCACAGCCAGCGTGCGTGCCACCGGCGCGATGGTGCTGCGGCAGCGCTGTGCCGGGCTCGTGACCAGCCGCAGGTTGTCGTGTGGCAGCTCGGCCAGCTCGGCGGCGAGGGCGACGGCCAGGCGCTCCGCCAGCTGCGCGCCAGCGTCCGAGAGCGGCATGTCAGACGCCTGACCGAGGTTGCGCCCGGAGGCGCTGGCCGCGGTGGTCGCGTGTCTGACGAGCACGAGGGATCCCACCGCCGCAGTCTACGGAGTGGGCCGCCAATCCGCGCGGCGGGCTGCGCTATGCTGTGCCCGCTGCCCCTCGCGCTGCCCCCATGGAGCCTCGATGACCTACGCCCCTGCCGCGGACGACCGCGACGAATCCGACGGCACGCCGCCCGCCAACCGCCGCGGCCTGGGCTGCGCCTTCGAGATCGTGGAAACGCTGGTCCTGACCCTCATCATCTACCTGGTCATCCACAACTTCGTGGCGCAGCCGTTCGAGGTGCGCATGAGCTCGATGGTGCCGACCATCCTCGAGCACGAGTACGTGCTGATCGACAAGATCAGCCCGCGCTTCGCCGACTACCAGCGCGGCGACATCATCGTCTTCCAGCCACCTTCGGGCTTTCAGCAGGAGGGCGACATCCCGTTCATCAAGCGCATCATCGGCCTGCCGGGCGACACCGTGCAGCTGATCAATGGGGCCGTATGGGTGAGCGCACCCGGTGGCTCGGCCACGCGGCTGGATGAGCCCTACATCGCGCAGGCGGGTGGGGCGCCGGTGCCGACCGTGTGCGCGCCGGCGGAGTGCACCAGTGAATGGACGGTGCCGGACGGTGAGTTCTTCGTGATGGGCGACAACCGCGGGGCAAGCCAGGACTCGCGGGTCTTCGGACCGATCCAGCGTGATTCGATCGTGGGCCGCGCCTGGGTCCGGTACTTCCCGCTCGACCGGGTCGGGGTCGTCGGCCGCCCCGACGGTGGCTACGACGGGCTGCCCGACCGGGCGCCTGCGGCCGCCCTCAGCGGTGGCTGGATCCTCGCCCTCGTCGACTGAGGCGCCGCCTCAGGCCCGCGCCGGCTCGTCCGCCACCACCCACGCGTCGATGGCGCGCTCGTAGTCGACCAGCGCCCCGGCCCCGAACCACAGGTCCAGCTCGGCGACCGCCGTGTCGGGTGCGTCCGAGGCGTGGATCAGGTTCCGCAGGCCGCTGATGCCCAGGTCACCACGGATCGTCCCCGGCTCTGCCTCGTTCGGCATGGTCCGGCCGACCATGCGGCGCACGGTGGCGATGGCATCCGGCCCCTCGAGGGCCAGGGCGGCGACCGGGCCGGAGGTGATGAACTCGATGAGGCCCGCGTAGAAGTGCTTGCCGGCGTGGACCGCGTAGTGGCGCTCGGCGAGCTCGCCGTCGACGTGCATGAGTCGCAGACCGACGAGCTTGAGGCCCTTGCGCTCGAAGCGGGCGATGATCTCGCCGACGAGGCTGCGCTGCACGCCGTCGGGCTTGACGAGAACCAGGGTGCGCTCCATGGACGAGCTCCTCTGTGGGTCTGGACCGATGCCCGCGCTTCAGGCGGACGCGCGGCGACCGGTGCGGATGTGCGGTGAGGCCTTCAGGAGCGGCCGGCGCGGTCGTAGGCCGCCGCGGCATCCGCGGCGCGACCGGCGGCCCGCAGAAGGTCGCCGTAGAGTAGCAGACGCTCCGCGCTGGGCTCCCCGGCGAGCCCCGCCTCGAGGAGCGCGATTCCCTCCGGCGCGATGCGTGGATCCAGGCGCAGAGCCAGCATCAGCTCCCGGTCGCCGCGGCCGCTCTCCCCCGTCCCGAAGGCCTGACGAGCGGCCTCGAGACGGACATGCGCGGCGGCCGTGCGCTCCGGCTCGTCGGAGGTGACCGGGGCGGTGAAGGGTGCGGCCGCGGGACGTCGGGTGCCCGGCCGCATGGATGCCGGGACGGGCCACGCCACGCGGCCCGGTACGCCGCTCCGGAGCCGCCACGTGTCGTCGATTCCGGTCGAGGCAAGGACCGCCTCCGCGCCGCGCGCCGCTGCGTCGGGGTCTCCCGAGGCCGCCGCCGCCTCTGCGGCAATGATCCCGCTCACCGGACGCTGCCGCTCGATGCTGGACGGCCGGATTCCGTCGAGGGCCGCGCCCGCGGCCCGATGTCGCCCCTGCCGCCACAATGCCTCGGCGAGCAGGGCCTGCGCGGCGTCGAGCTCGTCGTGCGAGCCACCCTCCACGCCGATCTCGGCGATTCGTCGCCGCAGGGTGGTCTCTGCGATGGCTGCCAGGCCCGAGGCAAGCTGGCCGCGGGCGAGCGACAGCTCGTCGGGGACCAGGTCAATGACGTACTCGTCGTCGCTCATCGGTCGGCGGCGGGCTGCCACGCCCGCAGGGCACGGGTGAAGCGGGAGCGGCCCCGGAACGGGCCGAGCACGACGAGCCGGGCCAGGTCGGGCCGGATCCAGCGTTGTGCCACGCGCAGCAGATCGGACGGCGTGACGGCATTGAGCTCAGCCACCACCTCGTCCACGGTCAGGATCCGCGGGAGCAGGCTTTCGCCGCTGCCGAGCCAGCCGGCGACCGCGCCGGTGTCCTCCATGCGCAGCTCGAGACGGCCCTGGGTGTAGGCACGGGCGCGCTCCAGCTCGTGCACCTCCACCGGATCGGTGCAGATGCGCGCCAGCTCGCGGCCGATGGCGGTGACGACCTCCTCGGCGTGGTCCGGGTCGAAGCCGGCGTGCACGCCGAACGTTCCGCAGTCCGCGTAACTGGTGGCGAACGTCGCGACGTCGTAGGCCAACGAGCGTCGCTCACGGAGCTCAAGGAAGAGGCGGCTGCTCATCCCGTCGCCGAGCACGGCGCCGAGCAGGTCGAGCGCCCAGCGGTCGCGGTGGTCGCGGGCAACGCCCGGCATGCCCAGGCACAGGTTGCCCTGCGACAGGTCGCGATGGACGACGCGCATCGCCCCGGGGCCGATCGGGCGGGGGCTGCCGAACGGCACGACGCGCCTGCCGCGCCGGATCGCGGCGCGGGCGGGGCGGGGCGCATCGGTCCACCAGCTGCGGGCGATCTGGGTGACCGTGGCATGGTCGGTGGCGCCTGCCACCGCGAGCACGACGTGCTCAGGGCGGTACCAGCGCTCCCAGTGGGCCCGCACGGCGCCCTCGGTGGCGCGTCGCACGCTGCGTGGCGTGCCGGCAATCTCGCGACCGAGCGGGTGCTCGCCGAACAGCAGCTCGTCGAACATGGTGAACACGTGGTCGCCGGGCGAATCCACGTACATCCGGATCTCGTCGACGATGACCGGCTTCTCTGCGCTGAGATCAGCGTGGCGCAGGAGCGGCCCGGCCACCAGCTCGACGATGACCTCGAGCGCACGCTCGGTGTGCGCCGCCGGCACCTTGGAGCTGTACACGGTGAGCTCGCGGTCCGTGCTGGCGTTGACGCTGCCGCCGACCGATTCGATCGCCTCCGACAGGCCACCCGGTGCCGGGTAGCCGCGGGTGCCCTTGAAGACGAGATGCTCCAGGAGATGCGAGAGGCCGCCCTGCGCGGCCGACTCGTGTCGCGACCCGACGGCCACGAAGAGGCCGGCCGCGACCGATCTGGCATGTGGCATCGTCTGGGTCACCACGCGCAGCCCGCTCGGCAGGCGCGATCGCTCGTAGGGAACCCCGGGGCGGCGCCCGGACTCCGCGCGACGTCGCGCGACGCTCGCCACCTCAGGCCTCGTCGTCGTCGTCCGACCCATCGGCGATCTCGGGCGCCATCAGCAGCTCCATCTGGATGTAGCGCAGGTCGCGGGCGAGCTCGGCAGGCGTGCGCGGCAGCGGATGGCCGGTGACCGCGTCACCATCATCGGTCAGGCGGGGAAGGCTGTTCGCGAACTCGATCACCACCCGCTCGTTGCCGATCACCAGGGTGTAGACCAGAAGCTGCTCGGACGTCGTGTCGAACTGGAGGTAGTCGAAGCTGTCGAGGTTGAGGCAGATGGAGAGCGGGGTGAAGTAGCTGGCGATCTCCGGGTGGTCGACGACGATGCGCTCGACCCAGCCGGTGCCCTGGCTGGTCACCGTGCTGCCGCGCAGATAGGCATAGCTCACCGTCTGCTTCAGCAGGGGCCGGAGGATGTTGTAGATATCGCTCCGGTTGGTGACCACGCCGGTGTTGATGTACAGCTTGGCGCGAGCATCGGTCATGGGTGTCGGCGAGTCTAGCAGGCGGCCCCGTCCCGACTTGCGGGCCGCGACGAGCAGCGCCGCTGGTGCTTCAGGCTACGATGGCGGGGATGCAGCTCCTGGCCGCCGACATCGGCAACACCAATCTGACCCTCGGCCTCTTCGACGGGGAGCGCCTCGTCGGCGCGTGGCGAGCCACGACCCGACCGACCGCCACCGCCGACGAGCTGGCGGCGCAGATGAGCGACCTGCTGGCTCTCGACGACCACCGCCTGGCCGATGTCGCCGCGATGGCGATCGCGTCGGTGGTGCCGCCGGTCACCGCCACCCTCGAGCGCCTGGCGCGAGAGCGGATCGGCGTGGAGCCGCTGATCGTGGACGCGGCGTCACTGCACGGGACGCTGGAGATCCGGATCGATCGCCCCGCCGAAGCCGGCGCCGACCGGCTGGCCAACGCCCTCGCGGCACGCACCGAGTTCGGTGGTCCGGCGATCGTCATCGACCTCGGGACGAGCACCAACTTCGATCTCGTCAGCCACGATGGCGCGTACATCGGTGGCGCGATCGCGCCCGGCATGGGGCTCAGCCTCGAGGCGCTCGTCGGCCGCGCCAGCAAGCTGCCGCGGATCGAGCTGCGACGTCCCGCGCGGGCGATCGGCGCGAACACCATCCACGCCATGCAGTCCGGCGCCGTGCTCGGCTACATCGGTCTGGTATCCGGTCTGCTGACGGCCCTGCGCGGTGAGCTGATCGAGCAGTCGCCGTCGGATGCGCGCGTTACCGTGATCGCCACGGGCGGCTACACCTTCGAGCCGTGGCTGCTGGACGTGGCCGGCATCGACGCCATCGAGCCCGATCTCACCCTGCGCGGGATACGCTACGCATGGGAATCGGCACGGACCGCGACCCCCGCCCAGCGCCGAGAGGAGCACGAATGACCGAATCGCGTGGCACGCTCGCCGGCCGCCGCATCGTGGTCGGCGTCGCCGGCAGCATCGCGGCCTACAAGGCGGTCGCCCTGGTACGTCTGCTGATGGAGCGCGGGGCAGTGGTGGACGTCGCCATGACGCCATCCGCGACCAGCTTCGTCGGACCTCTGACATTCGAGAGCCTCACCCATCGCCCGGTGGTCGACGACGTCCTCGAGCTGGACGGCGACCAGCAGATTGCCCACATCGACCTGGCCGAGGCGGCGGACGCGGTGGTGATCGCGCCGGCCACCGCCAACATGCTGGCCGTCCTCGCCGCCGGCCTGGTGCAGGATGCGGTGAGCGCCATCGCCTGCGCCTCGCGCGCGCCGGTCATCGTGGCGCCGGCCATGGATGCCGGGATGTGGACCCACCCCGCAACGCAGCGCAACGCCGAGACGCTGCGCGGCTACGGGTACCGGGTCGTTGAGCCCGAGGTGGGCTCGCTGGCCAGCGGCCTGACCGGTGTCGGCCGGCTGGCCGAGCCACCGACCATCGTGGAGGCGGTGGAACGCCTCTTCGCGCGCGCCGGCGACCTCGACGGCATCCGGGTGGTGGTCACCGCCGGCGGCACCCGCGAGCCGATCGACCCGGTTCGCTTCATCGGCAACCGATCGAGCGGCAAGATGGGCACCGCCATCGCCGAGGCCGCGCGGGATCGCGGGGCGTCGGTCACCCTCATCGCGGGGGCCATGAGCGTCAGCGCGCCGCGCGGCATGGAGGTCGTGAGCGCCACGACCGCCGCCGCGATGCGCGAGGCGGTCCTGCGTCACGCGCCCGGCGCCGAGATCCTGGTGATGGCTGCCGCGGTGGCCGACTTCGCCCCGCAGCGCACCTCGGGCCGCAAGATCAAGCGTGACGGGTCGTCCCTGTCCATCACCCTGGTGCCGAACCCCGACATCATCGCCGAGGTCGGCGAGATGCCCCGTGAGGTGCGACCGTTCCTCATCGGCTTCGCCGCCGAGAGCCAGGATCTGGAGGCCAACGCCGCCGCCAAGCTGCGCGAGAAGGGCCTGGACCTGATCGTCGGCAACGTCGTCGGCGGTCCCTTCGACGCCATCGGCTCGGACGAGAACAAGGTCACCGTCTTCGGGGCCGAAGGACCGCTCACGGACTGGCCGATGCTCCCCAAGCGGCAGGTCGCCGAGCGCCTGTGGGACCTCATCGGCGACCGCTGGCGGACCGCGGATCCCCCCGCCGAGCCGTCCACCGGCACACGCCGGAGCCGCCGTCGGTGAGGGTCGTCGAGACTGCGGACGACCTTCGCGCCGCAATCCTCGACCGGCGCCTCGGCGGCGACTCGGTGGGCTTCGTGCCGACCATGGGGGCAATCCACGACGGCCAGCTCTCGCTCGTCCGCGCCGCGGGCGACGCTGACGGCTGCGTGGTGGTCTCGGTCTTTCGCGACGCGTCGGAGTGGCGCATCCTCGACGAGGGCGGCGGCGGGCCGCGGGACGTGGCCAGGGATCTCGCCCTGCTGGAGGGAGCGGGCGCGGACATCGTCTTCCGCGCTGCGGTGGCGACGCTCTACCGGCCCGACGACCTGACCCGGGTGACGGTCGAGGGGCTGACCCGCCAGCTGGAGGGCGCGTCGCGACCAGGCCATCTCGACGGATTGACGACGGTGATGATGAAGCTCATCCACCTCACCGGCCCGGCGCGGGTATACCTCGGCCAGAAGCACGCGCAGCAGGTGGTCGTCCTGCGTCGCATGCTGCGCGACCTGTTCATGAACGTGGAGCTCGTGGTGTGCCCGACGGTTCGCGACCCGGACGGCCTGGCGCTCTCGAGCGCGAATGCGCGGCTGTCGATCGAGGAGCGCATGGCGGCGACCTGCCTCCATGCGGCGGTCAACGCCGCCAGTCACGCCTACGAGGGCGGCGAGCGCTCCGCCGAGGTGCTCCGCGCACGGATGTCGGAGATCATCTCCGGCGAGCCGATGGCCAGGCCGGACTACGTGGCGGTCGCCGATGCCACCTCCCTCGCCGAGCTGCAGCGCGTCACCGGACCGGCGCTGGCCATGGTCGCGGCGTGGATCGGGCGCACCCGCCTCACCGATGTGATGCCGCTCGCCTGGGATGCGGCCTGAGCGACAGCCATCGTCGATCCCGGCCAGCGAAAGTACTAGTGACGGCACGGGCCATGCTTCTATGATCCGCCGTGTCACCGCGAACCCGGTCTCGTACCGGATGCGTCGCGGTCATCAGGGGAGACCGGCGAGTGCCCGCGTCCGGTCTCCCCTTCTCCATGCCCGCCACGCGCCCGGGGCGGCGTCGAGCGGGGTCAGAGGCGCTCGACGAGTGCGTCGATGTCGAGCGCCCGGCCAACCAGGTCGATGATCGTCGCGATCTTCTCCGTGTCCGACGGATGCGTCTTCACGAGGATGTCGTCGACGGCGCGCGCGGTGCGGTACGTGTCGCTGCCCACCAGATAGGTGAACGTGTCCGCCGCGCGGAGCTCACCGAGCACCGCGGCGCTCGGCCGGAAGCCCCCGGTGACGACGATCCCGGTCACGCGCGGCCGCGCTGGCGAGGCACGGTTGGCCTGTGCGGCGGCGCGCAGCAGGTCCTCGCGGTCCCCGGGGGTGATCAGCAGGGTCCGATCCCGCAGCAGCTCCATGGCGTGATCGGCGTGCATCGCACCGATGGCGACCTGGCCGATGATCCGATTCGGCGCCGCCTCGCCGGCCAGCAGCTCGCCATCCAGGTGCGTGTCGATGAGCTCCAGCGACGGATGGGCCAGGAACTCCGAGAAGCCGATGCAGCCGAGCAGCGGGACGCCCTGCTGCGCCAGGCCGCGCTCGAGGATCTCGGGAAGCTCCGGGCGCCCGGCAATGTCGACCTTGTTGACCACAGCACCGACGACCCGCACCCCGTGGCGCGCGAAGAGGGCGACGTTGAGCGCGATCTCGTCGATGGGACGGCCGACGCCGCCCTCGCTCACGACCACCACCGGTGCATCCAGCAGCTCGGCGGCTCGCGCGTTGGAGAGTCCCACGACCGCACCCACGCCCGCATGGCCCGTGCCCTCGATGACGACCAGGTCCTTGTCGCGGGCCACCCGCTCGTACGCGGCGGTCACCTGCGCGCCGAGGTCGCCGCCGACGCGACCCATCACGTAGTCGGTCGTGAAATGACGCGGCAGGGTCACGGGGCTCATGTCGTTGAGTGCGTCGGGGAGGTCGAAGACCTCCTGCATCAGCACCGCGTCCTCGTCCGCGCGAATGCCCTCGACCACAAGGGTCCGCTGGCCGACCGGTTTCATGAAGCCCAGCGCATGGCCCGAATTGCGGAACGCGGCGATGAGCCCCAGGCTCGTCGTCGTCTTGCCGCGGTTCTGGCCGGTGGCGGCCAGGAAGATGCGGCGCGTCACCCCCGGCTGGCGGTGCTGCGTCGCCCCACCAGGTCCACCGCCTCGCGCAGCCGAGCGATGAGGTCGGCCTCGAGCATGTCAGGCGCGAGATGCTCGCCGAGCCGCTCCATCATGTCCGCCGCCATGGCGAGCAGGACGTCGGCGTCGGCGATGAAGAACTGCGGCTCGTTGTTGTACCGGACCAGCGTGAGGCGACCCTGGAGAGTGGTCCCCGACTCGCCGTGCGAGATCTGCGTCCCGAAATTGTGGCCCTGGATGCCGTCCGGGTTGTTCAGGAAGTTGAGGGCATTGTCGATCGCGAGGCCGAAGCGCGCCCGCCACCCGACGATGCGCTCCTGCACTTCTGGCGGAAGCCCCATCTCACCGACCTCCTCGAAGACTTCACGGTCGACGGTGAGCAGGCCCACGAGGGTCGAGCCGGCGCGCCCGCCGAGCATGACCTGCAGCGAACGCTCCAGGGTGAAGACGTCCGAGTCGAAGCGCGGCGAGGTGGTCACCTCGGCGAGCAGGTCCTCGACGTTGTCGAGCGCGTTCACGTCGGCGAGCGCGTTGGCCAGATTCAGGATCTCTTCGCGGAAGAGGAACCGCTCTTCGTGATCCAGCATCGGTCAGCCCGGCCTTTCCATGGACCGATGCGTCACGGGCGCCCGTCGCGGGGCGCCCGCATCGGTCAAAACGGGTGTCTAGGGGTAGAGGCCGCGCAGCGTCGTCGCCTCGGCGACGCGGGCCACGGCGACCATGTAGGCGGCGGTCCGCATGTCGACCTCGTGCCGGGCGGCCATGGTGTGCACCGCCTCGAAGGCGCGGTCCATGATCTCGTGCAGGCTCTCGTTGATCCGGTCCTCGCTCCAGAAGAAGCTCTGCATGTCCTGCACCCATTCGAAGTAGCTGACGGTCACGCCGCCGGCGTTGCACAGGATGTCGGGGATCATGAACACGCCACGCTCGAAGAGAATCGCGTCCGCCTCGGGATTGGTCGGCCCGTTGGCCGCCTCGGCGATCACCTTGGCCTTGATGCGCGGTGCATTCTGGGCGGTGATCTGGTTCTCGAGCGCCGCCGGCACCAGGATGTCGCAGTCGATCTCAAGGATCTCCTGGTTGGTCACCTCGGTGGCCCGCGGGTATCCGACCACCGTGCCGTGCTCCGCCTTCCAGGCACCGACCTTGGCGGGATCCAGTCCGGCCGGATCGTGGATGCCGCCCTGCGAGTCGCTGACTGCGACGATCACGGCGCCCTCGGCGGCCAGCAGGGTTGCGGCGATGCTGCCGGCGTTGCCGTAGCCCTGGACCGCGACCCGGGCTCCCTGGAGGGGGGTCCCCGTGACCGCCGCCCAGCGCTGCAGGGTGAAGACGGCGCCGCGCGCGGTCGCCTCGTTGCGCCCCAGCGAACCGCCAATCGAGATCGGCTTGCCGGTGACCACGCCGCTGATGGTGTAGCCGTGGTGCATGGAATAGGTGTCCATGATCCACGCCATGGTCTGCGCGTTGGTGTTGACGTCGGGGGCAGGGATGTCGCGATCCGGGCCGATGAGCGGGCTCAGCTCGGTGGTAAAGCGACGGGTCAGCCCCTCCACCTCGCGGACGGAGAGCTTCTTGGGATCGACGATCACGCCGCCCTTCGCGCCACCGTAGGGGATGTTGACAACGGCGCATTTCCAGCTCATCCACATCGCGAGGGCGCGGACCTCGTCGATGGTCACGTCCTGGTGGTAGCGGATGCCACCCTTGCCCGGCCCGCGGCTGACGTTGTGCTGGACGCGGTAGCCGGTGAAGACCCGGACGTTCCCGTCGTCCATGGTGACCGGGAAGTTGACGGTCAACTCGCGCTGCGGGACGCGCAGCACGAGTCGCATGCCGTCGTCGAGGTGGAGCAGGTCAGCCGCATGGTCGAACTGCTGCTGGGCGACCGCCCAGATGTTCGACGCTTCGGCGACGGGTTGCTTGCTGGCCATGAGCCGGAGTGCCTCCTCAGAGAGTCATCTGGCGATTCGGCGCCTCTGCACGCCCTCGTGAATTCCGGGCGGAGGCAGGCCAAGGTCGCGGATGGTTCCCAAGTCTAGCGTAGCGGCACCTGCCGTCACCGGTACCGATGTCCCACGGTACCCCGCCGAACTCAGACGAGCTCGACGGCCATCGCCACCGCTCCCCCGCCGCCCAGGCACAGGGTCGCCAGCCCTTTGCGCCCGCCGCGAGCGCGCAGGGCGTGGATCAGCGTGGTCAGGACGCGAGCGCCTGACGCACCGATGGGATGGCCGAGCGCGATCGCCCCGCCGTTGACATTGACCTTGTCCCAGTCGAAGCCGAGCTCGTTGCCATCGGCCAGCACCTGGGCGGCGAAGGCCTCGTTGATCTCGATCAGGTCGAAGTCGTCGACGCTGCCGCCGACCTTCTCGATAAGCCGCCGCACACCGTGGATGGGTGCCTCGAAGAGCCATTCGGGGGCGACATCGGCCTGTGCGTAGCCCGTGATGCGAGCCAGCGGGGTGGCGCCGTCGAGCGCGTCCTCGGCGGCGATCACGAGCGCTGCGGCGCCATCGGTGATGCCGGGTGCATTGCCCGCGGTGACGGTGCCCCCGTCCGGCTGGAAGGCGGGCTTGAGCTTCCCCAGCGCCTCGGCCGACGAGTCGCGGCGCGGGTTCTCATCGACGCTGACGATCTCCGGTCCCTTGCGGCCGGCGACGGTGACCGGCACGAGCTCGGCGTCGAAGGCGCCGGTGTCGATGGCCGCCAGCGCCCGCTCGTGGGAGCGCAGCGCGAAGGCGTCCTGCGCCTCCCGGGTGACATCGTGCTTCGCAGCGACGCGCTCGGCGTGGATGCCCATGTGGACGTCGCAGCTCGAGCACCACAGGCCGTCGTGGACCGTGCTGTCGACCACCGTCTGGTTTCCGAGCCGGTAGCCCTGGCGCGCTCCGGGGAGGAGGTACGGCCCCAGGTTCATGTTCTCCATCCCGCCGGCCACGATGACGTTGGCGTCACCGGCGCGGATGGCAGCGGCGCCCAGCATCACCGCCTTGAGGCCGGAGCCGCAGACCTTGTTGATGGTGGTGGCGCTGACGCCGTCGGGGAGGCCGCCCCTGAGCGCGGCCTGGCGCGCCGGGGCCTGGCCCGCGCCGGCCTGGATGACCTGGCCCATGATCGCCTCGTCGATGGTCGCGGGGTCGATCCCGGATCGCTCGACGGCGGCGCGGATGGCGGTCGCGCCAAGCTCGGTGGCGGGAGTGGTGGCAAGACCGCCGCCGAACTTCCCGATGGGCGTCCGGGCGGCGGAGAGGATGAAGACGTCACGCATGGCCCCATCTTAGGACGCCGGGGCGTGAGCGGCTTCCGGCGTCCTTCGATCTATCGGCCGAATCGCGCGCGACGGCCGGGCCAGGCGCGGTTCGTTCGAT
>JBDTQJ010000021.1:0-22208 GCA_039932235.1 Chloroflexota bacterium
CTCGACCCTGGCGCTGATGGATGCCGGCGTGCCGATCAAGGCGCCGGTGGCCGGCGCGGCGATGGGGCTGATCTCCGACAAGGAGACCGGTCGCTACGCCGTCCTGACCGACATCACCGGCAAGGAAGACTCGTACGGCGACCTGGACTTCAAGGTCACCGGGACCGCCGAGGGCGTCACCGCCCTGCAGATGGATATCAAGGTGGCCGGTATCACCGTCGAGATCATGCGTGACGCGCTGGAGCAGGCCCGCGTGGCCCGGCTCTTCATCCTGGGAAAGATGACCGATGTCATCAGCGCCAGCCGCGACGAGCTGTCGCCGTTCGCGCCGCGCATCACGACCATCAAGATCCCGGTCGACAAGATCCGCGACGTCATCGGCGCGGGTGGCAAGATCATCCGCCAGATCACGGCCGAGACCGGCACCGAGATCAACATCGAGGACGACGGCACGATCCAGATCGCCGCGACGAGCGGCGAGGCCGCCCAGAAGGCGATCAAGTGGATCGAGGGCCTCACCAAGGACGTCGAGGTCGGCAAGGAGTACCTGGGCAAGGTCGTTCGCATCATGAACTTCGGCGCCTTCGTTGAGATCCTGCCCGGCAAGGACGGCCTGGTACACATCAGCGAGCTGTCCGACCAGCGCGTCGGTCGGGTCGAGGACGTGGTCAGCATCGGCGACGAGCTGATCGTCGTCGTCACCGAGATCGACCGCATGGGTCGCGTGAACCTGTCGCGCAAGGCCGCCATGGAGCGCCACATGGCGCGCAACGGCGGTGGCGACGGCAACGGCGGGGCCGGCAACGGCCAGCCCGATCTCGAGAATGCGGAGCGCTTCGAGAGCGGCCCTCCGCGGGATCGTGGCGACCGTCCGCGCTTCGGTGATCGCAACCGGGAGCGGCCTCCGCGGCGCCGCTAGGCAGCATCGTATCGACGGGCGGGCCGCCATCGCGGGCCGCCCGTCGTGGTACACCGGACCCGACACGCAGCTTCGGGAGCAACCGAGCGTTCGTGGGCACCGACGCACTCCTGGCGACCATCGCAACCGAGGTCAGCGGCTGCACCCGCTGCCCGCTGGCGACGCGTCGCACGCACGCGGTGCCGGGGGAGGGGAGCGCTATGACGGATGTTCTTCTCGTCGGGGAGGGTCCCGGCGGTCGCGAGGACGCCACCGGGCGTCCGTTCGTAGGCCCCGCCGGGCAGCTGCTCGACGAGCTGATCGCCAGCATCGGTTGGCAGCGTGACGACGTGTTCATCACCAACGTTGTCAAGTGCCGCCCTCCGGGCAACCGCGACCCGGAGCAGGATGAGATTGCGACCTGCGCCACGTACCTCGACCGCCAGGAGGCGGCGCTGGATCCGAGCGTGGTCGTGACCCTGGGCCGGCACTCGCTGCGTCGCTATCTGCCCGACGCTCGCATCAGCTCGGTCCACGGCTCGCTCCACCGCGGGCGTGGGCGCTGGGTCTTCCCGATGTACCATCCTGCTGCAGCGCTTCACCAGGCATCGCTGCGCGACACCCTCTTCCGGGACATGCGCGGGCTGCCGGCGGCATTGCTGCAGGCACGCGAGGCGATCGACGCCGAGCGGGCCGCATCGGTCCAGGACGACACGCACGCCACCACCCAGCAGCTGATCTCGTCGCAAGCCGGACAGCCCAACCGGGCATGGACCGCGGACGACGAGCAGCAGCTCACCCTCTTCTAGGAGCACCCATGCCAGACACCCTTCGGATCATCCCGCTCGGCGGCGTGGGCGAGGTCGGCAAGAACATCACCGTCATCGAGTCCGGCGGCGACATCGTGGTCGTCGACTGCGGCCTCGCCTTCCCCGAGCCCGAGATGCTGGGCATCGACCTCGTGATCCCCGACGTGACCTACCTCGAGGAGAACAAGGACCGCGTGCGGGCGATCATCCTCACCCACGGCCACGAGGATCACACCGGCGCACTGCCGTACGTGCTGCCGAAGATCCCCGGCACACCGATCTACGCCACGCGGCTCACCACCGGCCTGGTGCAGGTGAAGCTGCGCGAGCACAAGCTCACGGAGATGACGAAGCTGCATCTCGTCGAGCCGGGACGCGACTTCAGCGTCGGATCGTTCACGATCACCGCGTTCCGCGTCAACCATTCGATTCCCGACGGCGTCGGCTACGCGATCCGCACTCCCGGCGGCACCGTCGTCCACACCGGCGACTTCAAGTTCGACATGACCCCGCCCGACGGACGGCGCGCCGACCTCGGCCTCATCGCCGAGATCGGCAACGAGGGCGTCGACTTCCTCATGTCGGACTCGACGCGCGCCGAGCGGGAGGGCTACACCCTCTCCGAGATGACGGTCGGCGAGTCGCTCCACCAGCTCGTCGGCGAGGCCAACGGGCGGGTCATCGTCGCCACCTTCGCCAGCAACATCGGTCGCGTGCAGCAGGTCATCGACGCCGCCGCCGACCACGGCCGCAAGGTCGTCTGCCTGGGCCGCAGCATGGAGCAGAACTCGGCGATCGCCGTCGAGCTCGGTGTGCTCGACGCGCGCGACGGGACGCTCGTCAAGAAGGAGCAGCTCCAGCGCATCCCAAAGGAGCAGCTGGTCATCATGACCACCGGTTCGCAGGGCGAGCCGATGTCGGGGCTGACCCGCATGAGCAACCGCGACCATCGCAACGTCAACATCGAGCCCGGTGACACAGTGATCGTCTCCGCCTCGCCGATCCCCGGCAACGAAGAGGCGGTGGCCAAGACCATCGACAACCTCTTCAAGGAGGGGGCGATGGTTCACTACGAGCCTCTCAAGCACTGCCACGTGTCTGGGCACGGCTCGCGCGAAGAGCTGAAGCTGATGCTCGGCCTGGTCCAGCCCAGGCACTTCATCCCGGTCCACGGCGAGTACCGGATGCTGGTCCAGCACGCCCTGCTGGCCGAGGGATCCGGGGTCGACGTCGACAAGATCTTCGTGCTCGAGAATGGCCAGGTCGTGGAGTTTGACGGCACGCATGCCCGCATGGCCGGCAGCGTGACCGCCGGCGCGGTGCTGGTGGACGGCATCGCCGCCATCGATGGCATCGGGGGCGTCATCCTGCGCGACCGCCGCATGCTGGCCAGTGACGGCGTCGTGATGGTCGCGCTCACCGTCGACAGCAAGACCGGTCGCGCGATCTCCGGCCCGGACCTGCTGAGCCGCGGCTTCCTGTCCGATCCGGACGATCCGCTTATCACCTCGGCACGGGACCACCTGGCGGCGGCGCTGCGTCAGCCGGCGACCGATGACCACGGTGCGGAGAGCGGCTACCTGAAGACCAAGATCCGGGACACCCTGTCGCGCTACTTCTTCCAGCAGACCAAGCGCCGCCCGATGATCATGCCGATCGTGCTCGAGGTCTGACCCGCAGTGACGACCCGTCGCTCGACCCGACGTCGCAGCACTCGCCGTCGCCGCAGCAGCAGCAGCCCATCGCTCAGCCCGCGCTTCGTGCGCGAGGTGCTGGCGCTGGCACTGCTGTTCCTGGCGATCATCAGCGTCATCGGTCTGTTCGCGCCGCATGCCGGCGCGATCGTCGAGCCGTGGCATGCCTTTATGGCCTACCTGCTGGGGTGGGGCGTGGCATTCGCGCCGCCGCTGCTCGCGGGCTTCGCCCTGATGCTGTGGATGAAGACCATGCCCGCCGAACGCTGGATGGCGGCCAGCGGCGCCGCGCTGGTCGCGCTGGCCCTGCTCGGCATGTTCCATCTCGGCAGCGGCGGCGGTGCCGAGCAGATCGGGACCGGGGATGGGGGAGGACTGCTGGGCTTCGCGGCGAGCAGCGCGCTGGTCGGCGCGATCGGGGGCGCCGGAGCCTGGATCGTGCTGGTGTTGCTGGTCGTGGTCGGCCTGCTGCTCTACTTCAACATGACCATCGGCGACGTGATCGCCGCCTGGCTGCAGGGCCGCGACGAGGCCCGCGAGGTGGCCGAGGTCGAGGGCCGTCGTGCCGCGCAGGCGGCCCGCGGCAGGCAGCCGAAGGCAGCCCCCGCGACCGACCCTGAGGCCGGTGAGCGCCCGGGCCTGATCGATCGGATGCGCGGCGCGCTCGCCGGCGGCAACGACGCCAACGAAGACGAGCCGCTCATCGTCCGCCGCCAGCGGCCAGAGGGCGGCAACGGATCCGTGCCTCGAGCGCCGCGTGTCCCGATCCCGGTCGCCGAGCAAGCGGCTGGTGACGGTGCACCGATCGAGCTGGACAGCGAGGAGCGCGCCCACCTGGCCGCCGCGGAGGCGGGGGAGGCGGATGTGCCCCCGGCCATCGACGCGGCACTGGAGGCCGTTGAGCGGCCCTGGGAGCTGCCTGCCATCGACCTCCTCGCCGATGCACCGCCATCGACAGCCGCCCAGATGGACCTGACCGCCAAGGGCCAGCGCATCCGCGAGACGCTGGCGCACTTCGGCATCGGGGTGAAGGTGGCGCGCATCCAGGAGGGCCCGGTCGTCACCCAGTACGCGCTCGACGTCGAGCCGGGCGTGAAGCTGTCACGCATCGCAGGCCTCTCCGACAACCTGGCGCTGGCCTTGGCCGCGCGCTCGATTCGGATCCAGGCGCCCATCCCCGGCGAGGGGTACGTGGGGGTCGAGATCCCGAACAACGCCTTCGACCTCGTGACGCTGAAGGAGGTCCTCGCCAGCCGCAACTTCGAGGACCTGGCGGGCAAGAGCAAGCTCGCCTTCGCGCTGGGCCAGGACGTCGCCGGCCAGCCGTTCAACGCCGACCTTGGCAAGATGCCGCACGTCCTCATCGCCGGCGCCACGGGGTCCGGCAAGAGCGTGTGCGTCAACGCGCTCATCTGCTCGATCCTGATGAAGGCCACTCCGCGCGACGTGAAGTTCATCATGATCGACCCCAAGCGCGTCGAGATGGTCCAGTACAAGGGCATCCCGCACCTGCTGTGCGAGGTGATCGTCGAGCCCGAGCAGGCCGTCAACGCCCTGAAGTGGACGGTCGGCACCATGGAGGGCCGCTACCACGAGTTCGCGCAGCGCGGCGTGCGCAACATCACCGCCTACAACGAGGCGCTGCGCCCCGGGGAGCCGCGGATGCCGTACATCGTCGTGGTCATCGACGAGCTGGCCGACCTGATGATGGTCAGCGCCTACGAGGTGGAGGCGACCATCACCCGCATCGCGCAGCTGGCGCGAGCCACCGGCATCCACCTCGTGGTCGCCACCCAGCGACCATCGGTCCAGGTCATCACCGGGCTCATCAAGGCCAACATCCCGAGCCGGATTGCCTTCGCCATGACGTCCGGCGTCGATTCCCGCACCATCCTCGACGCCAACGGCGCGGAGGACCTGCTGGGGCGAGGCGACATGCTCTATCAGCCGATCGACGCGCCGCGCGCCGTGCGCCTGCAGGGCGTGCTGGTGACCGACGACGAGATCGAGGAGCTGAGCCACCACTGGAAGGCGCAGGGCGGGCCACAGTATCGGCCCGAGATCACGGCCCCGCGGCGCGACGGGAAGCCCGGGGGGCGGCCCGGCGAGGAGGAGGACAGCGATGCCGACGCGCTGCTCAGCCAGGCGATCGACATCGTCCGGCGCTCCGACAAGGCATCCGCCAGCCTGCTCCAGCGACGTCTGCGCGTCGGGTACGCCCGGGCCGCGCGGATCCTCGACCAGATGGAGGACCGCGGCATTGTCGGGCCGGCCGACGGGAGCCGCTTCCGTGAGGTGATGGTCACCAGCGATGGCTGGGGCGGTGATGTGGCGCCGGACGAGGACGAGGACGCGTGACCGAGGCGAGCAGCCACAAGCTCGGGGAGGTGCTCCGCACCGCGCGGGAGGCCAAGGGGGTCGACCTGCTGCGGGTCGAGCGCGACACCAAGATCCGGGTGCGGTACCTGGCCGCCCTCGAGGGTGGCGAGTACCGTGACCTGCCCGGCGCGGTGTACACGAAGGGATTCCTGCGCAACTACGGCCTCTACCTGAGCCTCGACCCGGAGTACCTGATCGACCTCTACCGGCTCGAGTCGAGCACCGTCTCCGCCGAACGGGCCAGCGTGGCGCCACCCCCGCGTCCCATCGCCGTGCGCCGCTCACGCGGCTTCGTGCTCACCCCGGGGGTCGTGGTCGCGGCCATCCTGACGGTGGTGGTCTTCAGCATCGGGGCGTACCTCGCGGCGCAGCTCATCGCGTTCGCCGGCACGCCGCAGCTGCGGGTCGTCGACCCGCCCGGCCCGGTGGCCGCGTACGACGGCGATAGCTACACCTTCCAGGGCGTCACGGCGCCCGGCGCGCGGGTCACCGTCACCGGCCCCCGCGAGAACCCGGTCGTCACCGCCGACGCGGAGGGCATCTTCGAGGTGGTGGTGGATCTCGTGCCCGGCTCGAACATCGTGCGCCTCGTCGCCTTCGACGACACCACCGGGCGCACGAGCGCCGAGGTCGAACGGGCGATCACCGTGCTGACGGCCCTGCCGTCCGGCAGCCCCGTTGAACCGACGCCGGTCGCCCTGACCGCACCTGCCGACAACGCCACCGTGGTCGGCCCGGTGCCTCTCGCCGGAACTGCGGCCCCCGGCGCGACGGTGAACGTGGCCGCGACCCTCACCACCGCGGCGCCCGCCACCTTCACCATCGTCGATGGCGCCGGACGGCCGGTCACGGTCTCCACGGCCACGCCGGCCGCGCCCGCCCCCCTGGCACTCGTCGCCGACGGGGCCGGTACGTTCACCGGCCAGCTGGCCCTGGCGCCGGGCAGCTGGATCATCGACGTCGCGACGGAGGACGGCAGTGCGATCACCCGCACCGTCGTGGTCGACGCGCCGGCCGGGCTCGCGGGCAGCCTGGCCATCAGCGGCGGGGCCTCGTACATCGAGCTCGACGAGGATGGTCGAGCAAAGACCGGTGTCTCCGGCACGATCGTCGCCGACGGCGCGACGGTGGCCACCACCGCCACCCGCGAGCTGCGCATCCGTGCCGGCAACGCGGGCGCGGTGGTCGTGACCCTCAACGGCGTCCGCATCGGTCCGATGGGCGCCGCCGGTAACGTCATCGAATGGCGCATCACGCGCCGCTGAATCCAGAGCAAGGAGACCCCATGGCAGATTCCTCGTTCGATGTCGTCAGCGACTTCGACCAGCAGGAGCTCGTCAACACCCTCGACCAGGTGCGCCGCGAAGTGGCGACACGCTACGACTTCAAGGGCAGCAAGGTGGAGCTCGAGCTCGGCAAGGAGGCGATCACGCTCCACGCCGACGACGAGTACCGCGCAGGATCGGTCAAGGACCTCGTCCAGTCGAAGGCGGTGCGCCGCAACCTGAGCCTCAAGATCTTCGAGTGGGGCAAGCTCGAACCGGCGGCTGGCGGCACAGTGCGGCAGGAGATCAAGCTCAAGCGCGGCCTCACCAGCGAGCAGGCCAAGGAGCTCGCCAAGATGATCCGCGAGAGCTTTCCAAAGACCAAGCCGGTGATCCAGGGCGATGCCGTCAGGGTGTCGGGCAAGAGCCGCGACGACCTGCAGGGCGTGATCGCCCACCTGAAGGGCCTCGACTACCCGGTCGCCCTCCAGTTCATCAACTACCGCTGAACCGATGCCTCCGCGCCGGCCGCCCTCCGACCACGACCTCGAGCGCGCCGCCCGCCGCCTGGGACGTGCGCTCGTCCGGCGTCGGTGGCAGATGGCATCGGCCGAATCGTGCACCGGTGGCCTCGTGGGCCACGTCATCACCGGCATCCCGCGGGCCAGCGACCATTACCTCGGCGGCGTGATCAGCTATTCGAACCTGCTGAAGGAGCAGCTGCTGGGTGTCGACCACGACCTGCTGGAGCGCGCCGGCGCCGTCTCTCCGGAAGTCGCCGAGGCAATGGCCGACGGCATCCTGCGTCGATTCGAGGTGGCCGATCTCGCGGTGGCGGTCACCGGGATCGCGGGGCCGGACGGCGGGTCGGAGGAGAAGCCGGTGGGTCTGACGTACATCGCAGCAGCGCTGCGGGACGGCCCGGCGCGCATCGAGCGGGCCGTGTGGACCCACGATCGTGACGGCAACAAGCGCGCCAGCGCGCTGCTCGTGCTCGAGCTGGCACACGCGATGGCGACGGAGTAGGGGAGTGGTACGTGCCGGCGAACGCATCCACGTCATCGGCATCGCGGGGTCGGGCGCCGCGGGGGTTGCGCTGCTCTGCGCCCGCGCTGGGGCGATCGTCGACGGATGTGATGCGGACGGGGCGTCGCCCTACACGCCGCCGCTGGCGCAGGTCGGGGTGCGCGTCATCGACGGTCACGATCCGGCCCACCTGTCCGACGTCGACCGGGTTGCGATCTCCCCGGCGGTGCGCTCGGTGCGCGATCATCCCGAGCTCGCGGCCGCCATCGCCGCTGGCCTGCCGGTCATCACCTGGCAGGCGCTGCTCGGTGAGCTGATGGACGCGCCCGGTCACATCGGTCTGGCGGTGGCCGGCACGCATGGCAAGTCGACCACCACCGCGCTGCTGGGGCATCTGCTCATCGGCGCCGGGCTGGACCCGACGGTCGAGGTCGGGGCGGTGGTCGCGGAATGGGGCAGTGCCTCGGTGCGGCCAGGTGCGGGAGCGCCGTTCGTCGTCGAGGCCGACGAGTTCGGCGACAACTTCCTGAACTACCACCCCGCCGCGGCCATCCTCACCAACCTCGAGATGGACCACCCCGACTTCTTTGCCGACCGGGGTGCCGTGCTCGACAGCTTCGAGCGCTTCGTGCGTGGCATGCGGCCGCATACCGCGCTCGGCGCGGTGCTGCTGATCGCTGCGTCCGGCGACCCCGGCCTGGACGAGCTGCTGGCCCGGCTGCGCGACCTTGACCTTCGGATCGTGCGCTACGGACCCGGCGGCTCCGTGGTTGCCGGCGAAGTGCACCTCGATGCCGACGGGACGCGATTCACGCTCGACGGCCAGCCATACCGGATGGGGCTGGCGGGGAGCCACAATGTGCTCAACGCGACGGCCGCGCTCCACCTCGCCGGCGAGCTGGGCGCGGGACGGGCGGCGTTGGCCGGCGCGCTGGCCACGTTCCGTGGAGCCGGACGCCGGATGGAGCGCATCACCGATACTGGCGGCGTGATCGTCTACGACGACTACGGGCACCACCCGACCGAGGTCCGCGCCGCATTGTCCGCCGCCCGCCAGCTGGTCGGTGGACGACGCCTGTGGGCCGTCTTCGAGCCCCACATGTACTCGCGGACCGCCCTCCTGGCCGAAGAGTTCGCGACGGCCTTCACGGACGCCGACGAGGTCGTCATTGCCGACATCTTCGCGAGCCGCGACACGCCGGCCGCCATGCGCGCCACGTCGGCGGAGGCGCTCGCCGACCTCGTGGAGCGGGTGAGCGCGACGCCGGCCATCGCCACCGGGGACGTGGACGCCACCACGCGCTACGTGGCCGATCACCTCCGCGCCGGGGATGCGGTGCTGGTGATGGGCGCCGGCAGGTCGTATCGCATCGCGCGCGGCCTGCGTGACGCGCTCGAGGCGGGAGTCCTCGACGAGCGGCGCAGCATGGAGGGCCCATGACCGGCCTGCGCGAGGCATTCCTGGGCGCCTTCCTGGCGGTGCTCGTCACGGTTGCCCAGCAGGGGATGGTCCGCCTCGTCGACGCGTCCGGCGCGGCGGATACCCCGGCACTCATCCTCGTCCTGCTGCTCGCCGCCTTCCTCGGCGTGCTGACGGCGGTGGCGACCCGCATGGCCGGATTGCCGGGCGCGACCGCGCCGACCGTCCTGGTGCTCGGCTGGATCCTCGTACCGGCGGTCCTCTCGGCCATCCCGGCGCCGGCGGCACAGCTCTTCGCCTCCGACGCAGCGCTGAGCGCGCAGGATGCCTACAGCCTCGTGGTGGCCACGGTGGCCGCCGCCATCACCCTCGGCGTGCCCGCCGAGCGACGCTGAGCCACGGGCCGGTGGCCGAGCTGACGGCCCTGGCGTGGAACCTCCAGGGACGTGCCCCGGGGCGGCTCCGCCTGTCGGACGCGTTCAGTCAGCTTCGGCCGGACGTGCTGCTCCTCCAGGAGGCGGATGGTGACCGGGTCGGCGAGGTCCTGCCCGTTGCCTTCCGCTCGCGCCTCTGGTGGCCGGGCGCCGGGACTGCACCGGGAATCGTCATCGCATCCCACCTGCCGCTCGAGGAGCAGGGGATTCTCGACCCGGTCGACCCGCCCTGGGATCGGCCACGCGTCTGCTGGGCCCGATTCCGCTGGGCCGGCTTGTCACTGACCGTGGCCTCGGTCCACCTCGCGGCGCCGCTGCTGCCGGGGGCACGAGGCCGGCGGGATGCCCAGCGCGCCGAGCTCGCGGGTTGGGCGGAGGCGATGGTGGCCGGGGCCGAACGGCTCATCATCGGTGGGGACTTCAACACACGTGACCCGCAGCTGCCGCGCATGACCGATGCGTGCGCCGGGGATGCGCTGCCAACGTGGCGGCCGCTGGCCGTCACGTGGATGCGTCCGCTGCTGCGACTCGACGCGATCTTCACCTCGCCGGCACTCCGTGCGGTCGAGGCCGGGATCGGCACCACCTGGCGGGGGAGCGACCACGTCCCGGTCATCGCCCGCATCGCGGCCTGAGAGCCCGCATGCGTCGCGGCTGCGGTGCACAATAGGCCACCGGTCGCCGCGGCGCGCCGGCCCTTGCTGACCTGATTGGGAGAGGACCCGTACCCGAGCAGCCACGGCGATCCCGAGCATCCAAGACGACCAGCGTGGCTGCCCGCGACGAGGGAGCCCGGGTCGCGGTGCCCAGCGACGACCCGCAGCGTGCGGCCGTGGTCCAGGCAGCCCTGTATCGCATCGCCGAGACCGCAAGCGCGGCGCAGGACATGCCGTCGTTCTACGCGGCGATCCACGACATCGTCGGCGAGCTCATGTACGCCGACAACTTCTACATCGCGCTGTACGACGCGCGGCGTGGCCTCGTCAACTTCCCGTTCTATCGCGACGAGGTCGACCACGACGTCCCCGACCCGCTGGCGTGGGAATCGATGGGTACCGGCGATGCGGCGGGGATGACGGCGCATCTCCTGCGCCTTGGCCAGCCGCTCATGATCGACGCGCAGGGGTACCACGATCTCGTGACCGCGGGCACGGTGGCGGCCGTCGGGGTGGAGGGCCACGATTGGCTGGGCGCTCCACTGAAGGCGGACGGGGAGACGATCGGCGCCGTCGTCACGCAGAGCTACACGGACGAGCATGCCCACCGGCCCGGTGATCTGGATCTGCTCGCCTTCGTCGCGCAGCACATCGCCACCGCCCTGACGCGAGCCCAGGCAATCGAGGAGACACGACAGCGCAACGCGGAGCTGGCGCTGGTCAACGAGATCGGATCGTCGCTCGCCCAACAGCTCGACTTCGAGGCAACGATCGACCTGGTGGGCGATCGCATCTCGAGCATCTTCGAGGTCGACTCGACGTCCATCGCGCTCTACGACGAAGCGGCCAACACCGTCTCGTTCCCGTACTTCGTCGAGCACGGGGAGCGAATCGCGGTGGACCCGATCCAGCTGGGCCCCGGACTGACGTCGCAGGTGATCGATGCGCGCCGTTCGCTCCGGCTGGGCACGATCGCGGAGGCGCGCGAGCGCGGGGCGCTGATGATGGGCCTGCCGGAGGACGAATCGCCGCCAAGCGAATCCTGGCTTGGCGTGCCGGTGATCGCCGGCGAGCGGGTCATCGGTGTCATCAACATCGACCGGCCCGAACCGAACGCCTTCAGCGAGGGTGACGAGCGCCTGCTCTCCACCCTGGCCTCGAGCATGGGCGTGGCGCTGGAGAACGCCCGGCTCTTCAGCGAGACGCGGCAGCGGAACGCGGAGCTGGCGGTCATCAACGAGATCGGCGCGGCGCTCGGCCGGCAGCTGGACTTCCAGGCGATCATCGAGCTGGTCGGGGAGCGGGTGCGCGAGATCTTCACCTCGGACTCGCTGTTCATCGCCCTCTACGACGAACCGACCCGCGTCATCCGTTTCGCCTACGAGGTGGCGGCCGGGGAACTTCTGCATACCGACCCGATGCCGCTCGGGTCCGGCCTCACGTCGCAGGTGATCGAAACGGAGCGGCCGCTGCGCGTTTCCAGCCTGCGGGACATGGCCGACGTGGCAATCGACATCGGCGGCGCGCCGTCGGAGTCATGGCTGGGCGTGCCCATCGCGGCCGGCGAGCGGGTGATCGGCGTCATCGCGCTGGAAGCCGGAGAGCCGAACGCCTATTCCGACGCCGACGAGCGACTCCTCTCGACCATTGCCGGCAGCATGGGCGTCGCCCTCGAGAACGCCCGGCTCTTCGACGAGACCAAGCGTCTGCTGACAGAGACCGAGCAGCGGAATGCCGAGCTGGCCGTGATCAACGAGATCGGCGCCGCGCTGGCACAGCAGTTGGATTTCGAAAGCATCATCGACCTGGTGGGGGAGCGGCTGGCCGCCGAATTCCGGATGCAGGACATGTACATCGGCCTCTACGACCGCACGAGCAACCTGATCAGCTTCCCGTACGAGCTCGACGGAGGACGTCGGGTCCACGCCCTTCCGATCGAACTCGGACGTGGAATCTCCTCGCAGGTCATTCGCGAACGCCGCGCGCTGCGCTTTGGAACGGTCGCCGCGCAGTTCGAGGCCGGGGCATTCGTGGGCGAATACACCGATGCCGACGGCGAGACGATGCAGCTTCCGTCATGGCTCGGCGTCCCGATCATGGCAGGCCCCGACGCCATCGGGATCATCGTCTTCAGCGACGCGCGAGTCGATGCGTACACCGAGAGCGACGAGCGGGTCCTGCGAACGGTCGCCTCGAGCATGGGGGTCGCCCTCGAGAACGCCCGCCTCTTCGCCGAGACGAAGCGGCTGTTGACCGAGACGGACGAGCGCGCCGCCGAGCTGGCGGTCGTCAACAGCGTGCAGCAGGGCCTGGCGGCCAACCTTGATATCGAGGGCATGTACGAGCTGGTCGGTGACAAGATCCGGGAGATCTTCGACGCCCAGGTGGTCGACATCGGGATCGTCGACGCGGCGCGCCGGCGCATCCATTTCCCGTACACCATCGAACGAGGAGTCCGCTTCCCGGACGAGCCGGTGCCGATCGCCGGCATGCGCGAGCATGTCCTGCGAACCCACCAGCCACTGCTCATCAACCACGACCTGATGGCTGAGGCGGCGAAGTTCGGCCAGACCCTGGTCCTCCAGGGTGAGGCGCCGCGGGCCGTACTCTTCGCGCCGCTCGTGGTCGGCGACGAAGCCCGCGGCGTGATCTCGCTCCAGAACCTGGACCGGGAGGATGCCTTCTCGGATTCGGACGTGCGGCTCCTCTCGACGCTCGCGGCGAGCTTGAGCGTGGCACTCGAGAACGCGAGGCTCTTCGACGAGACGCGGCGGCTGCTGAGCGAGGCCGACGAGCGCGCTGCCGAGCTGGCGGTGGTCAACAGCGTCCAGCAGGGGCTGGCGCAGAACCTCGACATGCAGGCGATGTACGACCTCGTGGGCGACAAGATCCGGGAGATCTTCGAGGCGCAGGTCGTCGACATCGGCATGTTCGACTTCGAGAGCGGGATCGTGCGCTACCCGTATGCCATCGAGCGGGGCGTCCGCTATCCCGACGAACCGACGCCCATCTCCGCCTCGCCACTCTCAGCCGAGCTGCTGCGGACGAAAGCCCCGGTCTTGATCGGCGATATCGCCACGTGGGAGCACCTGCAGGACCGGGTGCCGGCTCCACAGGGAGAGGAGTCGAAGTCGGCCCTTGTCGTGCCGCTCACCGCGGGCGACGAGATCCGCGGGCGGATATCGCTCCAGAACCTCGACCGGACCGATGCCTTCACGGACGGCGACGTCCGGCTCCTCTCGACGCTGGCCGCCAGCCTCAGCCTGGCCCTTGAGAGTGCCCGCCTCTTCGACGAGACGCGCCGCCTGCTCGCCGAGACGGACCGCCGGGCCGCCGAGCTGGCGATCGTCAACAGCGTGCAGCGGGGTCTTGCAGCCGAGCTCGACGTGCAGGTCATGTACGAGCTGGTAGGGGAGCGGGCGAACGACGTCTTCGACACCCAGGTGGTCGACATCGCCATCTATGACCCGACTACCGAGACGATGACCTTTCCCTTCACCCTGGAGCGGGGCCAGAGCTTCCCGATCGAGTCGCGTCCGCTCATGGGCTTCCGCAAGCATGTCATCACGACCCGGGAGCCACTGCTCATCAGCCACGACCTGCGGGCCCGCGGGGCCGAGGTCGGCCAACCGGCACAGCTCGTGGGCGAGCCCGCGCTCTCCGCCATCTTCGCGCCACTCGTGGTTGGCGAGGAGATGCTCGGCGTGATCTCGCTCCAGAACCTCGACCGCGAGGGCGCGTTCGACGAGCGTGACGTTTCGCTGCTGACCACGATCGCGGCGAGCCTCAGCGTCGCGCTTCGCACCGGACGCCTCATCGACGAGACACGGCGCCGGGTGGAGGAGCTGGCCACCATCAACACCGTCGGCGAGGCCCTCGCCGGTGAGCTCGAGCTGGCGCCGCTGCTCACGTTGGTGGGCGACAAGACCCGCGACGCGTTCGAGGCCGACATCGCGTACGTGGCACTGCTCAACCCGGAGACGGACATGGTCGAGTTCGCCTACCACGTCGAGAATGGCCGGTTCGAGCCGCAGGAGCCGATAGCGCGCGGAACCGGCCTCAGCTGGCGCGTCATGGAGCGCCGCGAGCCGCTCCTCATCAACCACGAGTCGGAGTGGGAGGCCCTCGGCGAGCGCGGCGTGGGCACCATCGCTCGCTCCTGGCTCGGCGTGCCGATCATGGCCGGCGACCGATCGCTGGGCGTGATCAGCGTGCAGAGCACGACGCAGGACGGGCGCTTCACCGATGCCGATGCCCGGCTGCTGTCCACCATCGCGGCCAACGTGGGCGTGGCCGTCGAGAACGCGCGCCTCTACGCGGAGACGCGGCGCCGGGCAAACGAGATGGCGGCACTCGCCGACGTGGGCCGCGAGATGTCGGCGACCCTCGATCCGGCCGCGACCCTCGAGCTCATCGCAGAGCGCGCGCGTGTGCTGGTCGGGGCGGACACCAGCGCCGTCTTCCTGCCCGACGAGACAGGCGATACCTTTCGGGCCACGGTCGCCATCGGCGACATCGCCCCATCGATCCGCGAGATGCTCGTCACCCGCGGAGAGGGCATCATCGGCGCGGTGGCGACGAGCGGCCAGCCCGAGGTGGTCAACGACCCGCGTCGCGACCCGCGAGCGCGAATCATCGAGGGCACGGAGGACGATGACGATGACCGGCTGATGGTGGCGCCGCTCGTCATCCGGGGCGCGGTGATCGGCATCCTGGCCGTCTGGCGCTCAGGGGGCGGCGATCCGTTCACTGCCGCGGACCTCTCCTTCCTGGAGCGCATGTCGCAGCAGGCGGCGATCACGCTCCAGAACGCGCGGCTCTTCGCCGAGGCGCGAGAGTCACGCACGGCAGCCGAGCAGGCGAACGAGGCCAAGAGCAGCTTCCTGGCCGCGATGAGCCACGAGATCCGCACGCCGCTCAACGCGGTCATCGGCATGAGCGGGCTCCTCCTCGACACGCCCCTCGACGAGGAACAGCGCGACTTCGCGGAGACGATCCGCACGTCGGGCGACGCGCTCCTCACGATCATCAATGACGTGCTCGACTTCTCCAAGATCGAGGCAGGCCGGGTCGAGCTGGAAGCCATGCCGTTCGTGCTCCGCGAAACGGTCGAGGCAGCACTCGACATCCTCGCCCCGACGGCCGCCAACAAGGGCATCGAGCTCGCGTACACGGTCGACGAGACACTCCCCGTGGCCCTGGTGGGCGACGCCGGACGTCTGCGCCAGGTCCTGCTGAACCTGCTCTCCAACGCGGTGAAGTTCACCGAACGCGGTGAGGTCGTGGTGTCGGTCGGCGGCCGCTCGCTGGGCCGCCAGCAGTGGGAGATCGAGGTCGACGTCAAGGACACCGGCATCGGCATCCCGCCCGAGGCGATGGGCAAGCTCTTCCAGTCGTTCAGCCAGGTGGATGCCTCGATCGCTCGCCGGTACGGCGGCACCGGCCTGGGCCTGGCCATCAGCCGCCGCATCGCAGAGCTGATGGGAGGAACGCTGGCCGCGACCAGCAGCGGGGTGGCGGGGGAGGGGAGCCAGTTCCAGCTCCTCGTTCGGCTGCCCGCCGCCGCGGCCCACGCAATCACGCCCGCACGCCCGATGCGGACCGATGTGGACCTCGCCGGACGACGCGTCCTGGTGGTCGACGACAACGCCACCAACCGGCGCATCCTGGTCGCGCAGACGGGCCGATGGGGGATGGTCCCCCGGGAGACCGGCTCGCCGGCGGAAGCCCTTGCCTGGCTTGCGGCGGGGGAGCGCTTCGACATCGCGCTCGTCGATCTGCTGATGCCGGAGATCGATGGCCTTGAGCTCGCCGCGCGAGTGCCCACGGCTGACGGCGAAACACCGATGCCGGTGGTGATCCTATCGTCGATCGGGACACGCGATCGTGACGACTCCGCGGTCGCCGCCTGGCTGGCCAAGCCCGTGAAGCCGTCTGCCCTGCACGACGTCATCGCCACCGTCCTGCTCGGCGCAGTCGTTACCCGCCCCGTCGCGCCGACCGCGGCCGACGGCCAGGGACGCCTCCTCGGCGAGCGGCATCCGCTGCGCATCCTGCTCGCCGAGGACAACCCAGTGAACCAGAAGCTGGCCATCCGGCTGCTCGCCCAGATGTCGTACCAGGTCGACGTGGCCAACGATGGACGCCAGGCGGTGGATGCACTCGAGAAGGGAGCCTATGACGTGGTCCTGATGGATATCCAGATGCCCGAGCTCGACGGGCTCGGTGCCACCCGCGAGATCCGGGCGACGTGGCCCGAACGGCCGCTTTGGATCGTGGCCATGACCGCCAACGCGATGGCGGGAGATCGCGAGGCGTGCCTCGCGGCCGGCATGAACGACTACATCAGCAAGCCGATTCGACCAGCCGAGCTGGCGTCAGCCCTCGAGCGCGCCCCGGGCGTCGATGTCTGAGCCGGCAGCCCTGGAGGTGGGGGTGCTCGATGAGCTCTGCGCCGCGGTCGATGGCGACCGCGACTTCGTGGCCGATCTCGCCGAGACGTTCCTGACCGACGGCGCGCGTCAGCTCGACGAGCTGGAGGCCGCCTGCACCGCAGGCGACGCGGCGGCGGCGGTGCGTCCGGCGCACACCCTCAAGTCGAGCAGCGCCACCGTGGGGGGCATGAGCCTTGCCGCCGCTGCTCGACAGGCGGAGGCGACGGCCCGCGCGGGTGACGTCCCGACACAAGAGCTGGCCCTGATGCGCGGGCTCTGGATGCCCCTCGTGGTAGCACTGCGGTCGTGGATCGACAACGGGGGGAGCGGGTGAGCGGGGCGGCGCTGGTCGTTGACGACAGCGTCGTCAATCGCCGACTCCTGGTGCGCCACCTGGAGCGGCTCGGCCTCCTCACCACCGAGGCCGAGAACGGCCGCGAGGCACTCGAGGCGCTTCGCGCGCCGGGAGCGGACTTCGACCTCGTCCTGCTCGATGTGGTGATGCCCGAGCTCGACGGCTATGCCACGCTGGAGGCGCTCAAGGCGGATCCTGACCTGCTGCACCTGCCCGTGCTGGTGGTATCGGGCGTGGAGGAGCTCGACAGCGTCGTCCGCTGCATCGAGCTCGGCGCCACCGACTACCTGACCAAGCCGATCAACCCGCGCATCCTCGAGGCCCGGGTCAACGCGTCGCTCGCCGCCAAGCGGCTGCACGACCTGGAGGTGGAGCACCTGGAGCGGCAACGTGCCCTGACCGCGACCATCGATCGGCAGAAGACCGAGCTGAGCCGATTTCTCTCGCCTGCGATCGCGTCGCTCATCTCGTCGGATGACGGGGAGGGGATGCTGGCCGGTCATCGGCGCATGATCACCGTCGCGTTCTGCGACCTGCGCGGCTTCACCTCATTCGCCGAGGGTGCGGACCCCGAGGAGCTGTTGGGCGTGCTGGGCGAGTATCACCGCATGCTGGGGACATCGATCGTGGCCCACGGCGGCACGCTCGAGCATTTCGCCGGGGACGGGGTGATGATCTTCTTCAACGACCCGGTGCCACAGGAGGACCACGTCGCGCGGGCGGTGCGCATGACCGTCGAGATGCGGGAGCGCTTCGCCGATCTGTCGGCACAGTGGAACAAGCGGGGTTACCAGCTGGGCTTCGGGGCGGGCATCGCGGTCGGCTACGCGACGCTCGGGCGCATCGGCTTCGAAGGGCGCCACGATTACGGCGCGATCGGCAATGTCGTGATCATGGCATCGCGGCTCTCGAGCAAGGCGGAGGCGAACCAGATCCTCGTCAGCCAGCGGACGCAGGCGATGGTCGAGGATCTCGTCGAAGTCGAATGGGTCGGCGAGCTGGAGCTGAAGGGGATGTCGCGGCCGGTGGCCGCCGCGAACGTGACACGCCTTCGCTGACGGGCCACGGCCCCTGAAACAACTCAGTCCCACAGGCCTACATCACATAACATATCTTTGCGGAAGTGATTAAGAGACGAGCGCAGCGCGCAGGACCTTCGTTCGGTGCCGTCCGCCACAAGCGTCATGGTGCCGTGGCCCTCGCGTCGCCATGCTGCCCGCATGCAGAACCTCTCAGGACTCGCGCGACTCGGCATTGGCGGCCTGGCCCTGGCGGCTGCGGCCGTGACGGCGGGCTTCATGATTCCCGGTGAGCTGGGAGCGCTTCTGCGCGGCTATGGCGCGATGTTGCTGCCCGCGGTGACCTGGCTCTTCGCCGGGGTTGCCGTGCGCCACATGGTCACGCGACGCCACCCCGCGGCGCAGACGGCGTCCCAGGTCGGGCTCTCAGCCCGGAACGGTTCGCTCCGCTCCTGATTCGTCGGCCGCGCGAGCGGCCGATCCCAGCTCTCCGGCGATCGCCGCCGGGAGGTGACCGGAAACCCGGATGCCGTCATCGGTGTAGGCCTCGTTGACGTCGCCTGCCAGGCGGGCACGCGCAACGAGCTCGCCGCGCGCATACGGCACCACCGCGTCAACCGCCACCATGTGCTCGCGCAGCGCAGCTGCGATCTTGGCGCGCAGCGCATCGGTCCCTTCGCCACTCGTGGCGCTGACGAACGCCACGCGCTCGTCGTCGGGCACGACGACGTCCGTCCGCAGGTCCTTGTCGAGCAGATCGACCTTGTTGTAGACCGTGATTCGCGGCTTGTCGCCGGCGCCCAGCTCGTCAAGCACGGCCTGGACCGCCTCCTGCTGGCCCACGAAGTTGGGATCCGAGGCGTCGACCACCTCGAGCAGGATGTCGGCGCGCAGCACCTCCTCGAGGGTGGCGCGGAACGCGTCGACCAGGTGGTGCGGGAGCTTGTTGATGAAGCCCACGGTGTCGGATGCCACGATCCGCTGGCCGGTCGGCAGGGTCACCTGGCGGCTCGTCGGGTCGAGGGTCGCGAACAGCTTGTCGGCGGCGTAGACGTCGGCATCAGCAAGACGGTTCAGCAGCGTGCTCTTGCCGGCATTGGTGTACCCCACCAGGGCCACCGAGGCGACCGATGACTCGTCACGCCGCCGGGAGGCGGTGTCGCGGTGGCGCTTCACGTCGCGCAGCTCGCGCTTGAGCTTCTGGATCCGCTCGCCAATGAGGCGTCGGTCGGTCTCGAGCTGCGTCTCACCGGGGCCGCCCCGCGTACCGATCCCGCCGCGGGTGCGCGACAGGTGGGTCCACAGGCGGGTGAGCCGCGGGAGGTGGTACTCGAGGCCGGCCAGCTCGACCTGCAGGCGTCCCTCGTGGGTGCGCGCCCGCTGGGCGAAGATGTCGATGATCAGCGCCGACCGGTCGAGCACCTTGCAGTCGAGCAGCGTCTCGAGGTTGCGCTGCTGGTTCGGCGATAGCTCGTCATCGACGACCAGGACGTTGAAGTCGCTGGCGGCCTTCTCCTCCACCAGCTCGGCGGCGCGGCCCTTGCCGAAGTACCACAGCCCGTCCGGCCGCGGGCGGCGCTGGAAGGCGCTGCCGACCACCGTGGCGCCTGCCGACTCGGCGAGCGCCCCGAGCTCGGCGAGGCTGCGCTGGACAGGCCAGCTGGTCGCGTCGGGGTGATCGATACCGATCAGGAAGGCGCGCTCGTCGCTCGCGGTGAGATCGATCATGGGCGCGTGTTCGGACATGTGTTCGGTTCATGGTAGCGCAGCATCGCCGCGGCCACCGCTACCACTCCCCCGCCGCCTCGCGGGCCGCTGCCACAAGTCCCGGTGCGTCCGCCGGACCATCGCCGGCGTCCAGCCACGTGATCCGCGCCTCGCGACGGAACCAGGTCATCTGGCGGCGCGCGTACTGGCGCGTGCGCGTGATCGTCACGTCGAGCGCCTCCTCGAGCGACCACTCCCCCGCCAGGTGGCGCGCCGCCTCGCGGTAGCCGTGGCCGGTCATCGGCTCGAGCTCGGACCCGTAACCGGCCGCCAGCAGGCCGCGCACCTCGTCGAGCAGCCCGCCGGCGAACATCGCCGTCGCGCGGGACCTGATGCGCGTGCCGAGTACGTCGCGCTCACGGCGCAGGCCGATCATGCGCACCGGGCCTGAATGGGGCTCGCGAGTCGTACCGGACACTGTCTCGCCCTGGGCCATTGCCTCGGCGCGCTCGATGGCGCGCAGCAGACGCCGTGGGTTGCGGAGGTCGATCCTCCCGGCCACGTCCGGGTCGATCGCCGCGAGGTGATCGGCCATCGACGAAAGACCATCCCGCTCCAACATGCGCTCGAGGTCGGCACGGCGCTCCGGGTCGGGGGCCTGCCCGCCGAGCCGGTAGCCGTCGACGAGCGCCGACACGTACAGCCCGGTCCCGCCCACGACGAGCGGAAGCCTGCCGCGATCGGCCACTTCGCCGACGACGCGCCGTGCGGCCGTCAGCCAGTCGTGAAGCGTGAACCGCGCATCGGGCGCGACCAGGTCCAGCAGGTGGTGTGGCACCGCGGCGCGGGCCGCCGCATCGGGCTTGGCGGTCCCGATGTCCATGCCGCGGTACACCTGGCGCGAATCGGCGACCAGGATCTCGACATCGACGTGGCGCGCCAGCGCCAGGGCGAGATCGGTCTTGCCGGAGGCGGTCGGGCCGACGACGACCAGCAGGGGCGGCGCGGGCCGCATCGGTCTAGTCGACCTCGACGAGCCGCTGCACCTGGGTGATGCCGAGTGCCTGCCCGGTGGCCCGGTCGGCTTCGATCAGCACGGCGTTGAGGCTCACCGGTCCGCTGCCGACCTGGAAGCGGGTGGGCAGGTGCTGCGTGAAGCGCGGCAGCACGGTGGCAATGTCGAAGCCGATGATCGAGTCACGCGGCCCGGTCATGCCCAGGTCGCTGATGTAGGCGGTGCCCTTGGGGAGCAGGCGCGCGTCGGCGGTCGGCACATGGGTGTGGGTGCCCACCACGCCGGTCACCCGCCCGTCGAGGTACCAGCCCATGGCGTTCTTCTCCGACGTGATCTCGCAGTGGAAGTCGACCAGGCGGACCCGCGGCAGCGGCTCGGCCGCCTCGTCCAGCAGGGTGTCCATCGCGGCGAATGGCGAATCCAGCTGGTTCATGAAGACACGGCCCATGATGTTGATGACCGCCACCTCGGTGCCGTCCGCGGCGTGATGGACCAGCCAGCCGCGGCCCGGGGCGTCGTGCGGGTAGTTGAGGGGGCGCAGGACCGGCCGGTCACCGTCGAGGTAGTCGTAGATCTCGCGCTTGTCCCAGATGTGGTTGCCGCTGGTGATGACGTCGATCCCGCTGCGCAGCAGCTCCTCCGCCAGCGAGGGGGTGAGCCCCATGCCGGCCGCCACGTTCTCGCCGTTGGCGACCACCAGGTCAATCGCGAGCTCGCTGCGCAGATCGGGCAGCGCGTGGGCAATCGCCTGGCGGCCCGGCTTGCCGATGATGTCGCCGATGAGCAGGACGCGGAGGCCGCTGCGGCTGGCCGTCACCGGGCGTAGTCGACGGCGCGCGTCTCGCGGATCACGGTGACCTTGATCTGGCCGGGGTACTGGAGCTGTTCCTCGATGCGCTTGACCACGTCGCGTGCCAGGCGGCTGGAGGCCAGGTCGTCGATATCCTCGGGGCGCACGAGGATCCGGATCTCGCGGCCGGCCTGGATGGCGAAGCAGCGCTCGACGCCTGGGAAGCTGAGCGCGATCTGCTGCAGGTCATCGAGGCGCTTGACGTAGTTGTCGAGGCTCTCGCCGCGGGCACCGGGCCGCGACGCGC